>CAZAFB010000001.1:0-75176 GCA_964484505.1 uncultured Bdellovibrionales bacterium
CGCTTAACTACCTAGAAAAATCATTAACCCTTGTACCATTTGACTAGGAATACCCTGCGAATTGCTATTGACAAAATGCAAAAATAGGAGTATAATAGGGGTGTAAGATGAGGATGGATGATAGTGCCAAAAAACAGAAATATAGCAAAATAGAGTTTGCAAAGCAGTTGCTTTGACAGCAGAAGACAGTTTCCAGTGGGAGGTTGTCTTCTGTTGCGTTTATGGGATGTTATTTGACAACTGGAAGGCGTGCAGTCAGAAAGGAGGTCGCCATGTTATCGCTGAGTAATATGTCAAATAAGGACCTTGGAAAACTTTTTGAAAGTCTGTTTTCTGAGGAAGTAACAGTTTGTGAATGCGGGAGAGTCCTTTCCGTTGATGGTGAATGGAAATACCCTGAAACCGCCGAGGAGCGGCAAAGGATTCGAAAGGCGGGCAAATTCGAATATTGCCCTTATTGCATGAAGCAGATGATGCTGCATGCGTGAAAGGAGGTCGGAAATGTCTGGAAGAACAGTTGATTTCATGAAAAAATTTCATGAAATTGCAAGCCTAATGGACCTGTCTCTCTTGAGGAGTCGCATGGAGCTTTTCAATGTTATGCACTATCTCAAAAGGACTATTAAAGTTCAGGTTGCAACGCAGCCCTGAGCACTTACCGGAATTTTCAATGACTAATCATATTCATTGAAAGGCGATGCCACCGGTAAGTTTTTTTGCGCAAAAAAAGAATATTGATTGTTTTTAATTTATGTGTTATCGTTATTTTCAGTTGAAAACAGGCAGGAGCTGCGCGTTTGATAATCTCTTAACGATTCAAAAGGTTCAACCTTTTGAGTGGCTTATACTTTGCCAAAGGTTGAACCTTGGGCAAAGCTAAAGTTTCAAAATAGGTAGGTATTGAAAGAATTCGCCGCGTTAGCCCCAGTCATAAAATGCTGCTGCATTTATGACGAGGTAAATCTAGTGGCTTGTAATTTGATTTTAAAAATATGCCGCCATCGTCTAGAGGCCTAGGACGCCAGGTTCTCATCCTGGTAACAGGGGTTCGAATCCCCTTGGCGGTACGTTGACTCATCTTGGGTTGGTGTAATATAATAAACCCATGAGTAAGCAAGATAAAATAAAAAAAGAAGTAACCCTGGATGATTTGGCCATAATGGTACAAAATGGTTTTACTGAACTTCGAACAGAATTTAAGAAAGATTTAAAAACAGAGATAAATAAGCTTGAAGAAAAAATGACGAAAGAGATGAGACTGAATACGGAGGAACTTAAAGCGGAATTGAACAAAAAAGTGGACAGATTTGAACATAAAACTTTGGAATACAGAGTGGAAAAATTGGAAAAGAAATACGCGTAAAATATTACTTAAAAATTACGGCTGCGACCGTTTTTTTGTATGAAAAAAGGCTTGCTGCGGTTGCGCGACAAGCCTTTTAATTGAAAGCTTGGTTCACTTGGCTTCAGATATTATCTTAAGGAATCCCGGAACCTGTTGAGAAATATTCCTTGCCAATAAATCTACGCTTTCATTGTGGAATTTAACAGTCGTACCGTTTATTGGCAAAATCACTGAATATTCACGAAATCTTTCAAACTCTATTTTCCTTTTGAAAAATTCGGGATTACTGCCAGACTTTCTCAGGGCTTCTTCGATAATTTTATCGAGGAAGTTCTTGTTTAGGTTGAAAAAAAAGTTTTTGCCCCGAGTTGTTTTTCCGGAAGCAATTCTCTGTAGTTGCCTTGCGAAGAAAAAGGACTCAGCTCCATGAGCTTCAACTGTGACAAGCCAGTAGTTGTGGTCATTTTTCAAGAAATAACACTCCGCAAATCGCGGTTTTCTTATCTTCAGTTGTTTCTCCATGAGTTTTTTTAAATCATCATGGACGAGGAAAGTCACCATCTCCTCTTTCACTAGCGTTGTTTTGAAGGTAGCTGATTTGGGGCTTAATTTTCCACTTCTAACAAGCTCTTCGAGAAAGAAATTAATCATTACTCTTGCCAGTGTGTAGATCTTTTGCATTAGGAATCCCTCCATTCCCGTTAGTTGTTAAACAGCTTCCAAATTATCAGATCCAAAACCACCAATAGTATAGGCCAAAATAGTTATTTTGTCAACTGTTTCGGACTTGTTTTTTCTCGATTTGGTGTTACAATGGGCGCATTGGTAAAACCGCTTATAAAAGGATAATTATCTGAAAAATATGGGTGTATTGGAAGAGATGGGGGTATTCAAGAAGATTTTCGACAGGGAACTGGAAAGGTATTTTTCTTCACTTATCAAGAATATCAAAAAAGAAGACGCCCTTACCGGGCGCGCTTTGGAATGTGTGCGTGATATTGCTCTGGCTGGCGGCAAGCGCATTCGGCCCATGTTGGCTTTCAAGTCATATGAAGCTTTTGGCGGAAAGGATAAAAAAGCTTTTATGAAAGTTGCGATTGCGATCGAACTTATACATATATATCTTCTTATTCATGATGACATTTGTGATCGTAGTGACAGCCGGCATGGCAAGAAGACTTTGCACGTGGCAATAACTGAAAGTGTCTGTAGCAAATTAGGCGCTGCAGAAGCTGTGCACTTTGGAATATCCATGGCTGTCATTGTTGGTGATCTTTTATGCGCTGAGGCGTTCAAATTGATTTCACAGTCAGGATTGGATTTGAAAAAAAAGGATGGCATCGGTGCATATTTTCAAAAAATCATTTCCCAGACATGCGTGGGGCAAGCGCAGGAGTTTTCTCTTCAATTGCAAAGAAACGCAAAATATGAAGAGATAATGAAAATATATCTCAACAAGACCGCAAAGTATACTTTCGAGGGACCTTTGCATATGGGCGCTATTGCTTCTGGTAAGGGCGATAAGCAAGCGCTGAAAAAATTGTCGGCATATGCTTTGCCCATGGGCGTAGCCTATCAGATGCAAGATGATCTTTTGAGCATATTTGTTCCCGAAAGGAAGAGTGGCAAATCAAACATTTCCGATATTCAGGAAGGAAAACAAACGTTGCTTGTGCTGGAGACGCGAAAGCGAGCGAGCGCTATCGAGTGTAAAAAATTCGATTCGCTTTTGGGCAAAGCTGACATAACCAAAAAGGAAGCAGGTGAATTTCGTGGTATTATTAAAAGCACTGGAGCACTGGAAGCAGTCAAGGGTGAAATTGATGACTATTTTGGAGAAGCGGCAAGACAAGCCAGGCTGCTAAAAGCAGATAAAAAGCTGAAAATGTTTTTGGCCGGTTTAACTGGATATTTGGCGGGTAGGGAATTGTGAGGCGGCCCTAGCAATTGAATATATATTCTAATGATTATAATAAAAATGAAGATATGATTAAAAGACGCAAAACACACAAAATAAAAGTAGGAAACGTTTATATCGGTGGCAATGCGCCGGTAGTGGTGCAATCGATGTGTAACACTGATACGCGCAATGTCGCTGCAACCGTAAAACAAATTAAAGAGTTGCAAAAAGCCGGCTGCGAAGTCGTGCGCCTGGCTGTTTTGGATATGGATGCGGCTAAGGCAATTGGCAAAATCAAAAAACGTGTTTCTATTCCTTTGATTGCAGACATTCATTTTTCCGCTGAGTATGCGATGGAAGTGATGAAACAGGGAATTGACAAGTTGCGTATCAACCCTGGCAACATCGGCAGTGAAGAGAAAATAAAAATGGTTGTCCTGGAAGCGAAAAAACGAAAAATTCCGATTCGTATCGGCGTGAATGGTGGGTCTTTGGAAAAAGATATTTTGGAAAAATATAAAGGCAAGGTGACGGCGGCAGGCATGGTGGAATCAGCGATGCGCCACATCAAAATATTGGAAAAATATGGTTTTCGTGATATTGCTATTTCGCTCAAAGCTTCCGATGTGGAAAGAACAGTGGAAGCATACCGCATACTATCAAAAAAAGTAAATTATCCACTGCATATCGGCGTGACTGAGGCAGGGACTATATTTCGCGGTACAGTAATGTCTTCGATCGGCTTGGGGATACTTCTTTTTGAAGGAATAGGCGATACTTTGCGCGTATCGCTTACGGCTGATCCGGTTGAGGAAGTGCGCGTGGCCTGGGAAATTTTGAAATCTTTGGGACTTCGCAAAAGAGGCATTACCATAACCAGCTGTCCGACTTGTGGCAGAACTCAGATAGATCTCATAACACTGGCAAAAAAAGTGGAAGCGGCACTGGCCTCGATAGACAAGGATATGCATGTGGCGGTGATGGGCTGCGTCGTCAACGGTCCCGGTGAAGCACGTGAAGCCGATTTGGCGATTGTTGGCGGCAAAGGCGTTGGTCTGATTGTGAAAAAAGGAGAGATTATGAGGAAAGTTAACGAAGATAAATTATTGGGAGAGTTTGTGAAGGAAGTTAAGAAGTTCAATGTTTGAATTTCAAATTCACCTAATTGTCTAATTCACCAAATAAAATTCCAAATGTCCAATTAAAAATTTTTTTGAAACTTATTAATTTGACATTTTATTAGGTGAATTAGGTGAATTGGAAATTAGGTGAATTCTTAAGTGAAGATTGAGATTTAATTCAGTAAATCAAGAAATAAAGCAAAAACTAATGTCCGTGGATAACAAGAATATTCCCAATCACATCGCCATTATTCCTGATGGTAACCGCCGATGGGCAAAAGAACGTGGTCTCGAGCCATGGGACGGTCATGAAGAAGGCGCGAAGAATACGGAAAAATTAATGCTCAAAGCCCTTGAAATGGGGGTTAGCTGCGTTTCCCTTTGGGGCTCATCTTTGGAAAATTTACAAAAGCGCCCCTTATTGGAAAAAAAGGCTCTTTTGAAGATATACCAGGAATATTTTGCCAAGTTGGTTGATAATGAAAAAATTCACAGTGACGAAGTGAGAATAAATTTTATCGGGAAATGGGAAGAGCAGTTTCCGGAGTCGCTCAAAAAAGTGATTCATGAATGTATTGACCGGACCAAGGCGTATGAAAAAAACATGCTCAATTTCTTTCTGGCATATAGTGGTGATGATGAGATGATTGAGGCGATTAGGGAAATAGCGGCTAGTGAAAAAAGGGGGAAAGAAATAACTGCAGAGTTTATAAAAAACAATTTGTTTACACGCGAATTGCCGCCTGTGGATTATCTGATCCGCACCGGTGGTGAACCGCATCTGAGCGCTGGCTTTATGATGTGGGATTTGGCCAATGCCCAACTATATTTTTCAGAAAAGATGTATCCTGATTTTCGGGAAAAAGAATTGGAAGAAGCGATTGAAGAATATCAAAGGAGGAAACGGAGGTTGGGGAAATAACAAGCCCACCAATTAATACGAATTAAAAGCGAATTTTCGCGAATGTAAATTGTTCTATGAAAAAAATATTTTTTATACTCACGCTTTTGCTTTTGATGCCACTTTTTTCCAGCGCTGAAAATAAGAAGTCGGCCGTTTATTTCTATGCCGATTGGTGTCCGCATTGTCAAAATGTGAACAAATATTTTGTTGAGCAGGGTTTTTATGAAAAGTATGACATCCAGAAGCTTAATTTTGATGAAAAAAACAATCAGCAGCTTTTGCGAAAAATATTCTCTTTCAAAAAATATGAAGGAAATGCGGGGATTCCTGCTGTGATCATTGATGATAAATTACTCATAGGGGATCAGCAAATAATTGAAGAATTTCAGTCAATCATGGAACAATCCGCCGGTAGCACCATTTCTTTTATAGAGAAGGCAAATGCCGTTTCTTTGCAAAAGCAAGGTGTTTCTCGTGACGCTCAAACGAGTGTTTCAATGCCGGTACTTGTGAGTGCGGCTTTGGTTGATGCTATCAACCCTTGCGCTTTCGCCGTGCTGATACTTTTAGTTGCCACTGTTGCTAAAAGTCAGGGCAAAAGACAATCGCTTTATTCAGGGTTAGCTTTTTCATTGGCGGTTTTTGTTTCTTATTTTTTAATGGGACTCGGTCTTTATAAGGCTATTACCATCTTCAATATTCCATTGATAATATCGACTATTGTAGGCATAATTGCTATTTTGATCGGATTAGCCAATCTTAAGGATGCTTTTTGGTATGGAAAGGGTTTTGTCATGGAGGTGCCACTTTCTTGGCGTCCCAGAATGCAAAAAATAATACGAAGTGTGACTAATCCGAAAGGTGCTTTGCTGGCTGGTTTTGTGGTGAGTCTTTTTCTGCTCCCTTGTTCAAGCGGGCCATATGTTGTGATTCTTGGGCTTTTGGCAGAAAGAGTTGAGTATGCGCGTACATTATCTTTGCTGGTGTTGTATAACCTGATTTTCATCTTACCGATGGTTTTGATAACATTTGGGATGTATTTTTTCAAACTAAAAGGTAGCAAGCTGGAACAGCTGCGAAAGGAAAACTTGAAATTATTGCACGCAGTAGCAGGCGCGGTCATGTTGGTGATGGGCGTGTATTTGTTGAAAGGGTGGATATGATAACTTTATCAAGTTTAATTTTTTATTTGTCGGTTAATATTTATTTGTTTTTCTGCTAAATAGCCAAATGGCTAGGTGGTCAGGAAATAAAATTTCTATGGCTATGGAGTTTACGGATCAGAATTTTGAGCAAGAAGTGGTAAAAAGTGATAAGCCTGTTTTGGTTGATTTTTGGGCACCATGGTGCGGACCGTGTCAGATGATGGGACCAATTGTTGATGAATTGGCGAAAGAAATGGAGGGTAAGGCTAAAATTGGCAAGCTTAATGTTGACGAAAACAATTCAACTGCTGCTACATATGGCATTATGTCGATTCCCGCACTCAAGATTTTTAAAGGTGGCAAGGTTGTGAAAGAATTTGTAGGTGTACAAGCCAAAGAAAATCTTGCAAACGCACTGAAGGAACTCTTATAAATGTATATTTAGCAAACCCCGGCAAGCCGGGGTTTTGTTGTTTTTAGACAAGTTTACGTTTATAATTGAAAAGTAATATAAATTACAGAACTTGCACGTTTGAAAACCCCAGCCTTGCCCAAGGCTCAACCTTTGGCCTGGCATAAGCTCCTCAAAAGGTTGAGCCTTTTGAATCGCTTGAAAAATTGGCAAACGCGTAAATTCTAAATTAAATAAACAGTAAAAACATGAAAGATCTCATTATTGTCGGTGCCGGACCTGCCGGACTCAGCGCTTCCATCTATGCCTCAAGATATAAACTTGACCATTGCATTATCGCCGGAGAAGTTGGAGGTCAGGTTAATGAAGCATGGGAAGTGGAAAATTATCCTGGCATCGCTTCGATTCAGGGAAAAGAATTGATGATAAAATTTCGCGAGCACGCCGAAAAATTGGGTGCGGAAATTATCAAAGGAGAAGTGCAAAGCGTCACTAAATCAGTGGACGGATTCTCCCTTTTGCTTTCAAGCGGCGAAACTTTTGAAGCCAAAGCACTTATTTTCGGGCTTGGCATGAAACCCCGTCGCATGAATGTGCCTAATGAGGATAAATTTGTGGGGAAGGGGGTTTCCTATTGCGCTACTTGTGACGCAATGTTTTTTCGTGACAAAGACGTAGTGGTAATAGGTGGAGGTGACAGTGCGGCGACGGCAGCCATTCATCTGACGGAGTTTGCTAATAGCGTCAAATTGATGTACAAAACGGACACAAAAAAATTTGAACCGGCATGGCAGGAAAAAATTTCAACTAATCCAAAAATAAGCGAAGAAGAATTTGATACCATAGAGGGAATCATAGGCCAAAATGTCGTTCAGAAGCTCAAATATAAAATTTCCAGCGGAGAAGAGAAGGAAATTTCCGTGCAGGGCGTTTTTATCGAAGTAGGAACGGTTCCAGGGGCTATAATTGCCCAACAATTAGGCGTAACTACTGACGAACAGGGATATATTGTTGTGGATAATACTCAGGCCACTAATGTGGAAAATGTTTATGCTGCAGGAGATATTACTACGGGTTCAAACAAATTTCGTCAGATAATTACCGCTGCTGCCGAGGGAGCTGTCGCGGCTGGTAGTATATACAAAAAATTGAAAGTCGCAAAAAAATAGCAAAAGTGGTATAATAATAGCGATAATTAATTTGTAATTCGTAGCCTATGGAAATAAAAATACACAAACAAACAATTGAAATCGAGAGTAAGACGCAAATAGAATTCATTGATATGACTGAACAGATTAAAGAAGTCGTTGAAAAATCGGGTATCAGAGAAGGAAACGTCGTCGTCTATGCCCCGCATACCACAATGGGTATTACCATTAATCACAATGAGCCCATGCTGCTGCAGGATTTCATGAGGATACTTTATAAGGCGGCTCCTGTTGATGAACGCTATTCGCATGATCTTTTTGAAATAAGGAAAGGCGCCGGCAATTCCGACGCTCGCAGCAACGGCCATTCACATTGTAAGTCCATATTGGTAGGTGTCAGTGAAACAATACCGCTAGACAAAGGTGAAATGATGATAAAAGATACGCAAAACATATTTGCTGTTGAGTTCGACGGTGCTCGGAAACGTGATATTATTGTAAGTGTGATGGGTTTCTGAGATAATATTATTATTTTTGTGAATCAGCTGACATATTCATTGATGAAAAAAGGCTATTTGAAGACCGATAGAATAATCGATGCCTTTTCGGATGTGCGCAGAGTTGATTTTGTGCCTGAAGATTTGGAGGATGCTGCAGAAAAAGATATTCCTCTGCCGATAGGTCACGGCCAGACAATCTCACAGCCTTTGACTGTTGCTTTCATGATGGAGCTGCTAGATCCTCGTCCAGGACAAAGAATTTTAGACATCGGCAGTGGAAGTGGTTGGACAACGGCGATCCTTTCGCATATCGTTGGGGAGAAAGGGACCGTTATCGGATTGGAAAGAATTGTTGAATTATGCGAGAGGGGGAGAAAAAATGTTCAGAAATACGGATATATTTCCAAAGGGATTGCTACAATAGAATGCAGCGACGGAAGCAGAGGTTATACAAAATATGCACCCTATGACAGAATATTGGTAAGCGCCTCAACCGAGGAAATCCCGCAAGAATTGAAGGGGCAGCTTGCAGTTGGAGGAAAAATGGTTATACCGTTGCGAAACAGTATTTGCTATCTGGAAAAGAAAGCCAAAAATGATTTCAGTATCGAGCAATTTCGCGGTTTTGCGTTTGTGCCTTTGGTGGAGGAATCAAGAATCAATTAATAACGTAAAACTTACAACAGACAACTAACAACTTATAACAAATTATGCTGAGAAAAATTATAATGATTGTGATAGCTTTGGTTATCCTTTTTACGGGATTCTTTTTTTATTTCCTTAATAAAGTTAATTATGGCACGGGTAGTGCTAAGGAAAGTACGCAGTTTGTTTTAAGCAAAGGGGAAAATGCCTGGGAGGTCTCTAAAAAACTTGATCAGCAAGGTTTGGTGGTGGGCAAATTGCATTTTATGTATTATCTTTGGCGGACCGAAAGTGGACATAAATTGGTTGCCGGTATATATACTATAGATCCAGGTCTAAAGATAGCTGAAATCGCTAGATTACTTACAACTGGGGAATATAATTCCAATCAAGTAAGGGTTACGTTTCCTGAAGGGTGGACAATTGAGGATATGGCGAAAAGGCTTAGCGAGCGTGGTTTTTCAGGCGATGAATTTGAAAAAGTGGCAAACAAGCCGGATAGTGATTTGAAAGCCGACTACACCTTCCTTTCAGATTTGCCAAAAGAAGCGACTTTGGAAGGGTATCTTTTTCCAGACACCTATTTTTTCGCCAAAAATTTTACGGCAAAGCAAATTATCGGCAAAATGTTGGATAATTTCAATTCCAAATATTCGCAGAGCATGATTGATGAAACAAAAAAACAAGGCAAAAATATTCATCAATTGGTGACAATGGCAAGTGTCATAGAAGGAGAGGTGCCAACCCAGGCAGATCGCAAAATTGTCAGTGGTATTTTCTGGAAGCGTATTAATATTGGTCAGCCCCTGCAAAGTTGCGCGACTTTGGCGTACATTCTTGGTGAATATAAAGCGCAATATTCCATTGAAGAGACACAGGTTGATTCGCCATATAATACTTATCGCAACAAAGGATTACCTCCTGGACCTATCAATAGTCCGGGAATTTCGGCAATCAGCGCAGCATTATATCCTCAACAAAGTGACTATCTTTTTTTCTTGAGCAACAAAAAAACCGGCAAAACCGTTTTTTCCAAGACATTTGAAGAGCATGTGGCGAATAAGGAAAAGAATGGTTTATAGATATTGACATGTTTTGTAAATAAGCTACAATGTAGTCACTATGCAAAAGCAAGCCATCAAAAATTATACCTGTTTCTTTTTTTGGTTTACCGGCCGAGGTCGGCTTGTTTTTGCGAATAAACTGTAGATAGAAGTCTTCAATTGTTCGTAAAAATAATCCCGACCTCGGTCGGGATTATTTGTTTATGGGCGGATTTTTTAGGTCTTTAAAAACTTCAAACGTTAGAAATACAAGGAGGGAATATGGAAAAAAATGAAATTTTCATGGAGTTAAGGGGCAGTAATTGCGTGGATTGTCAAATTATAATCCAGGGAAAAGAAGATACTTTGGGTGCCGCACTTTGTGGAAAATTTTATGCCGAACTTCTCCAGGGCAAGGCCTTTTTGGGGTTTGAAAATGGTATGATTATTTTCGCGGCAGAGAATATCTCATGCAAGTTTCCGATTGAAGAAACCAAAAAAGAATCAGTTAAAAAATTGATAGAGTATGGAAGATTCAGACTGGAACCTATTATGGACGGTTTTAATTCCGGCTTCAGTTTATCTCGGGACTTTTGAGGAAAGACAGCTTAAATAAAGAGGGTTGTAAAAACGTACAATCCTCTTTTTTCTTTGACTGATGTGTGGTATTATTAACGAGTAATTTGTTTTACAAGGACATCAAATGTCTGGTCTGGTAGTTTTTTTCGTACATTCGTACTAATTCGTAGTTCGTAGAAACTTATGAAGTTTAACAAAAACACATTTGAAATAATATTTTTTGCACGCGGTGGGCAGGGAGCAAAAACCGCTTCCGAGCTTGTGGCGCATGCTGCAGTAAGGGAGGGAAAATATGTGAAAGCGTTTCCGTTTTTTGGACCGGAAAGAAGCGGCGCGCCGACCAAGATGTTTTTGCGCGTGAGCGACGAGCCGATTAGGACGCAAGAACCGGTAGTTGATCCGGACGTAGTTGTGGTGCTTGATGAGACTGTTATGGAAAATAATGAAGAGATAACCAAAAATCTTGACAGGAATGAATCATTGATTGTTAATTCGACGATCTCGGAAAACGAAATTCGCAAGGTTGTGCCGCATTTTCAAGGAAAAATACATGCTGTTGATGCGACACATATCGCGCTCAACGTTACCGGAGCGCCTAATCCCAATATGGCTCTGGTGGGCAAGCTTTTGGCGGTAAGCGGTATAGTTTCTCTGGACAGCGCGGCGGAAATTTTTCGGGCGGTGTTTACGGAAAAAATCGGCAAGGAGCTTACGGAAAAAAATATTGCCGCTATGCAGGCAGGATACGATGATTTATAATCACGAATCGACACTAATATTATCGCGAATTATAACGAATATTCGAGATTATTCGAGAACAAATTCGAGTAGATTAGCGATTTAAATTCTCATGGAGAAAGGAGCTATCATCAAACACGATATCAAAAACGCGCCGAAAACTGGCAGTTGGCGATATATGAAACCGGAAGTCGACGCTACCAAATGCATCGGCTGCGAAACATGCGTGAAACATTGTCCGGAGGCTTGCATGGAGATGAAGAGAAGAACCAAAAGACAAATGGACATTGCACCCCAAATTGCCAAAGGGAAAGAAATTGCGAAAATTGATTTTGAATATTGCAAGGGCTGTGGAGTTTGTGCGCAAGTCTGCCCAGTCAAAGCGATTGGCATGCAAAAGTAAAAATAAGACAAATAGGACAAATATGACTGATAAAAAAACAAAAAATGTAAAAGCAATGACTGGTGGATATGCTGTTGCGGAAGCGCTGCAGCAAATTAATCCTGATGTGATGGCAGTTTATCCGATTACGCCGCAAACGCCGATTATTGAGACCTTTGCCAAGATGCGCGCAGATGGTTTGGCAGATACTGAAATAATTCAAGTCGAATCAGAGCATAGTGCCATGAGTGCCACGATTGGTGCAAGCGCAACTGGCGCAAGAGCTGTGACCGCGACGAGTTCGCAAGGGTTGATGTATATGGCGGAAATGCTACCGATTGCAAGCGGACTTCGTCTGCCTATTTTGATGTGCATGAGTTCGCGCGCGCTAAGTGCGCCGCTGAATATTCACGGAGAGCATGGCGATGTGATGGCGGCAAGGGATTTTGGCTGGATCCAACTTTTTGCCGAAGATGCGCAAGAAGCATATGACAACACGCTGATTGGTCTCAAACTAGCGGAATCTATGGGTTTACCGGTAATGTCTATCATGGATGGTTTTCACACATCACACACGACCGAAAGAATCGAAATTTGTAATGATGAAATAGCGAAAGAATTTATCGGAAAATATGAGCCGGAACAATGTTTGTCCAATCAAAAAGATCCGGTAAGTTTCGGAGCGCTTTCTTTGCAAAACACCTATTTTGAATTCAGGCTTGATCAACAAAAGGCCATGGAAAAAGTACCGTCAGTATATAAAAAAATTTGCAAGGAATATGCAAAGATTTCCGGACGCAAATATGATCTTTTCGATTCCTACAAGCTCGATGATGCCAAATATGCGATCGTGATGATGGGGGCAACGACCGGTACTGCCAAAGAAGCGATCGATAAGCTGCATGCCCAGGGTAAGAAAGTGGGCTTGCTTAGCATTAAGTTATATCGACCATTTCCATATGTTGAAGTAGGTCGCGAATTGGGACACATCAAAAGAATCGCCGTTCTTGATCGTGCGATTTCTTTCGGTGCGTATCCACCACTGTATCAGGACGTGTCCAACGCGCTCTATCACACCGCCAGCGGTAAGCACGAAATCGCCAGCTATATCTATGGCCTCGGCGGCCGCGATACGATGCAATCGCACATCGTGAAAGTTTTTGAGGATTTGATGGCAAGGGAAATTTCTAGCAAAGTTAAGTATCTTAAGTAACTTAATTCTCTTATATGAATAAGGATTTGACAAAAAAATTATCAACTGGGCATGCGACTTGTGCGGGGTGTGGGATTCCTGCTATTGTGCGCACGGTTTTGGGTGCGACTGATGAGCCGGTAATCATTTCCAATGCGACCGGATGTTTGGAGGTGACGACGACGATCTATCCCAACACTGCTTGGAAAGTGCCATATATTCACAGCGCGTTTGGTAACGCGGCTGCGACTGCGGCTGGGATTGATGCTGCACAAAAGGCATTGGAGAAAAGTGGACGCATAAAAAAGAAAGCGAAAATTATCGCTTTCGGTGGTGATGGGGGAACATATGACATCGGCCTGCAAGCTCTCAGTGGCGCGCTGGAGCGTGGCCATGACTTTTTGTATGTTTGTTATGATAATGAAGGATATATGAATACCGGAGGGCAAAGAAGTGGTGGCACGCCTTATGGGGCCAACAGTGAAACTGCGCCAGTTGGCAAAGAATCATTCGGCAAGATGCAGCAGCGAAAGGATCTCATGGAAATCGTTAACGCTCATCATGTCAAATATCTCGCGCAGGCTAATGTGGCATATCTTGCTGACCTTAAGAAAAAAGCCGAAAAAGCTTTGAATACTCCCGGGCCGTCATTTTTGTTAGTGCTTCAACCATGCACAAATCAGTGGAAATTTCCGACGTCGGAATATGTCGCAATCGGCAAATTGGCGACGGAAACGAATTTTTGGCCGCTCTATGAAATTGAGGATGGAAAATATACGATTAATTACACTCCCAAAGATCGCAAGCCAATTGAAGAATTTCTCAAAACCCAAGGTCGTTTCAAGCATCTTCTGAAGCCGCAAAACAAGGAGGTTGTGGAAAATATGCAAAAGGAAGTGGATGAGGGATGGGAAGGGTTGCGAAAGAAGGCAGAACGTTTATAACGTTTGTAAGGTTCATAACGTTCATAACGTTCATAACGTAAGGCTTAAACATTATGAAGAAATGTACTTGCTCGAAAAGACATTTGATGTCCTTTCATGCAAGACATCAAATGTCCAACGATATGCAAAGAGAATCTCTAAAGTTAGGGCTTTATGAACATTATAAGGGCAAGCAATATGAAGTGATTGGAGTGGGGAAACATAGTGAGACACTCGATGAAATTGTAGTTTATAGGGCTCTGGATGGTGAAAAAGAACTTTGGATTAGGCCTCTTTCGATGTTTTTGGAAGAAGTTGAAATCGATGGCATAAAAAAACCGAGATTCAGATATCTCGGGAAATAAATCGGAGCCACCTGCCAGGATTGAACCCCGGTATCAGAAAATACATTTCGCTACGGGGCAAGCTGATGACCTACGTTTACCCCGCACCATTTCGTTTTTACAAAGTGAGCCGATGACCGGGATTGAACCGGTGACCTACGCGTTACGAGTGCGTCGCTCTACCAACTGAGCTACATCGGCATAATGTGAAATGGTGCGGGGCGTGCGAGTGCGTCGCTCGGACCCTGTCCGCCTCTGGCGGAAACTGAGCTAAGGTGGCAACTGAAAACTAGTATATCAACCATTGTATTTTATGGCAAGATTTTCCCTTAACGTAAAATGAAATTGGTTTTGTGCATTTGTATATTTGTATTAATTCGCCCGCCTGCTTCGAAATTTGGCTATGTACCTACTAATTTTTAAACTAACTATCTTAATTATCTCCTCGGTAAAGCAAACAATGAAGCATTTCGGGCAGGTAATTTGTAGAGAAAATCATGAAAACTTTTATTTGTGAGATTTGTGGTGATGCTTACTTGGGTGCTGAAAAGCCAAAAAACTGTCCTTTTTGCGGGGCGCGGGCGCCTTTTATCAAACTGGGAAGCGAAGCTAGCCCAGTGGTTAACGTGAAAGAAGAGTTGAATGAACAAACAATCAAAAATCTTCAAGAAACGCTTGATTTGGAAATGCGTGCCAATGCGATTTATAAATGCATGGCTGGAAAAGCTTTGACTTTGGAAATCAACAAAATGTATAAACGCTTGGCTAAGGTGGAATTGGAACACGCGGTTATCTGTACTAAATTATTAGGAATCGAAATGCCTCCGGTTGGCAATGAACTTTGTAGCGATCAGGACATTGAAAATTTTCAAAAAACAATTGAATTGGAAGAGCATGCATCCGGACTTTATGCCGATTTTGCTAAACAGGCGACGGAGCGTCACATAAAAATAATGTTTACGGCGCTGAATCAAGTGGAAAAAGATCATATTGAACTCGTTAAAAATTATCTTTAAGTAGACGAATTTTTACTGATTATTAAGGGAAAGTCACGAAGCACGAATATTCGTGATTAGTGCAAATTAGTTTTTAATTCGTGTCCATTTGTGTTTATATGCAAATCTGGCTTTACATCTTAATAAGCGTTATTATCGTTAGCGCGGTTTCATTGATTGGCGTTTTTACTTTGGCAATGAACGATAAGTTTTTAAATAAGGCAATGCTTTTTTTGGTCAGTTTTGCGGCTGGAACACTCTTGGGAGATGCTCTAATCCATCTGTTGCCGGAAGCATATTCCTCGGGAAATGTCTTTACTTCGGCATATGTGCTTTTGGGGATAATTTTCTTTTTTGCTCTTGAAAAAATAATCAAATGGCGGCATTGCCATGAAGCTGGGTGTCCAGAACATTCCCATGTTTTGCCGTACGTCATACTTATCGGGGATGGACTGCACAATTTTATCGATGGTATGATTATTGCAGCTAGTTTTTTGGTTAACGTTCCAGTGGGAATAGCTACGACAATTGCAGTTATTTTTCACGAAATCCCTCAAGAAATAGGAGATTTTGGTTCCTTGGTTTATGGCGGATTTAGTAAAAAGAAAGCGCTAATATATAATTTTTTGAGTGCGCTAACCGCCGTTTTGGGTGCCATAACTGTACTTGTGCTGAGCTCGAGAGTTTCTGGAATTGAAGTTTTTTTGGTACCGTTTGCCGCCGGAGGCTTTATATATATAGCAGCGGCCGATATCATTCCGGAGCTTCACAGACACAAAACTCAAACCTTCAAGTCATCGATATTTCAAACCAGCAGCATCGCCCTTGGTATGATCATAATGTATAGCCTACTTTTCTTCGAATAGAAAATATGTTAGAGTATTAGCTGAAATAATAAATATGGAAATGAAGGAAATATTGGAAAAACTGGAAGTTTTAGCCTATAAAATCCCGCTTTTGCGGGACTATCTTTGACGTTCCTCAAAAGGCTCGGAAAATCGCCGAGTTAAGTCAAAAAAGTTCAGAAGAAGGATTTTGGGATGATGCCCAAGGTGCTGCGGTGATTTTAAAAGAACTCGAATCTTTGCGCAGTGAAGTTGCGCGCGTTGAAGAAACGGAGAAAAAGATAAAGGAACTTCAAGAACTCATTGAAATCATGGAAGATGCTTCTTTGGATGAGCGAACAGATATTGAAAAGCAATGCGCAGAGTTGGAAAAGGAAGTCCATGAAATGGAATTTTGCGCACTTTTGGGTGGGGAATATGATCGTAGTGACGTTATTATGGCAATTCACGCCGGTGCAGGCGGGGTGGATGCACAAGACTGGGCCGAAATGCTTATGCGCATGTATTTGCGCTGGGCTGAGAAGAAAAATTTTGTTGCCAAAGTTGTTGAAGAATCGCGCGGAGGGGAAGCGGGCATAAAAAGCGTGACGATTGAAATTGAGGGTGCCTACGCCTATGGATATCTCAAAAGTGAGGCTGGCGTACACCGCTTGGTGCGACTTTCACCGTTCAACTCTGACAATCTGCGCCAAACCTCGTTTGCTTTGGTAGAAATACTACCGGTGATTGGTGAAATAGCTGATGTGACAATTGAAGCTAAAGATCTCAAGATTGATACTTATCGTGCTTCTGGAGCCGGCGGACAGCACGTCAATACTACTGATAGTGCAGTGCGTATCACTCACTTGCCGACAAATATCGTGGTTACATGTCAGAGCGAAAGATCACAGACTCAAAACAGGGAACGTGCAATGAAAGTTTTGAAGGCGCGTTTGCACCAAAGATATTTGGAAGAGAAAGAACAAGAGCAGAAAAAATTGCGTGGGGAATTTCAAAGCGCCGAATGGGGCAGTCAGATCCGTTCCTATGTGGTTCATCCCTATAAAATGGTCAAAGATCATAGGACTAAACACGAAACGAGCGACGCGGAAAAAGTTCTGGAAGGGAACTTGGATGAGTTTATGGAGAGTTATTTGAAATGGAAAGCTGGCAGTTCGCCAGAGAATTAAGATTGTGATATAATAAAAAGTGTAATGCTAATTCTCGCGAATAAATGCTAATCCGCTGATTGCGAATGATGCAAATATCTTTGATTGGTGGAAATTCGTCTTTTAATTCGTGTCTATTAGAGACCAAATATGATACAATTTGATAAAGTTTCAAAAATATATCCCGGTGATTTTGTAGCGTTGGAGAACGTTGATTTGATAATTGAATCCGGTGAATTCGTTTCCATTGTGGGGCATTCCGGGGCGGGAAAATCAACTTTTCTGAAAATGATCTATGCTGAGGAGCATCCTACTTCTGGCCATGTGTATTTTGAAGGACGTGACCTCGCTACGATAAAGAGGAAACATTTGCCTTATTATCGGCGTAATATCGGGACGGTTTTTCAGGATTTCAAACTTTTACCGCAAAAGACTGCTTTTGAAAATGTGGCCTATGCTCTGGAAGTAGCAGGAGAGCCGGCGGATGAAATAGAAGAACGTGTGCCGGAAATTTTGGATATCGTGGGTATGGGGAATAAGATGGAAAAATATCCTCGCCAGCTTTCGGGAGGTGAACAACAGAAAGTTTCTCTGGCACGCGCGCTCGTGCATCGTCCGCAAGTCATCATTGCCGATGAACCGACGGGAAATTTGGATCCGATTTCGACGTGGGAAATCGTGCAACTTTTGCTTAAAATCAACAGTTTTGGCACGACTATTTTACTGGCGACACACAATAAAGATATTGTGGATAAGGTGAATCGACGCGTTATCGCCATGGATCGCGGTCGGGTTATTCGTGATCATGCGAAGGGAAAGTATGCTATATAAAAGGTTTTAATTCACAAAAATATTTCATTAACTAGAAAAAATAAAATTGCGAATAAAGATGGATGATTTTAAAACAAAATTATTAAAATTGGGCAGAACATTCAAAGAGGGAATTTCCAACTTCGGTCGTAATGGTTGGCTTAGTTTCGCAACAGTCAGCGTATTAGCCATATCACTGTATATCATAAGCGTCACGATAATACTCGGGTTGGCTGCCAATATGGTGCTGCGAAATATTCAAGACAAGATAAATGTCAGCGTCTATTTCAATCCTAGTACATCGGAACAAACCATTTTGGAAATACGCGATAAGCTTTCTGAATTTGCAGAAATAAAATCTATCGACTATGTTTCCAAAGATCAAGCATTGGATGAGTTTACCAAAATGGGTGATGCCGATGAATCTATCAAGCAAGCGCTTGAGGAAATTGGTACCAATCCATTGCTTTCTTCTCTTGTTATAAAAGCAAAGACGCCTGACAAATACGAATTGATAGTTCAATCAATTAAAAATTCCAGTTTGGCTGAAAATATTGACCGCATAAATTATCAAGAAAACAAAGCGGCAATTGAGAGATTATCTAAAATAATAAAATTGGTCGAGCAAGTCGGTTTGACTATGGGAATAGTCTTTGTCTTTATCGGCGTACTGATCACATTCAACGCGATTCGCCTTACCATGTATTCACATAAACAGGAGTTTGAAATAATGCGTTTGGTGGGGGCGTCCAATCTGTACATCAGAATGCCCTTTGTTTTTGAAGGTATTTTCTATGGAATTTCGTCAGCCATTTTGGTAATGTTGCTTCTTTTGGCAACTACCAAATTCATCGCTCCGCTCACGCGTGGCAGTATTCCGCAGGGAGATCTCATGGGTTATTATTTTGCCCATTTTTGGCTGATATTCGCTACGCTTATTCTTGCAGGAACGGTGCTTGGTGTTATCAGCAGCTTCATCGCAATCAGAAGATATCTGAAGATATAGAAAAATATTTAGCTTGGAAAAAATGTCGACCGCCAATTTTTTGGCGGTCCATTTGTATAAATAGGGCAGATTTAGGCTAGCAATTTTTTTAGTTCCTCCCGTTCCTCATCGTTCAGTTCCACAATGTTCTCAATAATTACGAGTAAGGCAGATTTGCTATTGCTACTGATGATATTGCTTAGCAGATTTGTCAAAAGTTTTTTTTGTTCACTCTTTAATCCCAGAAAGAAGCGAGGCTGCATTTCATACAAAGTGCGGATTGTTCGGTCCAATAATTCATTACTTGAATTTATGATTTCTTGCGAGCGATATTCCTCAACCAACTTTTGGGCGAAATCTTTGAGAAAAGGACGGCGTTTGATGCGCAAAAAATTGGCGATTTTTCGACGCATGAGACGGAACTGCGCATCCGCCCTTGTGCCGCCGATGATTGTTTCTTGACCATCCTGCGGCTCGCTTTGAAAAGAAAAAGAGTCGAAATATTGGCTGCGAATAAAAACGCTATGATGGAATGATTCGCCGCGGTTTTTTGCGGAACTGGCTTCTTTCCATTTTTCGTGTCCGGTTGAGTCAATGTAATAGTATTTTGAAAGCTCATTGCCGCTTCTTTCTCCCCAACGCACATAAGTCACGTCAAAAACAGTACCGGTTTTTTCGTGGACAATCTGGAAATCTTCCGTGTCTGCTATTGCCGCATCATAGTCCAAAGCTTTGCCATTTATTTTTATGGAAAAATCACGATATTTGTTAAGTTTTAGGAACCAGGCAAATTCTTTGCGCAAAAATTCTTCAAATTTTTCATTCAACTGAAAGCCTGTGAGAGAATGGATGCCGGTAAAAGTGACGGTTGTGCCCATGGGTTTATTGGTTGTTTTCGGTGTGGCGTTAAGGCCGGTATAGAAATTGATGTTTTCCGCATTGGCGAATATATCATATGTCGCGTTGCCGTTACTTTTGGCATATGTCGTTTGCCAAATGGCGCTGCGGGCAAATACGAAGAAAGTAAGACGGCCAATACCATTTTTGCCATGCAGGGCGCTACGGTGTTGTTTTAGCTTATTTTCTAGGGCCTTCTTTGATTCGAACATTGGCTCGAATTTTTCTTGTAATTTGGCGTGATCGATGCCGTAACCATTGTCAGATATGGAAAGGGAAGAAAGATTGCCGATTTCATCGGAAATAAAATCGATTCTTATTTCAGAGGCATTAGCATCGAAGCCATTCCAAATATATTCGGCGATCGATTGATAGGGCGAGAACTTCTTGAGAGCGGCTCTGATTCCGCGGGCGGTTATTTGGATTTTCGGCATAGGCTTGTCTTTTAGGGGGCAGATTAATTTGTTGAAAACTTATTGACTATATATCAATATTAGTGTACAACGAGGTGTAAGCGAGGTCCAGCAATTTAACAGCTTAATATACGAAATATACCAAAATATGCCCAAAGGGCAGGGAGGTACAGAATGAAATCCATAATTTTCACACTTTTTGTAGCCATGTCAATTTTCTTTATTGGCATTGGCAAAGGCAATGCTGAAGAATATCTTTTGATTAAAGTTCAAAAAGGCGATAGTGTAGCCAAAATCGCCAAAAAAGCCGGAGTTTCTTTTGCAGTTGCCAGGGATCTGAACAAAAAGAGATTTAGGAACTTGAACCTTATCCGCCCAGGCGAAATGGTTTTGCTTCCAGGGCCGGTTGCGCGCGAAATCAAAAAGGATATTCTCAAAAAAGATAACAAAAAGCAACTTCCTGTTGCCCAGCCAAAATTAGCCTCAAGCGATAGTGAGATGCTTACGCTCGGTGAAGTGGCATCCAATATTTTCGAAAGTGTTCTTGGAAAAACCTCCCTCGCCGGGGAATCAGGGTTATTTCTGGGAATCATATTTCTTTTCTTGTCTTTGGAATCCTTTGGTTTTGGCGCGTTTGTTGCAAAATCAAAAAAGCTGTTTTTTTCAGATGAAGATTCGGGCGGATCTCCGACTGGTTTTGATAAAAGTGAAATCGGAGAGTTCTTTGCTGTTTCAAGAAAATCGGGCAAAATAGTGTGCGTAAGAAAAAATGTTTCAGAGTTTATTGGCATAGAATCGTTAGCGGAGTATGTTTGGTCTGAATACGGCTATCCTCAAGGAGCCCAAACAAGGCTATATGATATTCCTCGGGAATACAAGGATGATTATCTGCCTCTGGATGATTCGCAAAAAAGAATCATCCTCATAGTTATAAGGATGAAAAAAAAGGGCTCAATTGGCAACGAAAAAAACGGTTGAATAACCGCTTATTATATGGCCGCATCAGGGACAAATTCTCTTATGCGGTCTTTACGTTTTTACAGAATGGGGCGTAGTATTTTCATCGCAATAAGTATCAGCCAGTCGATCCAATTCTTTTTAAAATGCTCAGGTACGAAAGATTCTGAATCCCTCTTCCATTTTTCAAATGTATCTGACAAATCCGAAAGCAGTTTTTTATTTTTGAAAAATAAGCCAAGCTCATTATTGAGGCTGAACGAGAGCAGATCGAGGTTTTGAGACCCGATGATCCCATGAGAATCATCAATCAACAGGAGCTTGGAATGGTTCATCTTTTCTGAAAGATAAAAATGCACTCCCTGTTTATGCAAATCATGCATATATTTGTAATTCACCCGATTCATGATGCGCCAATCGACTTTTTTGGGAATGATTATTTCCACGAGTATGCCGCGTCTCACTGCGCTATCCAAAAGGGAAATCAGCCAGCGTGGTGGCGTGAAATATGGTGTTACCATACGGATACATTTTTGTGCATGGCTGATGTTTTCAACATAGTGTCCACGCAGAGTATAGATGTTTCTGATCGGCCAGTGTTCAATCAGCCAGTTTTGGAGCTTTTGTCCCAATCTTTTTTCCCGGTAGGCGAGAATCCGTTCGTTTTTGCCGCTTGCCATTGCATAAGTATAGGCGAAAGAGCGCATCAAATTGCGCGACAGGGTGGCGCCCAACTTCAATTGCAGATCATCCCAAGTGGTGAAATGTTTGCCGATGTTGACGCCTCCGATGAAGGCTATTTTTTCATCAACGATCAATATCTTGCGATGGATATGTCGCAGCCAATGACTGAAAAAAATAATTTCCACGCCGGCTTCCTTTAATTTTTTAACAGTTTCCTTGCGTAGGTGTTTGCTGCCGAAAGCATCCGCCACGATCGTTACCTCGACGCCCTTAAGGGCCTGTTCGGTCAAAGCACCAATAAAATCATGTTCCTGCCCGGTGTCATCCAAAAAAATATACATCTCAATGCATATGGACTCTTTGGCTTTTTTTATAGCTTCCAGCATCGCATCCCAAGCCCTTATGGAAGTTGTATATAACTGATATTTCATAATGTAGTTGTAACACTTTCTGGTTTCAAATGCAATTAGATTTTGCAAATTTTGGCATGTGAAACCCATGGTACAGGGCAAGTTTCAACTTGATTCTTTTCGTGTTTTAATATATGATAGATTTCGTGACATAAAGATAGGATGGGGAATAGCCAAGCGGTAAGGCATCGGGTTCTGGTCCCGACATGCGGGGGTTCGAATCCCTCTTCCCCAACATTAACCAGAAATCCACTCACGTGGATTTTTTTGGTGTCTAAAATGCTGAAATTCAAAAGGTTTAGTTGGCTGGTGGGGTGGACTGTGCATAACTTCCAAAAATGCCTTAAATAAGGAAAGTTGACCTGAGTTGGCAAAATGATATAATATCACTATAGTGATTGTTTCATTTGGGGTAGAATAGACTGGTAACAATAAAAATACTAAAAAACATATGAACTCAATTCTTCTAGTGCTTATTTTGATCGGCTTTGCAATCGTAATATTTTTACTTACGAGAAAAAAAGATGATGGTGCCAGCGCGGAAGCAAAGCAGCAACTGGCTATTTTGATGGATCGGATTTCGACCCTTGGTCAGCAAAATGAACAGCTCCGAGCGGTGATGGATGAAAAACTTTCCCAGACGCATCAGGCGACGCAGCAGCAAATAAACCACACCATGCAAACAGTGCAAGGAATAACGGGGCAATCAGCCAAGCAGATAGCGGACGTGGTGGCCGGGCTTACGAAGCTTGAGGAGACAAACAAGCAAGTCGTCAATTTTTCAGCTCAGCTGCAAAGTTTGCAAGACATTCTTAAAAATCCGAAGCAGCGTGGTGTGCTCGGTGAATATTTTTTGGAAGAGACGCTTAAAAATGTGTTGCCGCCTAATTCCTACAAGATGCAATATGCTTTCAAAGACAATGTGATTGTGGATGCCGCCGTATTTGTCAAAGACAAAGTTATTCCGATCGATTCCAAATTTTCTTTGGAAAATTATGAAAGGATTTTGAATACGTCCGATTCCTCGGAGAGGGAATCTTTGGAAAAATCTTTCAAGCAGGATCTCAAAAACCGTATCGATGAAACATCGAAATATATCAAGCCAGATGAAGGCACGATGGATTTTGCTTTCATGTTCATTCCTTCGGAAGCTATTTACTATGACTTGTTGGTAAACAAAGTTGGAGCGGTGAAAATCGACACGCGTTCAATGATTGAATATGCTTTCCGTGATAAACACGTCATCATCGTGTCCCCGACTTCTTTCTTGGCATATTTGCAAACGGTCTTGCAGGGCTTGCGGGCGATGGAAATTGAGGAAAACGCCAAGGAAATTAAGGCTAATGTAGTGAAATTGCAAAAACATATTGTTACAGTCGATACTTATATGCAAAAAATGGGAACTTCACTCGCTACGACAGTCAGTCATTACAACAATACTTTCAAAGAGTTGGGCAAAATGGATAAGGATGTAGTGAAAATTACCGGCGGTGAAAAAAGCATCGAGCCATTGGCAATCGATAAACCTACTTTAGAATAATGAGTTATGAAGCAGGAGGCATTAATTATGAATCCATAAAATTTAAATATATTTTTTTGTACTTTTGTATAATTTTGTAATTTTGTAGGGGCTTATGGAACAGGAAATTTTACAAAAACTCGAAGATCAACAAAAGAAAATAGATGCGACATACGCTTCAGTGGAGAAGTTACGCAAATATTTTTTGTGGACGCTGATTGTCACGGTTGTGACTTTCGTGTTGCCGCTGATTATTGTGCTCATAGCGCTACCTTGGATGATTAGTACAATTACAAATGTGTATAGTGGTCTTCTTTGATGTGTTTAGAGCCGTACTTGCATATGTCAATAAACACGCAAGTGCATATTGAAAATAGATAAAAAATAAAAAAGGTGACGTTTTGCGTCACCTGATTTCATTTCACGGTGTGTGTAGGTTCGTTGTTGAATAGATAAAAATAAATTTATCTTTGCGCCAAGATGATGGCCTCCCTGGTTCTTTTTTCAATAACTTGAGCCATCATGCGCTTTTTTCCCCATTTGAGTGCTTTGCGTAGGGCCGGTTTACCCCTGCCCATATATATGTCAATTTTACGTCCCTTTATGGAGCCGCCTCCGTCTTCTGCTTCGAAGTCATAATACACTCTTTCCTCAATGGGCAACTTCGGATCATAAAGTCGAAGTCTGGTGCCCGGGGGAAAAACTTTTGGATCTGTTGCGATTGTTCGACCTTCTTGCGGTGCTTCTTGTTTATATTTTGTTACCTTTCCACTGCCGTTCAATCTGACATCTCCCTCAAAACTTCCCGTAGCATATTCACCATCCTGATTGCGGGTGGGGGCATAATAAGCTGAAGTTTTGACACGTACTTCTTCTGAAACTACGAATTCAGTAGTGACCTCTCGGGTTTTCGTCCGTTGGGGCTTCGATTCAAGCCTTAAATGAGCGTTAGAAACGCTACTTAACGGATTTACACACACCAATAGCATAGCAGTCAAAATGGCTGCTACTTTCACCCTGATACCTCCTTTTTCTATTATTTTTTTAAAAAGCTTATATAAAAACAAAAAAACGGGTGCCTTGCGGCCGCTCGTTTTCAGTTGTAGATATTCTATACTACGCTAAGGCTTTTGTCAATGTTTCATTGCTAAAAATGAAATAAAATAACTTGTTGCTAGTATTAATGGACAAAATGGCTCACGTGGAGGCTCTTTTGGTGTTGTTTTGGGGATTATTAATAATCGAAGAGAGAACAAAGCTATGGTAGAAAAAACAAGGGGAGATGTAACTAGAATGAAGGCTGATGTGATTATTAATGCTGCCAATACGCAGCTTTATCACGGTGGTGGTGTCGCTCGTCAATTAGTGTTGGCAGGTGGTGAAATAGTGGAAAAAGAAAGCGCCGAAGTTGGTTTTTGCCCCTTGGGTTCGTTTGCAATTACTTCTGCCGGTGATTTGCCAGCCAAGAAAATTATCCATATTCCGACCATAGACTACATTCAAGGGCATGAAAAAATATCCTATGAGGATTTGGAAAAAGCATGGCGTGATGTTTTACAATGGAGTATTAGTAATGATCACGTCAGAATAAATGTGCCTCTTTTGGGGACGGGAGTTGTGGGGTTAAATAAGAACAAAGTGGAAGATTTGCTGGAAAGGGTTGCGGAAGAATTTCCGGAATTGATTGTGAAAATAGTTATGCATTAGTTTATTTTGCCGATATTGAAAAAGTGGGTTATAATAATTTAAAGAAACCCACTATTTTTTATGCAAAATAAAAACAAAAAAAATATACGCCTGAGGAGAATCAGTTTTAAATGGAAAGCAATTATTGTTTTAGAAATCTTTGTTATCGTAATCAATAGCGCGATCGCTTTTGCTGTTTGGAATAGTACTCATGCCACTTTGAGGAATTCTCTCAGAGAAGAATTAATTGCCATAGCTTCATCTTCGGCAGCCGTGATTGATGTTGAAAAACATGAAAATATTCAAGAAGGGAATGATTTTGGCAATGAAGAATATGCGAAAATCCAGATATTGCTTCAAAAAATCAAAAAAGGCAATTCGCGCATAGACGATATTTATACAATGCGCAAAACGGACAATGAGCAGGTGTGGCAATTTGTGGTTAGTGCTGCCGTTACGGAAGATGCCGATGGTAATGGTGTCATTGATGATACTGAAACTGCTGTGGCAGTGGGGGAGGAATATGATGTCTCATCATATCCTCAGATGCAACAAGCTTTTGATTTGCCTATTGCGGATGAAGATACAAGCTGCGACAAGTGGGGATGCTGGCTTTCCGGGTATGCGCCAATATATGATGAAAATGGCAATGCCGTGGCGATTGTCGGCGTGGATATGTCTGTCAAAGATGTGCTTGCTTTTGAAAAGGAGGTCAAAATGTTTTCAATAGGTATCGTATTGGTCTTGATTATTTTCATGCCTTTTGTTTTCTATGCCGTTCTCTCATATCTGAGCAGACCTATGAAAAAAATAATGGGAGGAATTCAAGGATTTCAAACGGATATGAAAAGCAGAATCGATATCAGAACCGGGGATGAATTCGAAATGATTGCGGTAACTTTTAACACAATGGCTGATGAGCTCCAACAGTTATATGGAAAACTCGAGGAGAAAGTAAAAGAAAAAACTTCTCAACTTGAGGATAAGATTGTTGAAATTCAACAGCGTAATGCCAAAGACGAAGCCTTGCTAGCCAGTGTGGGAGATGGCCTTGTGGCGACAGATAAAGACGGAAAAATAATTATGATGAATCGCCATGCTGTTGAAATAATGGGAGTTAAGGACATGAACTCTCTGCTGCATGCTGACTATTGTGAGAGGGCAAATTTGGAAAATGATTTCGGAGAAGAAATTTCATATGAAGAGCGACCAGTTAGAAAAGCCTTGGCTACTGGTGCGGTAGTTTCAATAAACTGTCAACTGATTAAAGAAGATGGTTTGAAGGTGCCTCTTTCTATGACCGCTGCCCCGATCATAATGGAAGGCAAGACAATTGGTGCTATTACGGTTTTTAGGGATATAACTAAGGAGAAGGAAATAGATCGTGCTAAAAGTGAATTCGTTTCGCTTGCTTCGCATCAATTGCGAACACCCCTTTCTTCCATAAAATGGTATGCTGAAATGTTGTTGCTCGGAATGACTGGAAAGGTGGGAGCCAAGCAGCGCAAATATCTTCGTCAAATATATAGCGCCAATCAGCATATGGTAGAATTGGTTAATTCTCTTTTGAATGTTTCACGTATTGAAATGGGAACTTTTAGTGTCGATCCGGAGAAGGTTGATATCAACGAGGTTGTTCAGGAAACGGTGCGCGAAGTTCTTTCATCGATGCACGAAAAGAAAATAAACTTGGAGAAAATAATAAACGAAGATGCGGTATTTATGAATGCGGACCCTGCTTTGATTAGGATAATTATGCAAAACCTCATTTCCAATGCGGTTAAATATACTCCCGAAGGGGGCAAGGTATGCGTAAGCGTGATGCGAGAGGAATCAAGATTGAAAAAAGACGCCCAAGGAAAGGATTTTGTAATTTCAGTTTCCGATACTGGATTGGGAATACCAGCTGCTCAGCAGGGCAAAATATTTTCCAAACTTTTCCGCGCTGACAATGCGCGTGAACAAGTTGCTGATGGAAATGGTCTCGGGTTGTATATTATAAAATCTATTTTGGAATCATCTGGTGGCGCTATAGATTTTCGTTCCAAGGAAAATGTCGGTACTACTTTTACGGTTCGTATTCCAGCCGAGGGAATGAAACAACGTGAAGGGGAAAAGAGACTTAATTTATATACGCAGGTTCATTCGCATGAATTACAGCTAAACTTGAAAGCTAAAAAGGATAATAATAATTCAAAATCAAAAAATAAATGAAAGGAATGAAAAAAAAGATTCTTATCGTTGAAGATGAGGAATCACTCAGGAATGTTTTGGAAGATATGTTTGAGGCTCAACATTTTTTAGCGCTTACCGCAGAAGATGGAGCGGGGGGTCTATATAAGGCGAAGCAATCGCATCCAGACATTATTTTGACTGACATCATTATGCCCAAAATGGATGGTGTTGAATTTATAAAAAGACTGAAACAAGATGAGTGGGGAAGTAAGGTGCCGATTATCGTACTTACGAACCTGAGTGATCGTGACAAGTTGAAAACAATCATGGAAATGGGCGTATCAGATTATCTTCTGAAGGCTGATTGGAGCCTGGGTGCTATTGTGGAAAAGGTTAATGAAACATTGGAACTATAAATGAGAGAAGATGAAAATTGCGATTCATACCGCGGATTTGGATCATGAACGGATCGATGGTACGCGGGTATACATATATAACTTACTAAAGAGATTTGGGGAAATTTCGCCCCAAGACTCTTTTTTGCTTTATCATCGTGGTGAATATAACCAACAACTGGAGCCGCCAAAATTTTCCAATTATGCTTTTGATACTCCTGGCTTCCCAATGATGTGGACGCAGACCGCTTTTGCGGCAAAGGTTTGGCGAGACAAACCGGACGTACTCTGGATGCCGATGCACAACTTGCCATTTTTTCGGCGCAAAAAAATGCAAACAGTTGTAACCATACACGACATGGCTTTCAAAAAGTTTCCCGAGTATTTCCCCAAAAAAGATCTTTGCAAGCTTAATTTTCTGGTTGATTATGCTATCAAACACGCCGACAAATTGATTGCGGTTTCCCAATCTACTAAAAATGATATTCTGGAATTATACCCAAAGCGCCCTGAAGATTCAGTCAGAGTCATCCGTCATGGTTTTGATGAAGGATTGCTTAATAAGGAAAATAGAGATAATAATGACGAGACATTTTTGAAAAACTACAAACTAATTCCTAACACCTATCTGCTCTACGTTGGCGCTATCCAGCCGCGGAAGAATTTGGGAGTATTGATAGAAGCATTTGAAGAAATTAAAAAAGAAAAACGTGATTTTAAATTAGTGCTGGCCGGACAGAAGGCGTGGATGTGGGAAGATATTATTCGTCGGATAGCGGACAGTCCATACAAAGAAGATATTATTATCACGGGAACCATTAATTTTGCTGCAAGAAACGCCCTATATCGTAATGCTGCGGTTTTCGTTTTCCCCTCTTTGTATGAAGGTTTCGGCATTCCTATTTTGGAGGCTTTTGCTTCGGGCGTACCGGTTGTGTGCGCTCGTAATTCCAGCCTTGTGGAAGTGGGAGGGGCGGCGGCACTTTATTTTGAAACTCGAAATAGCGGCGATCTTGGCACAAAATTAAAAGAAGTTTTGAATAATGATGAACTTAGCAATAAGCTTATAACCAAGGGCTTGGAAAGAATAAAAAATTTTTCTTGGGACAGATGCGCAAAGGAAACGTTGGATTTTTTGAGAGATTGGTAAGAAACAGGCTGATTGATTGTAAGAGATTATGTGCATTTGTTCTTTTAATCTGCGCCGGAAAGGAGCGGGTGATGAGAAACGACAAGCAAATTTTTGCTGAGGATATGTTATTTAGTGTCCTTCGTGCCTTGGGAGTATTAAAACACCGGCAGAGCTTAAGCGAATTTAAATCGTTGGCATATTTGAATTCTCCAGACGAGATCAAATTCGTGTTTTTTGAGGGAGGGGAAGATGTTATAGTTGCTGATTGCAAGGTAATGGAATTTGAAAACGTATTTTCCGGCACTATGCTTTTGGAATTCTCGGAAGATAAAGAAAAACTCCTTTTTTGTTTTGATGGTAAGAAATTATCTTTTAGCACGGAGGTAGGAAATGCGTAAAAACGATACAGAAAAGGCGCAGAATAAAATAAGGCGACCGCCAAAAGGTGTGTCGCTATTTTTTATGCTCATTAAGAAAAGAAGAATCAAGTACAAGAGAGAAGGATGTGGTTAGAACGACACTGATAGCCAGATTTTGCCAAAGAGGAAGTTTGAGTAAAGTATTTCCGGCCAAAAGTAATAGTAGTATTGTGAAAAAAGGAACAAGCGGCAAATGTTTTGTTTTATGAAGCTGATAGGAAGAACCTATTTTGCGGGCGATTATTATGTTGAAAAAAAAGAGTATCGCAATTGCTATGCCAATTGTCGCGAAAGATATGCGTCCTGATATAAATCCGGGAATTGCAGCTTCCATGAATAAGAGACCAAAAGATCCAAGGAGGAGCAGAAACAAAGCATCTTGCAATGCTACGTGGCAAAGACGCAGAATATTATTCAATCTATTGGGATTGATTTCCATAGTAGTTTTTCTTGATATTCAACTTAATCTGGGCCATTGAGGAAAGCATATTTCCACTATCTATCACTTTTTTAAAAATAACGTTTAGATACTTTGCTTTGATGTCAATATTTGACTGAAGGGAAAAGGCAAAGTCATTTCCTGGAAGATTGGCTAGCTGTGCCAAAGGAATTTGACAAGCAAAATTTGAATAAAATAAGGAAAATGTTTTCTCCATTTTGCAGTCGGCAAAAGTCTCAATGCTGTCGGTGTCTGCCATTATTGCTGAAGATCCTCGCAAATATAATTGGGCAGCAAGAGGGGAAATGAAACGATGTTTCTTGTTTTTTTCTATCAAGTAATATTCTCCTGAAGCACGGTCGACAAATACTGTTCCATCAGGATGCGGCGAATCCTGAGTGAATAATTTTTGCTTTTCGTAAGCACCTAATTCTTCCGGGGTTATGGCGATAAGATCATCCCAAGAATATCCCATGGCGGTAAAAGTGTCCACATTATCGATGGGGTAGCGTTTGCCGTCGGAAAGAATGAATACGGATTCGTTGGAAGATACAAGTGTGCCATCGCGAAAACCAATCGGTGTTCCAGATGCGGGATATTTTTCTAATAGGTCCTTGTTTACACTCTGCGCCCAAGCCTTGTCAGCGTTGGTTTCAAAAGCAGCGTTGCTCAAAAATGGAAACAAGATGCCATTTTTCAATTGATAATAGCTCTCGTCGATTTTTACAAAAGAGCCTTCGGGAAATTCATCATTGCTGATTATTGCACCAATAGCTAATAATGAAAAAACATTTTTATCGGTGCTCTGAAATGATTGTGAATCTAATTTTCTTGCTGTGAGCTGTTCTGTTGAAGCAAATTGGCGCAGTTGTCCTTGGGAAACCATGAAAAATTTTTCTCCGTCAGTTAGTAATGCTCCATCAGGGAAACTTTCTACCCCTTCTTCGGGAAAAAAGAAAGCGCGATATGATTTTTGCATGCGCACGGATATGTTTTGAGGAACTGCTGATTTTTTAGACAATTCCAGATTAACCAGCGCATGGGAATATGAACCAATAAGGTTGGTGTTGAAAATGAAAGGATGGTCGCTGGATAAGGCGCCCTTGATTACACCTTGTTCATTTATGCGCGGATCAGCCACGGTGTTTTTAAGAGCATCTGGATTATCAAAAAAATATTCAAAGGTGCGGGAAGGAAAAAGAATTTCGTGTAAGAAATATAGACCTGCTATGAAAAAGGCAAACCAAATCATAAAGCGCGTTGCTACGGTCCAGAAGGTCCATGTGTTCAAGATGGTCTTAAGTTTTTGCTTATAAATATTCATAAATGGTGCCTGTTATTAAAATATCTCTTGGAGGAGGAAGTGTCATGCCTGACTTGTTCGAAAGATCCAGACGCTGAGTGTTAAAGTGGTAGTTGCGGACGGGATTTATTTTATTACCCAGTTTTTGTAGATAGTAATCTTCTGATTGTTTCGGAATAATCAAATATGTCTTAGCGAATTTTGAGTGATCTATTTTTTTCAAATCATCAACATTAAAGATATAAGCAGTATGTTTTCCATATAAAAAGCTCAGCGGCCCGCTAATCATAGACCAGCCATCTCCTGTTGCCAAGCGATCAATTAGAATCAGGTCGTTTTCTGAAAAAGTGGAGGATAGCTCTTTGGTTTGTTCCAATAAGTATCTGTTTTCTGCGAACGTTGCATACAACTCTAGTACCATTATATTTCCCAAGATAAAAGATATTATGAAAAAAATCGTAGCTGCTTGAAAGAGTCGGCGTTGGATTACAAGAGCGCCTGCATTGAAAAATTTGGCTAAACCGATAATTGTATACAACATGGTTATTGGCAAAGCGGCAAAAAAATAACGGCGTAACATCCAAGGATGATCCATGGAAATATGAGCATCTGCCAAATAGATGAATGTAGGCAGTGCAATGAAGAAAGGTATTAATATGCGAAAGCGTCCTCTGATAAAAACAAGCGCAATCACAGCAATTCCGATAAGCACATAACTGATTAAACCGTAAGTCCACAATATTTTCCAGGAGTGAATACTTTCAATGCCAATGGCGTTCGTTATCGATCCGGTTTGTATTGCGACGGGAGAAATGATGCTTTTTATCACTTTGGCCATTTCGCGATAAAATGCCCAGTCCCTAAGTATGTTTAATGAAAATAATATTATTGCTACCAAAGAGGGAAAAATAATTGTTTTTTTAAAATTTTTGCGGATATATTGTCTGGATGGACGATGCGTTAATATTATGGCGAAGCCTATGGGGATCATCATTAAGCCCTCAATGCGAGTCAATGCTAACAAGATAGCTGATGAGCCCCATGTAATATATGAACCGCGAGAAGCGTCCTTGCTAAATATCAGCAGCGCTAGAGCAGATATCCAGATAAGAGGCAAGGCCATGTTTTCACTAAGAGTCAAGCGCGAAAACCAAACAAAAATAAAAGATGTTCCGCAAATGAAAAAGAAAAACCAAGCCCAGAAAGGGTGAATAAAGTTACGTATGACTGCATATGAAAAAATAAGCGAAAAAGCAAAAAGGAAACTATTGGCAGCTATTAATCCGAAAAGGCCAAGAAGCGAATAACAAGCGCCGAGCCAGCTAATGTAGCCTATCGGGAATTGGGTGACAAGCGTTCCATCGGATGAATAAAAAAAGCCTGGAAAATTGAGGGCTTTGCCAGGGCCGTATATTTTGAAAAATTCTTGACTTTCCGTTGTGGAAAATGGAATCGTATGATTTTGAACCAAACGAATTACTGCTTCGCTGATTGAACCTTGATCTCGTCCAGAAAATAGGGTCGGTTCGGTGAACTGGGTCCAAAGATATGCAACGCTGAAAGATATTGTTACGATAGCAAGCAGTTCCAGAGAAATTGTGCGGTGCCAGCCTTTGAGAAAAACAAAAGTTATAAATACGAAAAAAGTGGCAAAAAACAAAGCTGCGACCAGCGGTTTCCAAAAAATGCCAAGCAATGCCAAAATTATTGCCAGCAAAGCAAAAACAACCCAAGCAAGCGCTCCGGAAAGCAAAATATTCCAATCGTTAGGAGAAAATGTTCGGTGTTTCATCTGAGCCTAATTATACCTCGAGAGAGGTTATTTGCAAAGCTATATGGGATAAGGTAAAATTAAGATGAACAAATACATAAAGGACGTATAAAACAAACAAAACATACAAAATGAAAACGAGGCAGAATATTTTCGCGTGGTTTTATGAAGGCGGCTTGCATGGCCTTTTGGAATTGGAAAAGCGTTACATCTCTTTTTTGTGGCGCTTTTTTTCGATCGGCGAAATGGCCACAACTTTATTTTATCCTTGGCATCGCGACGTCACACCAAAGACTTGGCGCGGACTTCACCCCGTGCGCGCCCTGGAAGTTCTTGCGGATAACATAATTTCACGTTTACTTGGTGCGATTATCCGTTGCCTGGTAATGATCTCGGGATTGATCATGATTTTTGTTGCGTTGCTGCTTGGACTGATCGTACTCATCTCTTGGGTTTCGTTCCCGCTTTTGACATTGGCACTTATTACCCTGCCATCTTTGCATGGTGAATTGTTACTTCCCGCGCTTGGTCTGTTGGCGGCATATTTGTTAGTGATATTTTGGTCTTACCGTAAAGATTCGCGACTGAAAATGTCGGAACTTTCATATCGCGAGTTGGCTGTGCTGCCTGTTTTCGAGCGTATTGCCGCCAGAATGGGCATATCTTCCAAGAATGTCCCAAGGGAATTATTGGAAAGCGAAGAATTGTTCAGTCAATATTTGAGGCAGTATGATTTAACATACGAAGATTTCAAAAAGATTGTTGGATATGAATGCAGAATTTGGGATGAAAAAAATGTGCAAAATGATTTTTGGAGTGCGGAAAATTTGGAGAAAATAATGCCGGTTGGCATGCAGTGGCGTTACGGTTATACGGTTAATTTGGATCATTATGCAGTGGATCTAAGCGTGGGTGACCCGACTGAATATCGAGATTCAAAATTGGTTGGAAGGGAAGATGAAAGAGAAATTGTCAGTATGCTTTTACAGCGTCCCGATCAAAATTGTGCACTTCTGGTCGGTCCCGCAGGTATTGGCAAGAAAACACTGATTCATTCTCTGGGTAAACAAATCAGGCAAGGGGAACTTGGAGGGTATTTTGCTCACAAACGACTATTACTTTTAGATATTGGCAGTGCCATTTCCGATTGTTTGAACAAGGGAGAGGATGTGGAAAATATGCTTAGGAATATTTTTACCGAAGCGGCATATGCGGGCAATATCATTTTGGTTATCGAGCATATTGAACACTATTTGGGCAAGCAGGAAAATACTTTTCATCCTGATATTTCCTTGGTGCTGAGTGAATATTTAAGCTTAGCCTCTTTTCAACTCATTGCTACTTCCACGCCGCACGAATATCACACCTTAATCGAGAAGCAGGAATCGATAGCTAAATATTTTCAGGTGGTGGAGTTGCGTGAACCTTCACACGAGGAAACATTGGAGATATTGTTGGAAAAAATAAGGTGGTATGAGTTAGGGAAGATCCTGTTTACTTGGCAGGCACTGGAAACAGTTATCAGAGATGCGGAAAAATATAATTGGCACGATCCGATGCCGGAGAGAGCGCTGGATTTGGCCATGGAAGTTCTTACGGCATGGCAAGGCAAACAAGATACGGAGTTCATAACTTCTGAAACGATAAATGAATATTTAACCTTGAAAACTGGTGTTCCGCAAGGAGAACTTAATGCAGGAGAGAGGAAAAAACTACTTAATTTGGAAGAATCTCTGCACCGATATGTGATCGGACAAGAAGAGGCAGTAGATCAAATTGCTGAGGCACTGCGCCGAGTGCGCTCCGGCATAGGCGATGATAAAAAACCGATTGGCAGCTTTCTTTTTCTGGGTCCGACGGGGGTTGGGAAGACCGAAACGGCCAAAGCTTTGGCAAGGGCCTATTTTGGTGACGAAAAACACATGATCCGTTTGGATATGAGCGAATATCAAAATCCCTCTTCCGTGGATCGTTTGATTGGTAATGCTAATTTGAATCAACCAGGACAGCTTGTGATACATGCCAAAGAAAATCCTTATACGCTCTTGCTTTTGGACGAAGTTGAGAAGGCCTATCCTTCGGTGCTGGATCTTTTTCTGCAAATTTTGGATGAAGGATTCGTGACGGATGCATTTGGGGAGAAAATCAATTTTCGCAGCATGATAATCATAGCTACCTCCAACGCGGGGGCGCCATTGATAAAAGAACTTGTGCAGCGAGGAGAGGATGCGGAGGATATCAAACAAAAAGTTATTGACCAAGTTATTGAAAAAGGGGTTTTTCGTGTGGAATTTCTAAACCGTTTCGACGGAGTAATTTTCTTCAAACCTCTCAATGATGGGGAACTGCGTAGCGTGACGAAACTTATTTTACAAAAACTCTCTCGCAGGCTCGACAAGGAAAAAAATATCGAAGTAACTTTCGGTGATTCAGTGGTCGAAAGCATTATTGCTAGCGGCTATAATCCAATGTTTGGCGCAAGGTCCTTGAATCGTTATGTTGAGCATACCGTTGAAGATCTTATCGCACGCAAAATCATCGAGGGGGGAGTTAAGAGGGGGGAGCGAATCTCTGTGGAGTTGTAAAATATGGAATATGAATATAAAAGAAACCCGCATTAATGTTTAATGCGGGTTTTGGTAGATAAGATTGTCTTATCATCGTGCCCAAGGTGGCACTGGTTTGGTATTGGGGGTAACTTTCGGTGGCGCGGATTTTTTAAAGTGCCTTATAATGATAATGAAAAAAAGGCATACTAGTGCTGCTAATAGTAAAACAAAAAACAACTTTAACATGGGATGTTACCTCCTTTTGTAAAATAATAAACAACTGACCATTATAACATCAAATCGTACTATGTCAATGCTTTTCAGGGGGTGTCAATTATATCTTCGGTAACGCGGTTTTTGCAGGTCTTCTTGACTCCGCTATCCTCTATTTTATCGCAAATTTTAAGATCTTTTTTGCTGACAGCCAGATCCTTATAACAATAGTCTTTGTCTAAATCTTCCAGACTATCGCAACCGTCGGCTTTTTCATTTACCGACGAAAGACCGCATACCTGTTTGCAGTAATCCAGATCTTCTTTTTCCGTATACTCTTTGCAGTTATTGTTGCAATCTTGAGTTGATATTTGCAAGAACTGATCGTCCTGAGGCAGATCTTCATCTATAACCTCCGGAGCTTCTTCTTCGGGCATATCCCCATTGTCTTCATCTGACAATTCGTTCTCATCTGCCTCCTTAGCTGCTTGATCTTGAGACGCATTCTTTTCGTTAGGTCCTCCATAACGACCAAAGATGATAGGCCAACCCCAATAAGCCAAAGCTGCCAGACCAATTATAAAAAATGCGATGCCTACTTTGGAAGATGTCTTCATATGACTTTTGTGGTTATTATAACTTTTATAAAACCTAATAAGCATTCAATAAGCGTATATCTGTGAAATAGTAGTGAAGTATATAGTCATAGTCCTTGCCGTGGTCACGATCCAAAACAACAGAGCCGTTAGCGCTGAGACCAACCATATGATTTCCTTCAGCTTCAAGCTGGGCGGTTGATTTTGTAGGATGCTTGCCATAGGGATCGCTAACTGATTTACACCATGGGTAATCAGTGGAGCCCCATCTTTCTTCGAAGCTTCTTGTTCTTCCGTCGGTCCAGGAAGAATAGGGAGTAAGTGCTATTTCATTGCCGTGCATAACGATTTTGCTGCGGGTATTTTCAGCGGCGCTTTTGATGGAAGCATGAGCGGTTTCCCATTCATAACCGTTATATATCTGATTTCCCGGTGTCGCACTGACTTTGAAACCTTCCTTGGCATATTTGGTGCTGAATTTCAATTTCCAATATCCATAAGTGCGGAAAATAACGGTCATCACACGGGTATGTTGGGTATACAATCCTGTGGTTTCTCCCATGCCCCATACGTAATGTTCCATAGGCAGGATATTAATAGCCCAAATATTTTTGGAATCATCACTGTAACGAAGGCGCATCACGTCACGGTATTCATCATAGGAAGAATCGGGTCGGTGAGCGTTAAAAATAATGCTAGTGTTGTCTCCATCGGCCGCGTCGAAAGTAACTTGGGTAGCAATCGTGGTATCAGAAATAGAATTGTATACTTTCAAATTGCCGTCAGAAAGATAGGTAACCTTGGTTACAGTAGTGCCATCTACTGATGCGGCAATCACATTTCCGCTGCCGTCCAAAATCCGATAGGCTTTGTTTGCTTCTATTTCAAATGGGTCGCTGCGCAGTCCATCGCGAGTATAACTCCACAATCCGACACTTATCTCCGGTCCCAAAGTGCCTCCACCCAAATCAGCCTCTCCTTTTTCTTGTGATTTTAAAAGTGCCTTATATCTTTCATATCCAGCCTTATATTCGCTGCCGCCATACTTTTTGTATTTGTCGTATGATGATTTGTTATATTTTTTGTATTTGGTGCAATATTCCTTGACGGGAACATAGTTTTTTTTGTATTTGCTATAGCGCCGGTATTGGTCTACGTAACGGGCATAGGAAGCATATTTCAAAGGATTTTGTTTGAAGAGCCGATATTTTTCGTAAGCATCCTTGTATTCCAAGCGTTCGGTCTGATCTTCAAATCCATATTTTTCTTTTGCTTTGGAACAATCTTTGTACTTATCTTTTTTCTTGTATTTCAAATATTGTTCGTATTTATAATAAAGATCGTAATCATCAGTGACCTCACTTTCATTGCTGCTAGTCTCGTCCTCGGCCATTGCCAAATATGCCTGAGGAAAGACAAGGGAAATTAAAATTAACAATATTATTATTCTTTTTTTTATCATTTTTTTACTTTTTTAAAATCAAAAACTGCCATTATAATAATAGCAGCTTTTGCTGATTTTTTCCAATAGGGTCTACAGACCAAATTGGGCGTTGGAAAGTTCATTGCTGTCTATGTCTTCCGTGGCAGAGTTTATTTGAGAATCAATCTCTGAGATTTCTTTATCCACAGCCGCTTTTGGTTCACTTGGAATTGCATCTTCCTGATTCTGCGAAGGTTGTTTTTGAGGTTGCGTTTGACCTATCGGCTGAGTCTCGGTGGATTTTTTGTCGCCGCAGCCTGCTAATAGCAGAACTGCCAGAGGCAATAGGGCTAAAATGAAATAACGTTTCATATTTTTCTTTTTATAGTTTAGAGAGTTTTGTCGCTGGAGTTATCTGTGGTATCTTTTGGTTCGTCGGCATCCTCCGCTTCATTCTCTTGGGTGTCGGCATCTTCATCCGCGTCTGTTGGATTTAATGCCTCCAACTGTTTGCGTGCTTCTTGTAGGTGTGGTCGCAAAGTTGTTTGCAAAAAAGTTTTGATTGCTTGGCGGTCTTCTTTTATTGTCGGGATTATGCTGCGAGCTTCTCCTAACTGTTTGACAAACTCACCATCGGATTGTCCGCAAGTATTGCTTTTTGTTCCGCTAAGTTCAGTTATAAAGTTGGCATAATCAGTAGCTAATTTGTTGGTGAGTGATGCCAGTTGGGTTAAATCAGCTCTAAGATTGGTAACATCAACGCTCTTGCTCTCCAAAGTGTCAACCAGCTTGGTCAAGCGAGTATACATGTGCGCATACACCTTGTTAAGCGCATCTTGATTATTTTGGTAACGGTTGATGCGAGTGTCGATTCTGGTTTCGACGTTCTTGCACCATTGTTCGCGATTGGTTTTGCGTTGAGCTTGAAGCTCTTCTCTTTCCGTGCGAAGTTCTTCGCGGCGAGTTTGGATTTCTTCACGTTTTGCTTGATTGTCAACTTTGCGTTGAGCAATCTCTTCGCTTGTTGGCTTTACCGCTTCGGCATTTTGAGCAAAAATTCCCGAAAGCGGGATTGCCACTGCGATAGCGATCACCAAGAGCGCAGTTTTCTTGTTCATGTCGTTTTTTTAATATTTAGTTGCCACAGGGGGCTTAAATGATTATAACACTTTTTACATGTTTGCGCTATTTCCGGCAAGAATATAAAATGAAGATGTAACACTTATCATATTGACATGGAAAAACCATTTTTATCGGTCGTTGTTCCTTTGTACAATGAAGAGGGGAATGTGAAGGAATTGCATCGCCGAATCAACGAAGCTTGCAGTAAATTGGGAAAGCCTTTCGAAATCATTTTTGTAGATGACGGAAGCAAGGATGGAACGATCAAAGATTGCGAAGCGTTATCTCCGTTGACCCTGATTAAATTGCGAAAGAATTTCGGTCAAACTGCCGCCTTTGATGCCGGAATCAAACATGCTGCCGGTGACATTGTCATTACTATGGACGGGGATCTTCAAAATGATCCGGCAGACATTCCTTTGCTTCTTAAAAAAATGGTCGAAGGGTATGACATCGTGTCCGGTTGGCGGTGGCGAAGAAAAGATACTTTCAGCAAAAAATTCTTTTCACGTGGAGCAAATCTGCTGCGCAAGGTTCTTTTGCATGACACCATCCATGACAGTGGGTGCAGCCTGAAGGCCTACAGAAGGGAATGTTTCAAGGGTATTGATCTGTTTGGAGAAATGCATCGTTTTATCCCGGCACTTTTGCAGCTCGAAGGTTTCACGGTTGGCGAGGTTAAAGTTTCACATCACCCTCGTGTTCATGGAAAGACTAAATATAATTGGAAAAGGGCGATCAAAGGTTTTGCTGATATGATTTCAGTTTGGTTTTGGCGTAAATATTCCGGAAGGCCGCTTCATCTCTTCGGGGGCACCGGAATGGCAATGTCGCTTCTGGGCGGAGCGATCTTGATTTGGATGGCAGTGGAAAAGATCTTTTTCGGCGCTTCCATTTCAGAAAGGATCTGGCCCTTGATGGGAATATTCTTGGTTTTGGTCGGAATCCAGCTTTTCGTTTCCGGATTACTTGCCGACATCATGGTCAAAAACTATTATCGTAACCACGGCAGAATGAACTATAACGTTAAGGAAGTAGTCGAACAATGAAATAAATAGCTTATATATTTGCTTCTGGCAATTCTCGCTCCGGCGAAGCATTTTTAGGTGGCAGAACTCGCGGCACAGGAGTTAAAAACTTTTTTAACTCTTTTATATCACAGCGCCTTCGAAACGAATTGCTTTCAGCAAATATAAAAGCCATAAATTATAAAAATTAACTGTCGAATTCACATTTGTACATTTGTACTGATTAGTAATTCATAGGGATATGAGGATTGCAGTCATTGGTACCGGTTATGTCGGTTCGGTCACGGGAGCTTGTTTTGCGGAAATGGGTAACAGCGTAATTTGTGTTGATCGTGACCCGAAAAAGGTGGAGATGTTTTCCAAAGGAAAAGTGCCTTTGCACGAAGGCGGATTGGAAGATTTAGTGCAGCGTAATTTGAAAAATAAAACTCTATCTTTCACCGTTAATCTTGAAAATGCTATCAAAGAAAGCGATATCGTTTTTATCGCTGTCGGCACTCCTCCAAATGAGGATGGAAGCGCTGATTTAAGTCATGTTTTGGACGTGGCGCATTCAATAGGTAAAGCCATGGATCACCGCCTGATCGTTGTTGACAAATCAACGGTGCCTGTTGGAACCGCCGATCTTGTAAGAGAAGCAATCTCCGAAGAGCTTGCCAAAAGAGGGGATGATATCGAATTTCATGTAGCCAGCAATCCAGAATTTCTAGCCCAAGGCACAGCAGTTAAAGATTTTATGGAGCCTAGTAGGGTTGTCATTGGAGCCGATGAACCGGAGGTGATTGAAAAACTTCAGGAGTTATACGATCCTTTTATGCGTCGGGAGGGCAGATTCTTCGCTATGGATCCCAAGACGGCAGAAATTGTCAAATATGCTTCCAATTGTTTTTTGGCAGCCAAGATATCAGTCAACAACGAACTTGCCAATATCTGTTCAAGAGCCGGAGCAGATTTTGACCATGTACGCAGGGCGATGGGAGCAGATCCGCGTATCGGAGAACCGTTCATGTATGCGGGACCGGGATTCGGGGGATCTTGTTTTCCGAAAGACGTGAAAGCACTGATCAAGACGGCCAAGGATTTCGGTTATGATGCGACAATGTTCAAACAGACCTTGGATACAAATGAAAAACAAAAACACGTTTTGGCACAGATGGTGATTGATGAGTTGGGGGAAGATTTAAAAGGGAAGATATTTGCAGTATGGGGATTGGCTTTCAAAGCGGGGACAGATGACATGCGGGAATCTTCCGCGATCACTATTATCAATGAGTTGATTTCCAAAGGAGCAAAAATCCAAGCCCACGATCCCGAAGCTATGGTCATGGCTCAGACCCCGGAGTATTTCGGTGATAATCCGGTAATTGAATATTTCGAAAACAAACGGGACGCTTTGGACGGCGCAGACGCTTTGCTGATTGTCACGGAATGGAAGGAATTTCGCACGCCTGATTTTGAGGAAATCAAAAAACGCCTCAAGAGACCTTTGATATTCGACGGACGTTTGCTGTATGAACCAAAAAAAATGAAAGAAATGGGATTCAATTATAGATCGATAGGAAGGGGGAAATGATAGGAATCAAGCAGTTGTTGGTGGATTTATATTGTAAACTGTCTCGATAAAAGCATAGACTGAATGATTGGAAAAAGTTAAAAGCCGCTCTGGATTTCCGGGGCGGCTTTATTAGAAACTATTTGCTTATCATAATATCACAGGGAAGAACTGCTGGATGCTGAAAGGACCACAGAAGAACTATTTTCCTCCAGAAAAAGCCTGAAATTTTTCCAGGTGGCTACGTCCAAGAAGTATCTTTCCAGGGCGAAGGCCACTTTTTCATTGGGACAAATCTTTATTTTTATAAAAATAGGATCTGAATTTACCTCGTTTTTTTTGAAGAAATTTCTGACCTCAGATATGATTTCTTCAAAATCTTTTTTTTCAGCTTCATTCAAGATTGCTACTGATGGCAGCATTTGCGCTTCTGTCATTTTATTCTCCCTTCTCGATGATTTCAATTTGGATGCGGTGCTCCTGGAACAGGACCTTGCTCAGATAATTAAGAGCCTTTTTGTTTAATTTCTTTTCAATAGTAAAAGAAACAATCCGGGGGTCTTTCTCGCGAACCCTTCTTACAGATTCAATTGTTTCAACGACCACTTGTCTATGCTTTCCCAATTTGTCGAAATAATTTGGAAACGACATCCACCCCCCTTTCTGTTGTAAAAGGACAAAACAAAAAACAAATAGTTGCTATTAATTATGAATAATTGAAGCTAATATGTCAACAGTATCTATGGATTATACTCCGAAAATATGTTAAAATGGCGACATATGCGTATATTATTTTTCAACTACGAATACCCGCCGCTTGGAGGGGGAGCAGGCAATGCTTCCAAATATATTCTGCAGCAATATGCCAAAATGCCTGATGTCGAGGTTGATTTTGTTACTTCTTCCATTGACCAAAAATATCATCTTGAAAATATCGGTGAAAATATCAGAATTCATCGACTACCGATTGGCAAAAACAGTATGGGTTTGCATTATCAAACCAAAGGAGACCTCATTCGTTATACTCGCATGGCCTGGAAATTTTCGCTAAAGCTAACCAAGGAAAACAACTATGATTTATCGCATTCTTTTTTCTCAGTTCCTTGTGGAGCTTTGTCGCTTGGTCTTAAATTAAGAAGAAAATTGCCATACATAGTTTCGCTGCGCGGTGCGGACGTACCGGGATATAGCGAGAGATTCAAATCTCTCTATGGCATTCTTACTCCAATCATAAAAATGATCTGGAAGAACGCAGCTTTTGTGATGTCCAACAGTAAAGGACTCAGGCAGCTTGCCTTGCTAAGTGATCCAAATAGGGAGATAGGCATAATACCCAATGGCGTGGATACGGAGATGTTCCACCCTTCTGAAGAAACCGAGACAAAGGAATATTTTGAAATTCTTTGTGTTTCAAGGATTACACCGCGCAAGGGCATCAGATTTCTGATAAAAGCCCTGGAAAAATTTATTGTTGAAAATCCCTACGTTCATCTGACAATCATTGGCGATGGCAATGAAAAAGAGTCACTGGAAAATTTGGTGAGAGGTCTAGGTTTGGCGCATAATGTAACTTTCAAAGGCTTAATCCCACATGATCACTTGCCGGAAGAATATCAGAGGGCGGATGTTTTTGTATTGCCATCTCTGAATGAGGGCATGAGCAACACAATGTTGGAGGCGGTGGCTTCCGGGCTACCCATTGTTGCAACGCAAACCGGAGGCAGTGACGAATTGGTATGTGACGGTGCAAATGGTTTGATCGTGAGAATGCAGGATAGTGATGATTTGGCGGAAAAATTGTCTACACTGATTAAACAAGAGCAGATGCGATCTGAAATGGGCAAAAAAAGCAGGGAATTAGCCTTGACTCTGAGCTGGGAAAGCGTAGCCAAACAATATGTTGGATTATATCGGGAGATTGCAAATAATAAGAATTAAGATCCTTAAGATGCTTAAGTTTCTTAATAATCTTAAGAAAGTGGCTGATGAAAAATAGCAAACTTCTAAAATTTATTCTGAAACTTGCGGTTACGTTTGCGCTTGTTGCTTGGCTTATTTTTAAAATTGATTGGAATCTGTTTCTGGAACTTCTGCGCGAAGTTTCCTTTTGGGGTGTTTGCATTTTTATAGTCGTATATGTTGCCAGTGTCTTCTTTTCGGCTTTCAAGTGGAAGTATATTGCAGCTAATGTGGGGATGAAAATGAGCGTGTGGCAAAGCTTTCATCGATATCTCACCGGTTCTTTTATCAATACTTTTTTGCCCTCGACGATCGGCGGTGACACCTATCGCGCCTTGGCTTTGGCTGGAAAAAACGGCAGCAAAAAACATGCTGCGGCAACAGTGGTTATGGACAGAATAAGCGGGCTGGTTGTTACGGTTATTTTTGCGATAATTTTCGGACTTTCCAATGAGGCTGTGAGAAAAAACGATTGGCTGATGTCCATCGTTGTCATGATGATTGTCGGCCTAATTTGTTTTTTGCTGTTTATGCTTTTTTCTAAAACAACTTTTGCCAAAAAAATAGCAAACTATTTTCCCGAATCGGTTAAGCCGATTCTTGCAACACTTCAGCAATTCAACAATAAAAAAGCGATTTCTTCCATGAGTTTTTGGACCTCACTGTATGTTTTTGCCGGTCCGGCGGCAGTCAACTACGCTTCATTTCAAGCGCTGCATATCCCCATAGGTTTGGATGATTTTTTGTCGGTCGTTTTCATGGCAAGTGTCATCATCGCGCTGCCAATAAGTGTCGGCAATATTGGCCTTAAGGAATGGGCGTATGTCGCCTTGTTTGGCATTTTCGGTGTAGTGGCACCGCAAGCCGTGGCAGTTGCTCTTTTCGGCAGATTTTTGATGATGCTGGTCAATGCGGCCGCATTGCCGATGTATCTTAGAAATAAGAAATCATTAACTTGAAATATATGCAAGAGCAAAAAATAAACGAGCAGGTAGTTGCTGAAATTGAAAGAATCCATGCTGAATATATTGAAAAAATTAATGAATTGAAAAAAGAGAAAAAGTTGCTTATCGAAGAAATGGTTTCCAAATTAGAAGAAAAAAAGAAAGAAGAATTGATGAAAAAAATCAAAATGTAAGAAAAATTATATGTTGGAACAAAAGTCAGAAAGTAAATCAAATGAACCAAACATAAAAAGATGCAAAAATAGAGTCGAAGCGGAAGTCGATCCGCAGAAGTTGGCAGAGAAAAGGATTTTGCAAGCGGAAAATGAATTGCTTGAACTTGTTTTGGATGATCCTGAATCGCCGGATTTCAGATCGGTCGAATTGACAGCTGGCACTGTAAAAAATTCACAAAGGATTGTCGAAATGAGAATAAAGGCGTTACAGTTACTTGATAATTATAAGTGCACTCTCAAGAAGATTGTTGCACTTAGTACGGCAGTGGTTGCTTTTAATGCGGCTGATAATTTAGACAAAAAAGAAGATCCTTGGCGTGATTTTTCGAAAAATACTGCTATAGCACAAGCCGTGGAAAATTTGCCCCAAAAAAATAGGAGAAATTTTTTGGTAGGATATTTGAGTGGCAATGAATATTTTGGCAAGCTTCTGGAACAATTCGATGGCGATAGAAAAAAAGCTTTTACACAGCAAAGAAATCTTGTTAATTTTATTATAAATTGTGAAAATGAAAAAAACTTTGTTGATATAGAGAGAAGTCTTATAAAAGAAGTTAATGAAACGGAGAAGAGAATTATTTTTAAAAAAATTGAAGAGTTAAAAATTTTTATGATAAAACATATTGGTAGCGTTGAATATCTTCAGAAGCTCACTAAAGAATTCGGAGGAAACATAGAAAAAGCAAAAGATGTGCAAAAATATAGGATGGATTACTTAAAAAAAATAAAGTATAGTTTTATAGATGGAGACATTCAAAATCCCGCTTATTCACCTGAATGGCACAAGGCATATCTTTCTGGGAATAAATTCGATTATGACGCTGTTGTACACGAATTTTTTCATGCGAGTATCCCTTTCATGACAGAATTGCCGGAAAAAACCTTTTCTTTATTTAAGGAATCATTTCAAAAATCTGGCGATGAAAAAACAGATAGATATCTTGGTGATATCAGAGAGAGAATTGCACGTAAGCAAGCATTTGATTTGGAGCTTGAAGATTTAGGGATAAAAAGATATGGAGAAAAATTTACAAAGAAGCATTACGAAATGATAATAGATGCTTATGTAAAAGGGAAGCTTTCTCCAGGTGGGCGTCAATTTGTTGAATCTACAAAGCTTAATTATGAATATTTCGAGAAAATATTCAATGAAATTGCGAAAAACGATTCAGGCTCACAAGATAGAACAATGTCTGCTTAACTTAAAATATTGATGATGCTGGTCAATGCGGCCGCATTGTCGATGTATTTGAAAGAAGGGAAAAAACAGTGAATTTCGATTGATTTACAAAGCTTGCTGCTCGGGCAGTGAGTTTTTATATACCCTGATGTAATTTTGGGGGCGGTCAAGAATATCCATGCTCCAAGCAGGATTTTGTCCGTTTTTTTCAAACTGTTCTACCAGGGCGTCATACATCTTGGTTTGCCCGCGTTTGGTTATAACATAGTAGTCAATAGGATATTTTTCGTGGTCGAATCGGTTTTTAATAATGCACTTGCCGACAAAAAACTCACATGTGCCGCGGAAATCCGCCCAAACGGTAACATTTTTGGCATCGGGAAGGGAATTGAGGAATTGAGCTGCTTGATAACCACCAAAACCCCAAGAATTGTTAGCAGGATATTGTTTGGGTAATAGCGGGGAGGCATAGGAATAATAAAACGGTTTCGAATTCCAAAGAGGTAGGAATAAAAATATTATTATGACAAGCGACAAAAGCAGGTTGTTTCTGTTTTTGGTAAAGATGGGCAACCTGGATATTTCCGATAAACCTATGCCTGCAAGCAATGCGGCCACAGGAAAGAGAAATATTTCATAACGTGGTGTCAGCAGCACCCCTTCAAAAATACCTCCAAAGAAAACCATCAAAATAAACAGAGTGAGGGAAATTTTTTCCAGCAATAAATCATCGGAAAATTTAAGAATTAATTTTAGCAGAGAAAAAAGCATCAGGAGCAATACGATCGGCGTAAGTGTGAAGACGAAAGGATATGTTTGCAAAAACAGTTTCGATAACGGAGGTTGGCTGGAGAAAATGGCATCATCTCTTGAATCTATGGGAACGCCGGACAGGTCGATTATGCCGTTGTGGGTGAGCCAATTCGATATCGTTAGCAGCAGCAATGATGAAAACAAAAGAATAAATATTTTTATTAAGGCCTTCTTATGTTTTTTCAGCGCGTTAACCGCGGAAGAGGTAATTTTACCGCTGTTGAAATGTGCATCTGCAAAAAGAAAAAGCAATATTGCTCCCATAGGTAGCAGGAATGGTTTAAGTCCCGCAAAACCCAGGGTTCCTTTGTATAACAATTTTGTTTTTAGCAGGGCTGCCGGCATTAGGATCGCAAAAGTGGCAGTTGCTCCAGCTGCTATGAATATAAAATCAAGCACTCTCTTTTTCAAGTAATTGCTAAAATCAGTTTTGTGTTTGGCGATGAAATCATGATTAAGAAAAATATCCAAAATTATGACGCTGAAATAAAACAAAAAGAGAATGTTGGCGACATATTTTGTCAGCAGGGAAAGTCCTGTAAAAAATGTTGTGAGCAATATCAATTTCCAAGAACGTTTTTTGATGTAGGCAAGATAGGTGAAGATTGCCGCTGCCGCAAAAGTCCACAAAAGCGAATCCGGGTTTACGATACGCGAGATTCCCAAAAGTATCGGTGACAGAACAATAAAAGCCGTTGCCCAAAGCGCGTCCTTGCCGTTTTTGAATATTTTACGCAGTATCCAAAAGAAATATATCGCGAAAAAACCGTTGAATAAAAAAACAGGAAGTCGATAAGTGGCGTATAGTTTTTCCGTTTTTTCCGCATGAAACGCGCTGAAAGTTTTGTCCGACTTGTCCATGTGACTTTTCGGTTGCGATTGAACAAGAAATGCCGGTAAATCAACCAAAGCCAAAGATACTCCCGGCTTATCGTTTATCGCCGTGTCCTTGAGAGTATTTGTTTTCAACGCTTGCCAATATTGGGGGATGCGCGTGTATATCCAATATTGTTCATCGGTGGTTACCGATTTGGTGAAGTGGAATGCGCCAAAAGCGAAATAAACAAACAGGATCAAAAACAGAAATATTTTTTCTAGATGTTTTTGTGCGATCATATTTGAAAAAAATAATTTTATTTGGCTTCAAAGACCCTCACATATTGTCCCGGTCTTCCGTTGATTTCCAAATCAAACACGATATTTTCTTGCTGGTCGTAATATTTCCAAAATTGCAGTTTAGGATTGCTGTTGAGTTTTATTCGATTCTTGCTGATAGTGGTGGTGCGGCTATCTCTGCCGGAAGAAACAACCACATAGCTGATGTCGGCATTTTCAAGCTCGGCAAAAGAAAACCCGTCGAAACAACGCCCGACAAAAAAAGTGCAAACCCCTCTTTTATCGGTCCATATGGAAATGTTTTCAGCATCGGGAATGGTATTGAGAAATTGCGCGGCTTCATATGAACCCGTGCCCATGTCCTTAACGTCGATTATATATTGCGAGGGCAATAACTTGGAAGCATAGGCCAGATAAAAAGGTTTGTTATCTTGCAAAACATATATTCCTGATATTGCAACAGCGGTCCATAATATCCAAAAAGAGTGACGTAACCTAAGCTTCGAAAGCAAAAAATCAAAACCGATCGCGGCCATTATGAGAATAATAGGAAAAAGTATAATTTGATAACGTACGGGAGAGGCGACATTATTCACGGTTGTGCCAAGATAATAGAGCAAGACAAACAAAGAACAATAAATGATTGTCTTGAGGTGATTTTCTTGGGCAGCCGGCGTTTTTTTGCGTATCACTTCTATGATTGCATATAGCGAGGCAAATAGCGCCAAGGGCATGGTTGCAAAGATCAGTGGATAAAAATTAGCCAAAAATATTCCTATCATCTTGCTGCTTAGGTAGGAACTTTTTGGAGAAGAGAGAATTTGCTCAAAGTCAAAGGGATGCATGCCGCCATAGACATTGATAAAAGTGAAGATGATGGAAATTGATATGGCAATCAAAATTATCGAAGTTATAATTTGCTTTCTTTTTCTTAGAAAGAGCATTATCGGTCCGAGTATCTTGTTTTTGAGAAAGAGAGTATCAATAAGAAGCAGGGCGATGATGCCGATGAAGATAGGAGCAGTAGAAACGAAGGCTTGGCTTAGAAGAGTTCCTTTGAATAGTTTTTCAGGACGTACCCAAGTTGCCGGATAAAACGCATAGAAAGTAATCAAAGAAATAATTGTCACCGAAGCGAAATCAAGCAAGGCTCTTCTGAAATAAGCGGAAATATTCACAAAATCTTCTTTTTTGGAAAAGAAATATTCAAAAAAGACAAGACCGAAAAAGAATACGTAAATAATATTAGCAACATATTTGGTAAGCAGGGCCAACCCAAGTGATATTCCGGCAGCGAAAAGCATGGCACGATGGCGTTTTTTGAGATAGGCAAGGTAGGAGAAAAGAGCAAGCGAGCCAAAAGTCCAAAGCAAGCCATCAGGATTGATGAGTCGGGATATACCCAGAATGGGCGGTGAAAAGCCGATTAAGGCTATTGCAAAAAGGGTAACTTTTTTCCCCACGAATTGTTCCAGGACAATATATAGAAAAAAGAGCGTTAAAATGGAAAAAATAAGCAATGGCAAACGCAGAGCTTTGTTCATAACGGAAACATCCAAATCGGATTTTCGTTTACCCGTGCTCTTATAAAGCATGGGGTTTACTTTCAAAAGGCCGATACCTGAAATTGCCGCTACGGTTACGCCCGGTTTATCGCTGACCGTTGTGTTTTTCCAATCTTTTTCGCCGATATTTTTCCAAAATCCGGGAATGCGATCAAATGTCCAAAGCGGCTCATCGACTGCGGCAAAATTGCCAATTTGATATGAGCCGAAAAATCCGGAGATAAACACGATCAAAATCAGCGCGCCGATATAGTAATTTCCTTGCTTGCGAAGCCATCCCCGAAAAGATTTGCGGCTTAGGCGAAATGAATCGAATTTCACATATTTCAGTATCAGATAGAGTCCGAAAGCCGCGATGTAAGCTCCCGTGAAAAAAAAGAAAATCCCCTTGGCTTGCACATTTGAATGAGTTATAAAAAGCCCGATTATGAGGGATATTTCCATCGGAAGCAATGATAAATATAGTTTTTTTGTAACTGCGAATAAGGAAAAACGGTTAATGTTGAAAAAAGCAAGAATTCCCAAGATGACGGAAGTAAAAATAAAAAAAAGAAAGTTCAAGATATTGGATGCTTGCAAAAAAACAGGCAAAAAGTTTGTTGATTTTCTTTCGGTATAAAAATACACCACCAAACTCAAGCTTAAGGCAGCTAAAGTGAGCAGAACATTTTCAGCTGAACGAAAGAAGGCGAAAAAATTACGCATAAAGGATTGATTAATATGTCTTGTTAAGTTAAAATTATGAGTATAGAGAACGTTAAATATGGGTCAATTCTAACAAAAAAAACCAATTTATGGAAGCCGGACAATTTACCTCGAAAAAGATATTGATAAGCATATTGTTATTGTTTATTTTTGTCGGCATAGTTCTTCGCGCCTATAATTTCACGCCCTGGCTTCATTTTGAATTGGATCAGGCAAGGGATGCTAAGTTGGCCGATTTGGCCGTGGCGGAAGGTCCGGGAGAATTGCAATTATTGGGGCCCAAAGCAGCCGGCACTTTTTTGCGCCTAGGGCCTATTTTTTATTATTTTCAATATTTGGGTGCTTTGATTTTCGGTGATACGCCGCAGGGAGTGGCATATCCTACTTTGTTTTTTGGCATTCTGACGATCCCGCTGGCTTATTTGTTTTTGCGCAGGTTTTTTAATATATCCACTTCTCTGGCGATTATGGCAGTTGTTGCCTGTTCTCATCTTCTGGTGATGTATTCGCGTTTTGCTTGGAACCCTAATGCGATTCCGTTTTTCTTGTTGTTGACTTTTTATGCTTTGCTACGCTCAGTGGATATGCGCGAGAAGCATCGTGGCAGATGGTTTCTGATAGCGGCTGCTTCCGCAGCTGTTGCAACACAGCTCCACTTCCTTGTTTTTTTGTCATTGCCGGCAGCTATGGCATGTTTTCTTGTGATAAAAAGGCCGAAATTTTCTTGGAAGATATGGGGTGGGTCAATTCTGATAATTCTTTTCCTGTATACTCCTGTAATTATCAACGATCTTAAAACGCATGGCGCAAACACCCAAGAATTTTTCAAGGCTATTACCAAAAAGTCTGAAAAGGCTGGCGGTGCATCGCACACCTTGGCTGATAAGGTAATTCGTTCATATATCGAAACTGCCAATGGCATTTCTCTTTTGGTGACTGGAAGAGAAAGCACTCAGATGCCTAAAATAGAGGTTTCTCGAAATATTGGATTTATTTCCATAACAAATAGAGGAGAGGGAACAAAGGATGTGCTTTTGGGGTGGCTGGCCTTGTTGGCCCTTTTGGTGACTTTGATTTTGTTTGCGAGCAGGCTATCTTCCGAGCGGGAAAGGGCAAAAAAAGACATGCTGATTCTTGTCGGCATTTGGATTATCATATGTTTGGGACTTTTCGTGCCGCTTGCCTTTGATCTTTCGCCGCGTTTTTATTTGCTTCTGATGCCGTCGGCATTTTTCCTCCTGGCGCTTTTGATCGAGTTTATGGGAAAGCTTTTGCACTCAAAATATGTTTTTCTGATTTTTATTATTGCTGCATTGTGTTTGATGAACGTCTTTTATCTCAAAGATAGGTTTGATCAACTTTCCAAGGCCGACAAAGAGCAGATAGGTAACGTTACCGATCGTGTTTTGAAAGAACGCACCAGGGTTACGCTCGAACAGCAATATCAGATAGCTGAATATATCGAATCGATATATCGCACCAATAATCAGCCGCTGTATTTCAATAGCGAACCAGAATATCGTCGTGCGATACTTTATCATGTGGCAGAAAAAGGGATACCATATGAGGATCTTCGCACCACAAAAGTCTATCGCGAAGGAAATTATATATTGCTGTTTGTTACCAATGACAGCTTGGATAAAAAGGTTTCCAAATATGTCGATCGATATGATGTGATCGAAAAGAAATCTTTCGGCTCACTCACTCTGGTTCGGCTTTCGCCCAAAGAGGAAAAAATCGAAGCAGAAAAACAAATAGTCGAGCCGAAAAAAATAGAACGCAAAACATACGCTCCCGGTGTTCCCGTGCGCTATACCTGGAACGAAGTTTTCGAAGACCTTGGCGCCTCCAATGTTGATAATGCTGATGATGAAGAAGGTGATAATGGAGACGGGGAACAGTAGCATGGCAGTGGGACTATTTTAATTCGTTGATATATAAATAACATTCTCACATTCTGCAGAATACCAGAATGTTTTTTTGGTTAGAGCTCTTTGCATGAAGATGTATATGGAAGAATTTAATAATTTGCAAGCTGTGCTTTCGGAAAGGGCGGATGGTTCTATGCGTCTATTTTTTAATGAACCTATCGGTGAACAAAATGATGAAAATCGCGCAAGGTTTTTTGCAAAATGTGGGATTGAGCCCGGAAAAGTCGTGAGCGCTAGGCTGATTAATGGCACGAATGTAAAAATTATCAATGACCTGTCGCAAGCAAGAATTACAAACACGGATGGTTTGGTAACTGACAAAAAAGGAATTTTTCTTTCGCTCACGGTGGCTGATTGCATTCCGGTATATTTTTTTGATTCCCGAAAAGATATCATCGGCTTGGCGCATGCTGGTTGGCGGGGAATTGTAGGAGGAATTATTGAAAATACAATTTCAAAAATGAAATCACTCGGCTCCGATCCAAGAGATATTTCCGTGCAGCTAGGACCGGGTATAAACGAATGTCATTTTGAAATCAAAGAAGATATTTTGGATCAATTCAAAGGTTACGAGAAATTTATATTTAGGAAAAATGAAAAAATGTTCGTAGATCTCAAGGGAATCATATTAAAACAGCTCGAAAATGCTGGCATAAAAGTTGAAAATATCCAAAACGATCCCAATTGCACTTTTTGCTCTTCAAAATATTTCTCCTTTCGCCGTGACAAGCCACCATTCACCGAAGCCATGATCGCAATAATCGGCATGCCAAATTGAAAAAGCTGACAGTTCGAAAAGTGTATGCGCTTTGATATAATCTGTAAAGGTTGTATAATTTGCTTAATGGAAATAGTTACAAAGAGTAGAAGAAGGTTGGCTAAAAAACTGGCATTTTTTCTTGCCGGAGCCTTTGTAATGTCCGGTTTGGTTTTTGGGGAAGTTGTTGATGTAATGGCTGAAACATATTCCATATATGTCGACGCTGGCGCTGATGATGACGGTGATGGCAGCAAAGAAAAGCCCTTCAAAGAAGTGAAAGATGCCGTTGAAGAATCGAAAAGTGGCGATAATATATACATCTACGCAGGCACGTATGATGGAAGTTTCAAAATACCCGCATCAGTCGGTCTTTTTGGACAAAGTCGGGATAAGGTGAAAATAAAAGGAACGGTTACTGCCGCAAACGGCTCATCTGTCAAAGACTTAACAATCTCCGGTGGGGCGGCGGCTCTGACTGTCGAATCCGGTGCAACGGTCAGTGTGAAAAAGTGCATTATTCGCGATGCAACGAAAACTGGCATTGATGTCCAGCCTGGTAACGGCAAACTGACGGTTGAAAATACAAAGATAACGAACAACAACAAAGGCATCTATGCACAAAAGGGAAATCAATTAAAGGTTTCCGGTTCAACGATAACAAAAAACAAGGAAGAGGGAATAGATATTAGAAACAAGGTTGACGGATCGATTACGGGTAATGAAATTTCCAACAACGGAGAATCTGGCATTGAAATTATCCTTGGCAGCAGTGATATGAATATTGTCAACAACGCCATAAATAGTAACTCGGCCAGCGGAATCGCAGCCCAGTTCTATGCGGATTTCAGCAAAAAAGGAAAAGTTAAAGTTGATGACAACAAGATAAAGAACAATAACCATTATGGGATAAAATGTGGCGCTCCCAGCGGGGGAAACGAGACTAAAAGGTATTGGGAAAAATCGCTGAATCTTAATGGAAATGTTTTTGGCGGAAATGATGAAGGGGATATTGCCGGCAGGTGCAGGATAACTCTTGATGATGAAAGTGATGAAAAAGTGAAGGAAAATGCTGCTGCTGCCGAGGAAAAAGAAAAAACTGAACCTATCGATAAAGCCGATCTGTCCGAGGAAGATGCGGAAGCAATAGTTCAGGCGGAGAGGGAATTTGTAGAATCGATGCGAAATGAAGCCGGTTTGTTGCAACAAGAAATCATTTACAACCAAGAGGAAATAAATAAAAACAAATCTAATTTAGAAAAGAGGTATTCTTTTTTCTATCTTATTTTCGGACCAAATCAGGAGGTTGTGAGTGAATCGGAAAGCAATCTCTTGATTTATGGGGAAAAACTTTCGCGTTTGCGTGAAATTTATTCCGAAATTTCGGACGAAAATCTGAAAAATGAATTGAATTCTGCAATAGCTTCTTTCGAGGGGGATATTTTAGAAAAAGAAAATACCATAAATAACGCAAAAAATTCTTTGGGTTTCTGGTACCGTCTGAAAAATATGTTCGAATTTAGTTTCTGATATTTTTTGTTTCTTCTTGCAAAAATATGAAAATTAAAAAACCGAGGAAGGGACTTTGCCTGCCTCGGTTTTTGTCAGAGTATTTCTTCCTCCGCTTTCTTTTTGGTTAAAAAATATCTGAACCAAAAAGCATTCCCAAATTCGAAAAGAGTCTCCGCAAAAAAATAGGTAGTCAAAATGACCAAAAAATCACCAAGAGACAAGTCATTAAAGTTCTTGACAGAGACCTCCAAAACTATCATGCAAATAGTTGCTACCAAAAGCACAATAAAGAGAAGTCTCTTTCGCTCTTTTTTATTCATACTGGCGTGTCCCAGGGCAATAACATAGCTCAGACAGACGCACATTATGAACAATAATATGCAAGTACCCACCAATTCCGAATTTATTTCTAGAAGCATTTGATACCTCCAATTGTTAATTTACTGCATCGATTATTATTAACACATTTTTGCTTTTTAGTAAAGAGTGTTGCGGGGCATATTTTGATAAGTTGACTTTTTCTTCAAAAAGTGATATAATTGAAGAACGGTGGGAAGTAAAATCATTCAAATCTGTTCCTTGAAAGGGGGGCGAATAAGATGACATGGGAAGAATTAGAATTTTGGTCTAAAAAGGGATTTTTCGTTCCATGGTCGGCTTTTGCTGTTGGAAAAGCCGAAAACATCAAACCGGCAAAAAAGGAAGTGGTCACCTATGACTCGGAATTGTTTCCGGTCGTGAAGGCGGCCATGAAAAGTAGCTTCTTTGTTATTCTTTGATATTGATGACGGACGTGAAAACGCCCGTTTATTTTTTGAAAGAAAATTATTTCTAAGCAGTATTTAAAGGCAACAGCTCTTTTTAAAATGAAACTCATTGACTCAACGAGTCAAATTCAGCCCGGACGATCATGGCCCTGCGAAATATCTGTGAAATCTTTCACTCATATCTTGCCGCCATGTATCGCTCCGGGCTTTACAATAGTTGGCTTGCCAATTAAACTTTTATATGCTAATTTACTTATCCAAAGGTTTGTAACGGTTGGGTAGAAACTTAACAATATTGCAGCATATTTCAATGAGAGAGGAGGAATTTTGTATGAAAGATGTCTTGAAACACACTGGCCTCTATCCTGTGTTTGCGGAAAATTATGTGCGAAGCTCTGAATGGGGATATCCCATTCCCATTCCTATCGGCTATCTCGGTTCCAGAAGAAATGAAATAAGAAAGCGCTATGACGAAAATATTGGAGAAGGAAACTGGCGCGTGGTTTGGGGTGATAAGCAAAGCAAGAAAATATATGATTTTTACCGCATGTGCGAATACTATCGACGTTCATATTTCGAATTTCTAAAAGAAAGACCTGATATTCTGGAATTTCTCCAACTAAATTGCGCCAACGTTTGCACGTGGGATGATTCGGACCGTTTTGCTGGTTGTAACTATCTGGATCAAAACGGCGAAAAAACGCAGCTTCTGGCAATCACCATTAGAAACGTGATGGTTGACCTGAAACTGGAATTCTACGGCCAAGGCATTATCTACTTGATGGGCTCCAGGATGTCTCACGAAATATGCAAGGAGTTGCATCCCAAGAAAGTCCCTTTTTGCAAGCCGGAGATGATCTTCTTTCCTCATTATGAGGAAATTGAAAAAGAGCCTTTTTCGGTCGAAGATTTCTATCAAAACAACCGTTTCTTGCAGATAAGGCGCAGGAAACATTGATATGAAAAAATATAAAAACGGTGTGAGTAATATTCTCGCGCCGTTTTCTTATTTCATTCGAGACATGGTATAATTTAAAAATGCAAAAGAAAAAAATAACGGTCATTATTCTCACAGTTCTGTTGCTTGTTTTTGCAACCTTACTTTGGTGGGCGACAAACCAAATAGCTCAGGCCTATTCCGTCGGGATGCTTATTTTGGAATTGATTTCATTATCGTTGGCCTATATTTTTCTCCAGCTTATCTCACTTTTCGTGCAAAGAGTCTTTTTTATTGAATGTATCGCGGTATGCGCTTTCGCCGTCAGTATCGTTTTTGCGCCGCATCTTTGGCACACAGTTTTTGTGGCACTGGCTTCACTGCTGCTTTTGCGCGGCCTTAGCATGATCCGCAAGGACATGCGTCTCAATGTCAAAATAAGTCTTTGGAAATCATTGCATTTGGGGAAAAACTTGTTGCTTTTTGCTTTTGCCCTGGTACTATCCAGCCAATATTTCTTTGCCGCGGCAAATCACAGCGGAGATGCGCTTATTCCAGGTCTGGAGGTAGGCAAAATCGGCAGCAAGCTTGTTTTGGAAGCTGTTTCCTATATCAATCCGCAGTACCAAACACTGAAGGAAGAAACTTTGACGGTTGATGATTTTCTTTTGCAATCATATAACCAGCGGCAGGATGAATATGCAGGACTGGATATCGAAAGTTTTGTTTCGATGCAGTCGGACATACAAAGTTTGCCGCCCGAACAGCAGGAGATAATGAAAGATGAATTGAAAAAAAGAATTTCAAATATCAATCGAAGCACTGCGGATTTGCAGAAAGAATTAGCTCTCGAAGGAGGCAGAATGGAGTTGGCTAAATTTGCTGGACGCGAAGTTTCCGGTAGCGAAAAAATTTCTCAAGTGTTTTCGAGTGCGATTGAATCGAAAATAAACGAATTCTTCGCCCCCAATGCCGAAATGCCCCAAAGAGCCAAAGCATATCAATTTATTGTCGCAATAGTTTTTTTTCTTTCCATATTTTCCACAGGCTCACTTTTCTGGTGGCCATGGACACTTTTAGCGGTAGGTATTTTCCGCTTTTGTGTAAGGCTAAAAGCAATTAGCATCGGTAAAATTCCGGTAGAGATGGAAATAATCGAATAAAACAAGCGTAGTATTCTAGGAATTAGCACTCAACTGCAGGGATTGCTAATATTTTACGCATGTTGTATAATCTTGAAGTGCTATCTTAAGTTTTTGGTTCTACAAATTACAAATATATACAAATTTACAAATGTATAAAAAACGGCAAGCCCCATTTTTTTATAGTAAATTTGTAATTGATTTATAATTTTGTAGGGACAATTTAAATATGGCTAATGATTACTACAAAACTCTAGGTGTTGATAAAGGAGCTTCTGATGATGAGATCAAAAAAGCTTATCGCAAGCTGGCGCATAAATATCATCCGGACAAAACCGGTGGCGATGCTGAGAAATTCAAGGAGATAAACGAGGCCTATCAGGTGCTTTCGGATAAGACCAAAAGGCAACAATATGATCAGTTTGGACAGACTTTTGAACAATCCGGACGTCAAGGGGGTTTTGGCGGGCAAGGGTTTGGAGGATTTGAAGGCTTCGATTTCTCCGGTTTTCAACAAGGCTTCGGTGGCCAGGGCTTCGGCGGTTTTGAAGATATCTTTTCCGATATTTTTGGTGGAGGCTCGCGTGGCGACAACCGCAAGACAGGACGAGATATTCAGGTAGACACCGAAATTTCATTTGAAGAAATGGTGCATGGAACTTCGCGTGAAATCAATCTGCGTCGCCCAGTGGTTTGCAGCAAATGCAAAGGCAGTGGCGCAGAGCCTGGAACGAGCGAGGAAACTTGCGCCACCTGCAAAGGAAGTGGCAAAGTGAGACGCAATATCCAAAGTTTCTTGGGTTCCATTTCACAAGTGACAACATGCCCCACTTGTCATGGGCGTGGCAAGATTATCAAAGACAAATGCAAAGAATGTGGTGGTGACGGAAGGGTGATGCGCGAAGAAAAAGTGCGCATCGATATTCCTGCGGGAATAGACAATGGACAAACTCTTTCCATGAGCGGTGGCGGGGAAGCAGGTGAACTTGGTGCGCGCAGCGGCGACCTATACGTCACGGTGCATGTTTTGCCGCACAAAAGTTTTGTGCGCGAAGGACAAAACATCCGTTCAAACAAGCGCATTTCTTTTTCCAAAGCAACTTTAGGCAGCAAGATTGATGTGGAAACGATTGATGGTCATGTGAGCATGAAAGTGCCTTCGGGCACACAATCCGGTGAAGTGTTCCGCATCAAAGGTAAAGGCGTTCCCGTACTTGGGCGTAGTGGTCGCGGTGATCATCTTGTTAAAATAATCGTGGATGTGCCCAAGAATATTTCTCGTGCCCAGAGAAAAATTATAGAGGATTTAGAAAAAGAGGGCCTATAAACAAAAGCTTTTGGTGATGATATGGCGAAATCCCAGACATTCAATGTCTAGGATTTTTTTTATTTTTCTAATGGTGTATAATGAAAAGAGGTAAAAAGCCAAAATTAACGCTATATGGAAACAAAAAAAGATATAAAAAGATTGTTTGCGCCCAAGTCAATCGCAATTGTTGGGGCTTCGGATAAACCTGGAAAAGTAGGAACAGTAATCGCGCAAAACATCTCTCAACTTGGGTTTAAGGGAAAAATATTTTATGTAAATCAAGCAAATCAGGAGTTATACGGTCAGAAATGTTATGCGGCGCTATCCGATATAGAAGAATCTGTCGATCTTGCCATCATCGCAGTGCCGGCGCAATTTGTTGTCGATGTTGTGCGCAATGCTGCTGATAAAATAAAAAATTACGTTGTAATTTCGGCAGGTTTTTCAGAGATAGGCGAAGAGGGAAAGAGCAGGGAGGAAGAATTGCATTCCATGGCTGACGAAAAAGGACTGAATATTTTGGGACCGAATTGTCTCGGCTTTATTGTTCCAGGTTTGAAGCTCAACGCTTCTTTCGCCGGTGGCATGCCTGAAACCGGTAATATTTCATTCGTTTCCCAATCAGGCGCGCTGGCTGTGGCCATGATGGATATTGCCAAAAAGGAAAATTTGCGTTTCTCTAGCATTATTTCCGTCGGAAATAAGATGCAATTGAGCGAGATAGATTTGCTTGATTATTTGGTTCAAGATAAAAATACCAAAGTGATTGGTATGTATTTGGAAGGAATAAAAGAAGGTATTGGATTTATTGAAGCGGCACAGTTTGTTTCAAGCACAAAACCGATCGTGGTTCTCAAGGCCGGCAAAACGGACAAATCTCAAAAAGCGATCTCTTCACATACTGGTGCGCTGGCGGGAAGTGATGAGATTTTTTCTGTAGCCTGCAAAAAAGCAGGTGTGATCAGGGCCAATGATCTTGACGAATTCTTTTCACTGCTCAAATTATTTTCTTCAGTCGATTCGCCAAAAAACGAAAAAGTCGCAGTTTTGACTAATGCCGGCGGTGCAGGCGTACTTACGTCGGACGCCTTCAAAGGAAAGGTCGTTAAACTTGCCGATATTTCTGCGGACACAAAAGAAAAACTCAGAGCTATTCTTCCGGCGGAATCTTCTGTGGAAAACCCGATTGATGTTTTGGGCGATGCGAAAGAAGATCGTTATGGGAAGGCATTACAAAGTTTGGAAGATGAGGATCTGGGAACTATTATCTGCGTACTTACCCCGCAGCAGCAAACTCCTGTGGAAGCTATAGCGGATGAAATAATTGAGTATGCAAAAAAAACTAACAAAACTATTGTCACTTTGTTCATTGGCGGAGAAAGAATCGAATCATCAGTTTTGAAATTGCAAGCCGCAGGCGTGCCCAATTTTTCCTATCCGGAGCAGACGGTTAACGCGCTGGCAAGCTATTTCCAATGGAAAAACTCAGCTCATTTCGCTCCCGGGTCTTTTGAGATGGATGATGATCGTCGAGGAAAAATTGGTGAGATGATCAAAGAAGCAAAGGAGGCGAGGAAGAAAGCGTTGCTCTATACGCAAGCAGTTAAAGTAATGAAAAGCTATGGCATCAAATCGGTCCCATGTATCGTTTTGGGAAATGCCAAAGAAATTCCGGAGGACATGGAATATCCGGTAGTGGTCAAGGTCGACAGTGATACCGTTTTGCACAAAACCGACAAGCAGGGCCTTATTTTAGGAATAAAAGACAGAGAAGGCTTGGCGGCGGCTATTGCCAAGTTGCAAGATAATTTCCCGGGAGAGCAAATAATCGCTCAGCCGATGCGCAATAAATTTGCAGAAATTATTCTTGGTATAAAACGTGACAGCATCTTCGGACCGGTTGTTGTTTACGGTCTGGGCGGTATCTATACGGAAGTTTTCAAAATGGTTGATTTTATCATTCCTCCCATGACTGTGGAACAGATAATTGCAAACATCAAAGAGAGCAAGGTCGCTTTCCTGTTTGAATCGGTGCGCGGCCAGAAACCTTGCGATATAGAATCGTTTGCGCAGACATTGGAGGCTTTGGGTAGGTTTGCTTTGGAAAATGAAAATTTTGCCGAGTTTGATATCAACCCTTTGTTTATCTATAATGACGACAGAGAACCAATAGCCGTTGATATAAAGATAATCTTTTGATTTTTACGAACTACTAATTAATACTAAATACGAAAATGTAGGAAAAAACAAAATACGCTATAGCTATTTTTTCGTATTTCGTAAAAAAAATTATGGATAAATCAAAAATTCTTATTGTTGAAGACGATGTGCCAACTCGAAGCATGTATGCGGAAGTTTTTCAAGCGGCCGACTATCAAGTGCTTGAGGCAAATGACGGTGTTGAGGGATTGGACATAGCAACGCGTGAGCTTCCGGATGTTATATTCACCGGCATCATCATGCCCAGAATGGACGGATTTGAAATGATGGAAGCGCTGCAAAAAACCGTTACTACGTCAAAAATTCCCGTGGTGATCTGCTCGCATATGGGCAGGGAAATGGATCAACAAAGAGCTAATCAGCTGGGAGCGAAGGATTTTATCGTTCGTGGAATCGTTACGCCTGCTGAAACCGTGCAAAGAATAAGCGCCCTGCTTGTGCAAAGCGGCGATATTTTTAAGATAGTTTTTGATCCACTCGCGGGGGATGCTCCCAAATTAGCTAGTGATTTGAAATTTGCCCAAAACTATCAGTGTCTTAATTGCGGCGAAAAAATGATTTTACAACTCAAATTGAAAGAAGCCAAAGAGCGTTTGTTTGAGGCAAAATTCGTTTGTCCTAATTGTGGCAAGGAAGCGAAGTAGGATACTCAGATGACATTAATAAAAATTTGAATGACTCGAATGAAATTCAGAAATAACGTATGGCCAAGTGGACTGTTAAGGATATGAAAACCGAAAAAAATAATCTTGCGGATGCGCGCCTAATGCATCCGGTTTTGGTGCGTATTTTGGGAGGAAGAAATATTATATCCCGTGATGAAGTGGAATCTTTTCTGAATCCTGATTATTCTTTACATATGCACGACCCGTTTATTTTTTCGCAGATGGAGAAAGTAATGGAGCGAATAAAGACAGCCAAGGAAAGGAAAGAGACGGTGGCCATTTTCGGCGACTATGACGCGGATGGCATCACTTCCACCATAATTTTACGCGAAACTCTCGAACAATTGAACTTGAAATGCATTATATATATTCCCGACAAAAAAGTTGAGGGATATGGCTTGAATATTGCAGCTATCGAATATTTCAAAGAGCAGGGCGCGGAGCTTATCTTCACGGTAGACTGCGGCATAACAAGCATCGAGCAGGTTTCGTATGCGAAAAAAAATGGATTGGAAACGATAGTTATCGATCACCACCAGGTTCAGGAAAAACTGCCGGAAGCCTTTGCCATAATCAATCCCCACATGAAGGATTGTGGATACCCTTTTGCGCAATTGGCTGGCGTCGGCGTGACTTTTAAGGTGGTACAAGCGATCTATCAGCGGTTCATGCCGGAAAAATCAGATCAAACGAAATGGCTTTTGGATCTGGTAGCGATCGGAACGATTGCTGACTGCGTTCCTTTAATCAACGAAAACCGGGTGATTGCCAAATATGGCTTAATAGTGCTTTCCAAGACGCGTCGCATCGGTATTCGCGAACTTTGCAAAGTGGGCAGGATTGATTTTGAATCTCTCGAAGCGCAATCTGATGCCCAAAAAGTTTCTTTCTATATCGCACCACGTATCAATGCTGCCGGCAGAATCGATCATGCAAATACCGCCTATGAATTGCTTTCCACAACTGACGAAATCACTTCTCGCGATCGTGCGTTGGAAATAGAAGGACATAATCAACAACGGCAAAAAATAACTGAGCAAGTCACACAAGAGGTGCGCGTGGTAGCTCAGAATTTATATAAAGACAAGCCGCTGGTTTTTGGTATCGGAGAACATTTTCCGGCCGGCATAGTGGGACTTGTGGCTGGTAAAATAACGTCAGAGTATAATAAGCCGGCAGTAATTTTGCAAAAAGGAGAAAAAGAAAGCAAAGGATCGTTGCGCAGTATTCCGTTGGTGAACATAGTTGATGTTTTAACGCGTTGCAGTGATTTGTTGCTTAAGTTCGGTGGCCATGCGCAAGCGGCCGGCATAACCATAGCCAATGATAAATTGGACGCTTTTCATGACAGATTGCTTAAAATAGTCGAAAAGATGGTCGATGGCGTTGATATTTCTCCGGAAATACATATTGATACGGAAGTAAGTTCCGCTGAGATTGATTTTGAGTTGCTCGCCGGCCTGGAGAAAATGCGGCCTTTTGGCGAAGGTAATCCCGAGCCCGTTTTACTTATGAAAGATTTATTAGTTGATGAAGCTCGCATTGTCGGTAATGGGCAAAAGCACTATAAATTGAAGTTACGTGCCGAGGATAGCCCGAAAATATTCGATGCAATTTGCTGGAAAGGCGTGGAAAAATATGGCGCACTTGCCGCAGGCACAGTGGTTGATGTTATTTTTACGCTGCAGAAGGATGAGTGGAATGGGAATAGGAAGATACAGATGAATGTTGTTGATGTTAAAGTAAAAAATTAGTTTTTTTGGATATTTCAATTTATTTCGCAAAGCTTATTTCAATATATTTCGACAAAAATAGAAATATATTGAGATACATGGAGATACATTGAGATAAATTGTAATTAGGGGTAAAGAAATGAAGATTGCATTAGTCCATGATTATCTCGTCCAATATGGTGGGGCCGAAAGGGTGCTCGAGTGTTTTGCCGAGCTTTTTCCCTATGCACCGATATATACTTTGGTTTATGACAAGGATGCAATGCATGGTGTTTTTGAAAATCGCAAAATCCATACTTCTTTTCTGCAGAATTTGCCGTTTGCCAAAAAACGCCACCGGCTTTTTCCGTTACTTATGCCGTTGGCAATCGAACAATTTGACTTTTCCCAATATGACATCGTGCTTTCCGATTCGTCCAGCTTTGCCAAAGGTATCATAACCAAGCCAGGCACGCTGCACATTTGTTATATGCACACCCCGATGCGCTATGCTTGGGATGATTGTCAAAAATATACCCAAGATTTTTATTTCCCCAGATTCATCAAGCGCGCGGTGCCTTTTGCAATGAACTATTTGCGCGTTTGGGACCGGGTCAGTGCCGACCGCATAGATTGCCTGATAGCAAATTCGCAGTTTGTTGCCAATCGTATCAGTAAATATTACCGAAAAGAATCCGCAGTTATTCATCCGCCAGTAACGTTGGAAAAATTCCGTTTAGGTAAATTTTTATCCGGTGAAAAAGAGAAGTATTATTTGATGGTTGGAAGACTCATCGCATACAAGCGAAACGATATTGCCATAGAAGCTTTTAACAGATTGAAATTGCCGCTTAAGATTATCGGCCGTGGGCCGGAAATGAAAAGATTAAAAAAAATGGCCGGGCCGACAATTGAATTTTTAGGCAGAGTCGATGATGATAAATTAGCCCAATATTACAGTAATTGTAAGGCGTTTATTTTTCCTCAGGAAGAAGATTTCGGTATTGTGGCGGTTGAAGCGCTCGCTTCCGGCAGGCCATTGGTTGCTTATCGGGGCGGCGATATTCCTGAGCACATGGAGGAAGGGAAGATGGGCGTGTTGTTCGATAGTCAAACATCGGAAGATATTGTCAAGGCAGTGAAAAAAATAGAAAAGATGGAATTCGATTCCCAATATATCAGAGATAAGGTTCTTAAGTTTGACAAAGAGATATTTAAGACTAAAATAAAAGACTACGTTGAGAGGGCAGTAAGAGAACATAAATCAGTAAACAGCGATCAAAGAACAAAGATCAAAGAACAATAAATTTTTTCAATAGAATATATGGAACTAAAGGAGCTGGTTAAGATTTTTTGGAAATATCGCATGACTTTCGTTTTGGTGACTTTGCTGACGGTTGCGGTCGCTTTTGCGTGGAGTTTGCTTTTGCCAAAAAATTATGCCGCGTCGCTCATGCTCAACGTGACGCGCACCGCTGCGCAGCAAACCAGCGAATATACCTATGATGATTTCTATCGCCTACAAGCTGACGAGCGCTACGCGGACACGATCGTGAGGTGGCTGGGTGATCCGCGTGTGATTGCGGATATCTATTCTTCCGCAAAAGTTTCCCTACATCCGAGTGAATCGCTTGGCGCTAAGCGACTTTCCTCGCAAATGATCAGTGTCACGTTCGTTTCGCCGACAGTGGAAGCCGCCAAAAAAACGGCAAGTTCCATTGTTGATGTTTTGAACAAGCAAACGGAAGAACTTAACAAGCGACAAAAACAAGAAAATTGGTTCTATATCTTGGGTAGCGAGCCGGTCATCACAGTCGCCGGCTGGCCCTGGCCCAAACTTCTTCTCGCCTCACTTCTTTTTGGCATATTTCTCTCATTCTGGACCGTTCTCGGAAGACACTACTTCGAGAAATAAAAAAACCGCAAGGTTTTTGCGGTGCTGCTTTAATTTAGAGCTTCTTTTTTCTGATTAAATCGAGGGCAATTTTGGCACCCTTTTTAACCAGGTCCTCTGAAAAAAATAGGGTAATTTGTTTGGAAAAAACATCTTTCTCAAATCCTAATGTTTTTCCATCATCTCCTCGGGTTAAAAATATTTTTAACCCAAATTTTTCTTCTTTTTTTCTGGACATGTTCTCCTCCTTTTTTGAGATAGGCCTTTTAAAGGCCTCTTCCAACTTCAGTTTTCAGGTACTTAGGCTTAATTATACTCCTTTTTTGGCAAAAAGTCAAGGGTTGGCGGATGGAGACAAAAGGCGTATGATTAAAGACTATATAATCGGTTAAGTTAAATGGTTATAAAACCCGTGTGGTTTGGGGGTTAATACTGGCATGTCTAAAATAGGAATCGATATACGTTGCCTTGTTGACGGGAAGAGAACTGGAGTGGAGGAATACACGCTGGGTCTTTTGGAACAGGTTTTTGAGATGGACCAAAAAAATAAATATATTTTGTTTTTGAATTCCTGGAAGCCGCCTAAGTTTAATCTGAAAATTTTTGAAAAATATCCGAACGTCAAAATCAAACAATTCCGCGTGCCTAACAAAATTCTGAATTTTTGTTTTTGGTATCTCGGGTGGCCCAAGGTTGACAAAATGCTCGGGGGCATCGATGTTTTTTTTATGCCTAACATCAACTTCGTCGCACTTTCTAAAAAAGTAAAGCTTATCCTCACTATTCACGACCTTTCTTTTGAAAGATTTCCGGAAATGTTCTCGCTCAAACGTCGTCTTTGGCACGCGATCATTAATCCGAAAAAACTGTGCCAAAGGGCGGATGCGGTGATTGCTGTTTCCGATTCCACCAAGGAAGACATCGTTGAATTATATCGGATCGATTCTGAAAAGGTGCATCGGATCTATAACAGCGTCAGCGACGAGTGCCAGATGATTGATCGCAATGAGCCAAATCTTTTGGAAGTTAAGGAAAAATATCGCTTGCCTTATGCATTCATTCTTTTTTTGGGAACGATCGAGCCTAGAAAAAACGTTATTGCGATAGCAAGAGCTTTCGATAAACTGAAATCCTTGAATAATCCGCAACTGGAAAAATATAAGCTGGTTATCGCGGGAGGAAAAGGTTGGAGTACGAAGCCCATATTTGAAGAGTTGCGTTCTTGCAAACACACGGATGACATAATATATATCGGCAGGATCGATGACGCGGACAAACCGGCGCTATATAATCTTGCTTCGCTTTTCGTATATCCTTCATATTATGAAGGATTTGGTATGCCGGTTTTGGAAGCGATGAAATGTTCTGTCCCGGTGGTTGCTTCGCACACTTCTTCATTGGGAGAGATTGTGGCGGAAGCGGGAATTTTGGTGCATCCGGAAAAACCGCAGGAACTTTTTGATTCGATCAAGGAGGTTTTGCTTAATCGAGATCTTTCTGATAGATTGAAATTGTCAGGATTAAGAAGGGCTTGCATGTTCAGTTGGCGCGCCAGTGCCAAGGAATTTTTGGAAACAGTCAGATCTTTGATGCAATAAAAACCAATGGAAAGGAGTTTTTATGCGAAGGAAATTTGGGATTCTGAAAAAAACCGGCGGTCGTAGCTTTGCGGAATTTGTAAAACGTGTGCAATGTTTGGGAAAACATGGGATTATCCGCGACCGTTATTGTGATCGTCACGCGAGACTTTTAGCGGACTTGTTCCGAATGAGGAGACAGCTGCCGGCAATGTTTTGGTAGAGTATATGTTTTAAATGTTTTTTCATGCGGCTCCAAAGAGAGCTGCTTTTTTTATGGCTGAATAAATGGTAAAATTAACCAAGTAGGACATCAGACGAACACTTGCAGGAGGTCCAACCTCCATTATAAGGCGTTTGTGTTTAGTCATAAGTATCCAGAGTAAATCATATGCGAATCGGCATTGACGCTCGCTTCTTCGGCTCCATTGGCAAAGGGCTAGGGCGCTACACTCAAAAATTAATCGAGCATTTGGAACGCATTGACCACGAAAACCAATACGTAGTTTTTTTGCGCAAAGAAAACTTTGAGGAATATATTCCTCAAAACCCCAATTTCCAGAAAGTTTTGGCTGATTACGCCTGGTATACTTTTGCCGAGCAGTGGGGGATGCCGCGACTGCTCAGAAAATATAAACTTGATCTGGTACATTTTCCGCATTTTAATGTGCCGCTTTTATATTTTGGTCGGTTTGTGATTACCATTCATGACCTGATTTTGTTGCATTTTCCGACCGTACGCGCCAGCACTTTGGGACCTTTCAAATATTGGTTAAAATTTTTGGCATATCGCTTGGTGATTTTTTCCGCGATCAAGCGCGCCAAGAGCATAATTGCTGTTTCCAATTTTACCAAAAGCGACATCTTGGAGCATTATGGGATTTCTTCAAAAAAGGTTGATGTTACATATGAAGCCTGTGAAAAGCAAACAGAAAAACCCTTGACGGATGGCAAAAAAATATTGGCAAAATATGGTATAATAAAGCCATACCTGCTATATGTAGGTAACGTGTATCCGCACAAAAATCCAGAGCGGCTTATTCAGGCTCTGAATCTGCTGAAAGAAAATAATTTAGAACTCAAACTGGTTTTTGTGGGAGGTGATGATTATTTTTACATCAGACTGAAGGAATTTGTGCGAAAAGCCGGTGCTGACAATGTCTTGTTTGCCGGTTTTGTGCCAGACGAAGATCTGGATGTACTGTTTTCGGAATCTTTGGCATATGCCAGACCCTCTTTATATGAAGGTTTCGAGTTGCCGCCGCTGGAGGCGATGTCCAAAGGTGTGCCGGTAATTTCATCTTATCATGAATGCGCGTTGGAAATTTTGGGTGACAGTGCGGCATATTTCGATCCGGAAAACGTGGAAGACATTGCAAATGTCATAAAAAAAGTTTTTCAGGATGAAAATATGCGGAAGACAATGATTGAAAAAGGCTACAAGTGTGCCGGAAAATATGATTGGCAAGACATGGCCGAAAAAACGTTGCAAATATATCGAAAAGAAATAAACAAAAAAATTAAAAATGCACAAACAATCCTTCAATAAACACTTTGACGATCATATCAATGGTGAATTCCGTGGGGAAATGCCTTTTAGGCGTTATGCAGAAAATAAAGCGGAAAACAAAGTCGAACCGGTAAAACAGGAAATTCCCGCTGAAAAAATAGCAGAGCCTGAATCTCAAACAAAGAACGTATCATATGCCAGTTCTGAAATTCCAATCAGATCTGCGGCCGTGCAGGTAAATTTGAGAGATCATGAACACAGCATAAAGATCAACAATGATCAAGCGGAGGTGAATGATGAATTTTATCAAGCGATAGACAGGGTTGAACAATCTGTTCCCAAAAAACAAAAATTGACTGTTCAAGAGCAGTTGGAAAAGATGAGACTTGCTCGCGAAATAGCTATGTCAGTACACAGATATTCCGATACGGAAGCAAATAAAGGCGAAATAAATAGAAATGACAAAGAGATAAGCGAAAAAAGGAACGAAATGGATGGAAGTAGGGAGATTAAATTGGAAGAAAGATTTTCAGACGAATATTTCGATTCGCAGCAGCACCAGTTTTGTGTAGGTGACGAACCTATCAAAAGAAACGAGATTGAATATAAAAAAGAAAACAGCAAACTTTTTGTCGGTAAAAAGAAAATCTTCAATTGGCCTTGTTTTGCCCTGCCGAGCATTTCTTTGCGTGGCGCCGCATATTCTTTTGCGATACTTGCTCTCTTGATGACTGCCAGTGTCGGAATTTTTGCTTATGCAAAAAAAGGTTTTAGCATGCAGGGCAGAGTTTTGGGTGTCAGTCAGGAAGGGATGACATCTCTTCAGGGTGCGGCAGCGGCAGCTTCCAAGCAGGATTTCGAATCATCCATCAAAGAATTCTCCCGGGCGGAACAACAATTTGCCAAGGCTTCCGATGATCTTGATGAGCTAGGTGTTTTGTTGGTTGATGCTTCCAAATATGTACCGTTATTTTCCAAACTTTCCTCAGGCAAACATTCCATGGAAGCGGCTGAGCATCTTTCCATCGCCGGAAAGGAAATTGCTCAAGTGATAAGTGTGGTTTCTGAGATCAAAAACCCGATTTCCAATCAGGGTGGTGGTGACATTTCTTTATTGGACGTTTTTCTTGATTCAAAACCACATGTCGTCAAAGCACATGAAGAATTGATATATGCCAGGGACGCTCTGGAAAATGTAAATGTAGATGATCTTCCTGAAGACAAACGTGACAAGTTCATATTGCTCAAGAAAGAGCTACCCAACATAATTGCTGCTTGTGATGTATTCGTGGGCAATGCCGATATTTTTGCCGATCTTTTTGGTGCCAATGGACCACGCAAATATCTTTTCCTTTTTCAAAACAATAATGAAATGCGGCCGACAGGAGGATTTATCGGTAGCTATGGTCTTTTGGATATTTCCAATGGCAAAATCCGCAATTTTTTCATTGATGGCATCTTTAATCCCGACGGACAGTTGATAGAAAAAATCGTGCCTCCAAGTCCGATTCAAAAAATGAGTGCGGCTTGGAGCTTGCATGACAGCAATTGGTGGCCTGATTTCCCGACTTCTGCCAGGGAAGCGATCAAATTTTATGCAAAAACTGGCGGACCTTCAGCTGATGGAGTAATCACAATCACGCCGACGGTGATGCAGAAATTTTTGGAAATCACAGGACCGATTGAGATGCTCGAATACGGGGTTACGCTTGATGCTGAAAATTTCATTGAAAAAACTCAATATGAAGTCGAGGTGGATTATGACAAGGAAGAAAACAAACCAAAAAAAATTCTTTCGGATTTGGCACCGATTGTTCTTGATAAGCTTCTCGGGTCGCGTGATCCCAAAACTGTTTCCAAGATGTTTTTGGCGCTTTCCGATGCTTTGGCGCAAAAGCATATTTTGCTATATAGCGATAATAAAAAATTGCAGGAGTTGATATCCAAGCAAGGATGGTCCGGGGAAGTGCTTGCTTCCGAAAAAGATTATTTGAGCGTCATCAATACCAATATCAATGGCTTTAAGACGGACGGGGTAGTCGAAGAAACAATCAAGCACAAGGCAGAAATAAGCAGCGATGGAAATATTGTTGACACTGTCACGATAACCAGAAATCACAAGGGAGGCAATTCCGAATATGAATGGTGGAATAAGGTAAACTGCGATTATTTGCGTGTCTATGTGCCGCTCGGCAGCAAACTTTTGGAAGTGAGCGGTCAGACTCGCGAATTTACCAAACCTCCTTTGGACTATGATGCATTGGGATTTAAGCGTGACCCGCTTGTGGTCAAAGAGGAATCTTCCATGTCTATCGATGATCAAACGGGTACGCGAACATATGAAGAATCAGGGAAAACCGTATTTGCCAATTGGGCTTATGTAAGTCCGGGGGAAACCGTTTCAGTCACCTATAAATATCTGTTGCCTTTCAAGCTGTTTCAAGTGACTTCCGGTGGCGCCAGTTATGACTCCTATTCTTTGACGGTACAAAAGCAGTCCGGCAGCATTGGTAGCAATCTACAGTCCGTCTTAGCTTATCCGCGTGAATTTTCACTTGAATGGGAGGGGCAGCAAGAGACAAAAAAAGAGGGTGGGGAAATATATAATGAAAGAAAATTGGACAGAGACAGATTTTTCGGATATGTGTTTGGTAAAAAATAGGAGGGCGAACCACTCAGTTACTGCTTGCCATACTGAATCTAATCGTGTATTTTATCCTTTGTGGCATTCGATTCATTCGAGTGCTCATTGGTAAATTAGAGTCGCCTTATTTAAATGATTAAGAAACTCGTAAAAAACAAATTTTTAAATGAGAAACCGACGCAGTCTGTTGCGGCGGCAGCTTTCATCATATCCCTTGCCGGAATAGCCAGTCGCATTCTTGGCGTCGTTCGTGATCGAATTTTGGCTGGCCAATTCGGGGCTGGCGATACCTTGGATGCGTACTATGCAGCTTTTCGAATTCCTGATCTTCTGTATAATCTTTTAATCGCGGGAGCTTTAAGCGCCGCTTTTATTCCGGTTTTTACGGAGATGGTTGCCAAGAAGAAGGAAGAACAAGCATGGAAGATGGCTTCCGGCTTGTTGGCGCTTCAGATTTCAGTGATGGCTATATTATCTTTGGTTTGTGTTATTTTCGCCCCTTTGCTCTTGAAATTGATATCGCCCGGTTTTTCAGGGGAAAAACTTGAACTGACGGTGATGCTTACCAGGGTAATGTTTCTAAGTCCTTTGATTCTTGGAATCAGTGCAATATTCGGCGGAGTGCTGGTTTCATACAAAAAGTTTCTCATGTATTCATTCGCCCCGGTCCTATATAACATCGGCATAATTATAGGAACGGTTTTCTTTGTGCCCGTTATTGGTCCCATTGGTCTTGCCTGGGGCGTGGTTTTGGGAGCATTGATGCATGCCTTGATTCAATATCCTTCCATAAAGATGTCAGGATTCAAATTCAAATATCCGCTCGGAGAATTGTGGTCGGATAAAGATATAAGAAAGGTCATTAGATTGATGATTCCGCGTACGCTTTCGGTTGCTGTCACGCAGATCAATTTTTTGGTGATAACAATTTTCGCTTCAATGCTTTCCGCGGGAAGTCTTGCCATTTTTAATTTTGCCAATAACATTCAAAGTGCTCCCTTGGGGCTTTTTGGAATATCTTTTGCCATAGCTGTTTTTCCGACACTGGGAATTTTGGCTGCAAATGATGACAAAGAAGGTTTCGTCAGGATATTTTCAAAAACAACCAGGCAGATTCTCTTTTTTGTTATTCCTCTTAGCGGAATCATTTTTGTGCTTCGTGCGCAGATCGTGCGTACGGTTTTGGGAAGTGGAAAATTCGACTGGGAGGATACTATTTTTACTTTCCAAACATTGGGATTTTTGGCGCTCAGTCTTTTTGCTCAATCATTGATTCCTTTGTTTACGAGGGCTTTCTATTCTATTCAAAATACAAGGACGCCTTTTTACATAGCTTTGGTAAGCGAAGCCGTAAATATTTTGTCTGTAATCTTACTCATAGGCAAAATGGGTGTTTTCGGTTTGGCGATAGCCTTTTCTTTTTCAAGTTTTGTGAACATGATTTTGCTTGCCGTCTTTTTGCGCAAAGAAATAGGAAGATTGGATGGAAGCGTTATCGCTTCAAGCGTGAGCAAAATAATGCTAGCGACACTTTTGGGAGGTTTTTTTGCTCAGATTGCTAAATATCTTGTGGGCACAAGAGGGGAACTGGATACTTTTGTGGAAGTTTTTACTCAGTTGGTAATAGCGGGGGGAGTTTTCATCGCCGTGTTTGCTTTGGCTAGTTACTATCTCAAGTCGAAAGAATTTTTCCAATTCACCGAGTCTGTTACGCGCAAGATTTTCAGGGCCAAAAAAGTCATTACTGAGGACACTCACGAAGTTGCCGGCATCTCTTGACAAAAAGCTTTGAGAGTGCTATAATTAACAGTCAGTATCAAAAACCGCGCTTCGGCGCATATCAAAGCATAAAGGGAGGGCTTTATGTTGAAAAAGGTTTTTGTGTTGTTGTTTGTTTTTTTTGCAGGCTTTGGTAATTTTTGTCTGTTTGCTGCGGAAGGAAAATGGGAAAATACTGTCGAAGGGGTCATAGCTCAAACGGCAGAAGAATTTTCCAATTTCCGGTGTCCAGCATATGACCAAGACCAAGGGATTGTGCAAGAGGCCTTTGAGCTTGCTTTTGAAAACGGCAAGTTAAGCGAGGAGTGGTTTAAATCATTTTCGCTTATGGTCTCAGAGGCAAGCGGGGGTGCTGCGAGCGTGATGTTTGTCTCCGGTTCGCCCATACTTGACCTTATGCCCATCCCGTACCAGGTCTTGGAAATATCAAGGGAGGGTCGCAGCATGACGTTTGTTGTCATGCCAATGCCTTACGTCGGTTGTGAAGCTAAAGCTCCTGCCGCGTACGCTCCAAAATTTTCCCTTCTTGAATAACTTACGCCCCTTGGCAGATCCATTGCCAAGGGGCTTTTTCTTGCCCAAATCCGTTTTAGCCTGTACACTGGGCTATGAAGCTTATGAATCCGGCAGTGAAAATTCGAAAGAAATTACCTGATAAATATTGCTGGTTTAAAATGCGCAATAGTCTAATATTATAAAAAAAGGATAAATTTAGCTGGCCGATGGCCATTCGAATTTCTACTGCCGGATGGATAATCAAAAAAACGTTAGAAATTTTTGTATAATTGCTCACATTGACCACGGGAAGTCAACCTTGGCTGACCGTCTTTTGGAAGTGACTGGAACTGTTGAAAAGCGCAAGATGAAAGAGCAGCTTTTGGATTCAATGGATTTGGAGCGCGAGCGGGGCATTACGATCAAACTTCAGCCTGCACGTATGAAATATGGAGAATACACTCTCAATTTGATTGATACTCCGGGACATGTGGATTTTGGTTATGAAGTGTCACGTTCGCTTGCTGCCGTGGAAGGAGCCGTATTGCTTGTTGATGCAACCAAAGGGGTGCAGGCGCAGACTTTGTCCAATTTATATCAAGCTATTGAGCAAGGGTTGGAAATTATTCCGGTTGTTAACAAGGTTGATTTGCCCAATGCCAATGTGGAAAAAACCAAACAGGAAATCATCCATGTGCTCGGCTGCAAACATGAGGAAATTTTGGAAGCTTCCGGCAAGACCGGTATCGGCGTACCAAAAATTCTTGAAACTATCGTGGAAAAAGTTCCGGCACCAAGCGGCGATTTGGAAAAACCGCTGCGCGCGCTCATTTTCGATTCCAAATATGACACCTACAAAGGCGTGCTCGCTTATGTGCGTATTGTCGATGGTTCGGTTAAGAGGGATGTGGAAATTGAAATGATGGCGACAGGCAAGGAAAGCGGCGTTGTGGAAGTGGGATATTTTAGGCCCGATTTGCTCACCGCCGATGAATTGGTGGCCGGTGACATCGGCTATATTGCAACTGGGCTCAAGAGCGTGGAACATTGTCGCGTTGGTGACACTATAAGTATTGCAGATGAAAAATTTAAAGTTGAAAGATTGCCTGGATATAAAGATGTGCGGCCGGCTGTTTATGCAAGTCTCTATCCGATTGAAGGAGATGAGTACAACTTGATGCGCGATTCTTTGGAGAAGCTCAAACTCAATGACGCGTCTTTTACTTTCGAACCGGAAAGCAATCCTGCACTGGGCAAAGGTTTTCGCTGTGGGTTCTTGGGACTACTTCATTTGGAAATTATCAAAGAACGTTTGGAGCGCGAATTTAATTTTTCGCCTACAATAACTACGCCAAGTGTTGTTTTTGAAGTTAAGCTAAAGGGTGTCGATGAAGTGCTTCGTTTGTATTCCGCAATTGACATGCCGGATCCTTCATCAGTGGAATCGATCGCTGAACCTTTTGTGAAATTGGATATCATTTCTCCGGCAACATATTTGGGAAACATCATGGCGCTGATGGGCAATTTGCGTGGGGAATATAAAAATACGGAATATATCGATGAAGAGCGTATCTTGCTCACGTTCGAGGTGCCGCTAACTGATATAATTGTAAATTTCCACGATGATTTGAAGAGTGTCTCTTCCGGTTATGCTTCAATGAACTATGAGTTTTCTGAATATAAGACTTCCGATTTGGTTAAAATGGACATTTTGGTCGGTGGCGAACCGGTGGACGCTCTTTCAAGAATCGTGCCCAAACAATGGGCACATACGGAAGGGAAAAAAGTTGTGGAAAAACTCAAGGATGCGATTCCGCGCCAAAACTTCGCGATTCCAATTCAGGCCGCGCTTGGCGGCAAAGTGATCGCTCGCGAAACCGTAAAGCCATATCGCAAAGATGTTATAGCTAAATTATACGGCGGCGACGTAACGCGCAAAAACAAATTGTTGGACAAGCAGAAAAAGGGAAAGAAAAAAATGAAATCCATCGGCAAGGTAAGCATCCCGTCCGAGGCGTTT
>CAZAFB010000001.1:75276-99574 GCA_964484505.1 uncultured Bdellovibrionales bacterium
GGGAAAGAAAAAAATGAAATCCATCGGCAAGGTAAGCATCCCGTCCGAGGCGTTTTTAGCTGTGCTTAAAAGATAATTTTTTTGTTTCAATATCAACCGGCAAGTCCGAAAAGGAGGGAAGCGCAATGAAGAATAAAGAAAAGAAGGTTCACCCGGTTTCCATCAAAGGTTTTGATGGCGACCTCAGGAAACTTGCATTTCTTGTTGTCGGACTGCGTTTCGATGTTATGGCCGAGTTCTTTGGTTACATCGGGGAAGCCATGCGGGAAATGGCAGCAAAGGACCATGAGCGTGGCAAGCCCGTTCTTGCAAGAATGCTCAACTTGGCAGCAGGACAGGCTGATAACGTAAAGTGGTTTTTGAATATAATCTTCAACAAATTCAGAAAACACATGGAGCACGAGCTGTCGTTGGAAAAATAGGTCCCAATATATTTAAATGCAATAGCAGGGCAAGTAATTTTCGCTCTGCTATTTTTCTTTTGTTGTGGTATAATGCGATATGTATGGCGAAAAACAAGGTAAAATTGAACAAAAGGCAGTTTGATATCAAAAGATTTTGGGTCAGACTGTGGAAAATGCTCGAACCGGTGCATCCAAAGATAAAAAAATTGGCTGTGCTTATGTTGGTTGTGGAGTTGGTGAAGCTTGCCGGCCCATATCTGCTAAAAATCCTCATTGATGCTCTCAACACGGGAATAGAAAACACTTCCAAGATAATCTTGCTTATCGTGGGAATATTTTTGGCATATCAAATACAGTCGATCCTTGGTTATTTTTTGGACAATCTCCTTTTCAGGGTTTTGCTGGATTCGGACAGAGAGCTTTTCATCAAATCGTTCCGTAAATTGATGTATCTGCATTTGGGTTATCACGAAAAAGAGAACACGGGGAACAAAGTTTCCAAAATAGACCGTGGTATTGGCAAAATAGATGATTTGATCTCCGCAATCGGTTGGGAAGTTGGTCCAACATTGATTCAAGTCATGTTGACTCTTCCCGTGTTGTTTTTTGTCAGTTGGATGTTTGGATTAGTGGTGGTGTTTTTTATTCCCATATTCGTGCTGCTGACTTTGCGCGTTAATAAGATTAACTACCCCTTGCGTGACAAGAGACATGACTTATATGAAGAGGTCTCTGGAAAAATGATTCAATCAGTTATCAATATCAATACGGTTAAATCTTTTACTCAAGAAGAAAAGGAATGTACGAATGTTACCAAGGCTTTGGAATCAGGATATAAAGTGCATTTCAAAGAATTTGGCAACATTACGCGCTATAATTTGGGCAGGAATTTCGTCAATGACAGCGGCAGAGCTTTCATTCTGCTTGCCGGACTTTTACTTGTTTACAAAGGCATGTTGACTATAGGTGGCTTGGTTTTTGTATATACAATTTCCGAAAAAGCGCTGCTTTCACTTTTCCGTATTTCGCGTCTTTATGACAAAATTATGGACAGTAGTGAAGCTGTGGAGCGCCTATATGATCTGTCTTTGGTGAAATCAAAAATCAAAAATCCTCCAAAAGGCATTAAACCGAAGCAAATAACAGGTCTGATTCAGTTCAAAAATTTGAGTTTTTCTTATGATGACAATGGAAAAAATGCCTTGGATGAGATAAATCTGGAATTGAGTGCGGGATGCACAACTGCCTTGGTCGGACCTTCCGGTGGAGGCAAAACTACTTTGGCACGCATGATATATCGTCACTACGATCCGCAAAAAGGCAGCATTTCAATAGATGAAATCGATATCAAAAAATATGACCTCTACGCTTTCCGAAGACATATCGCTATCGTTCCGCAAGAGGTGGAAATTTTCAATACCAGCATCCGTGACAATATTGCCTATGCAAAATCCAAGGCGAGTTTTGAAGAAGTTGAGGCTGCGGCCAAGATTGCCAATTGCGCGGAATTTATTGAGCAGCTTTCCGAAGGATATGACACCATGGTTGGGGAAAGAGGCGTTAAACTTTCTGGCGGACAACGGCAAAGAGTGGGAATCGCGCGTGCTATTTTGGCCAATCCGGATATTTTGATTTTTGACGAAGCGACGAGTAGCTTGGATTCATATAGCGAACGGCTTATTCAGGAAGCGATGGAAAAAGTCTCGCGCAACCGCACGGTGATCATCATCGCACATCGTTTGAGCACGATCAAAAAAGCGAATAAGATCGTAGTGCTTGAAAAAGGTAAGGTTGTGGAGCAAGGCAGCCATCTGGAGCTCGCTTCCAAGAAAAAAGGACTCTACAAAAAACTGCTTGAGTTGCAGAAAATGGGAGAAGTTGAATAATTTTTTCAAGATAAAAAAGGCCATTGCTTTTTATGCAATGGCCATGGGGGCTGTATTTTTGTTGTCAGCGTTTCGCGCTCCTTTCTTGTAAGGCTGTTTCACTTCCGAAGTTTATCAGGCGTCCATTTTTGAAACAAAATTCTTTTATTTGGGCAGTACCAAAGCCCAAAAAGCCGATGCTTGCGTACGTAAGACACCCGTTACCTTTTCGAGTTACTTCATCACTGTAGGGTTCCCCGAAAAGATTCTTCACTTCTTGTGGCGTTGTTTTGCCAATAATACACTTTTCTTCAACCATATCCTTGTCAACTGCTTTGTTGAACCAGACGCAGCCAGTTAAAATAGAGAAAATGATGAAGATGGGAACAAATTTAGCGATTTTTTTCATAGCGATCTCCTCTCGTCGCTTTTTTTGAGGCCCCCATTACTCTAAAGTAAAGTTACGCATGCCATTTTAAGGTTCTGGAGTTAACATATTATGATATACCAAAATTATTTTTTGTCAACCCTTGTAATTAATGGCGTTGCCTCAGATATGGAATTTTGGTATACTTTCTTTATGAGTATCAAAAGAAGAAAAAAGCACGCATATATTGCTTGGGTGATCATTTCAATCCTGGCTGTTCTATCCATGGTTGGATTCTTGCTCGCTCCGGCTCTTACTAACTACTAACAAGCAGGATGAAAAAGCCGATAGTCTCATTGGCAGCCCTGATAAGTATCGGCGCCCTTATGGTGGCCGGGCTTGTTGGAGTCGCTTCTTTCAAGGAGTCTCAAAGAAGCAAAAAAATAAAAGACATGATCGCTTCCTTGGAAGAGCAGAAAAAAACGATAGAAAGGGAAAATGCCGATTTAAAAGAAAAAATAGCCTATTTTGAAACAGATGATTTTCGCGAAAGGACTGCTAAGGAAAAACTTAATATGCAAAAACCAGACGAGAAAGTGGCTGTGGTAAAATTGTCTCCCGAAGAACAAAAAGAGCAGGAATTTCAGGAGCTACAAACGGAAGAAAGAAATTTGGAAGTTTCAAATCCTCAGAAATGGCTCAATCATTTCTTTAGTTATGAATAATAAGAAAGCGATAAGCTAAAAAATATGGAACAAAAAGAAGAAAATGTATCTGCTGAAACTGTAAATGAGCATCCCAAAATAACTATCCCAACCATAGTTTTTGGAAGTATTATTTTATTGGTGCTTCTCTGCGTGGTCTTTGTGGGTTGGACATATTCATCCGAAGGTTCTACGGGTGTGGCATTGGGCAATATTATTTCAAGAGCGATTCCTTTGCCTGCTGTGGTGGTAAATTATGTTAATTTTATTACCATCGAAGAAGTGCAAAGTGACATGGGAGCATTGAAATCTTTCTATGAAAACCAAGATTTTTCCTCTGCCGGAATGCGGGTTGATTTTTCCACAAACGATGGCGAAAAAAGACTGAAGTTAGTTGAGAAAAAACTTCTCAATAAACTGATTGAAGACAAAGCTGCTATGCTTTTGGCGAAGAAGAAAGGCATAAAAATTTCCGCTGCTGATGTTAATGATGCTGTCGGCAAAAAACTCGAAGAATACGGCGTAAAGGATGATGTTGAAAAGGATCTTCAGGAAAGATATGGCTGGACAATGTCGGAATTCAAAGAAAAAATAGTTTTGCCCAATATGTATCAAGAGGCGTTATATGACAATGTCGCAGATGAATTAACCGCACAATCTTCCAAATCCAAGGAAAAAATGGAAATGATACAGAAAGAGCTTGCTGGCGGCAAAAATTTTTCCGATGTGGCTCGTGAATATTCCGAGGGAGCCTCCGCTTCGGATGGCGGAGAGCTTGGCTGGATGTCTTCCGAACAGTTTTTGCCTGAAATCTCAAGCAAGCTTTTTGGCGAACAATTGGGAAAAAATGAGATAATACAAAGCCGCCTGGGATATCATATTTTTGATATAGAAGATAAAAAGAAAGATGGAGATAAGGACGTAGTAAGAGTCAGACAGATTTTTGTGAGAACAAAAAACTTTGCCGATTGGCTCGGAGAGCAAATGAAAAACATGGATATCTATATACCCGCCAAAGGTTTTTATTGGGATAGCAATGAGGTCGGAGTGCAGTTTTCCAGTCAGGAAATGAGAGATTTTGAAAAGAGTGCCATGGAAAAGGCTGATGGCGACGCGTCCCTGTTCTTTTAATAATTTAAATTTGATAATAAATAATAAAAAATAATATGCCAAAACCAGTTGTAAATGAGGATCTTTGCATCGGATGTGGAACTTGTGAATCGCTCTGCCCGAATGTTTTCAAAATGGAGGGTGGAAAATCCCATGCGGTAGCCGAAGAATGTGGCGAATGCAACTGTCAAGAAGTTGCAGACAGCTGCCCGGTAAGTGCGATTTCTATTGAATAATGGTGCTATAAATTTGTAGTACATTTGCCTTTGAAATGTATACATCAGAAACTCAACAGGCAATTGTTGGGTTTTCTGTATTAAAAAATATGGAAAACATGGAAATAAAATCAGAAAAAGAATCAACCGACAAGCAAAACAATTCTGTCAGTCCGTCGAGTAATCTTGCTCCAAAAAAAGGAAAAAAGTGGCTTATTGCAATTTTTTTGGTCGTAGTTTTTTTCATGGCTGGAGCATTGGGAATTGCTCTGGGATATTTTGCCGGCAAGGCACATGACTTGAGCAGCTCTTTGGTTACTAAAATTGAGAGAAAACTTTTGGGGGATAATTATGCTGTCAAAAATAATGCTGATTCCGTGCAAAAAATAATTATTGAGGATAATGCGGTTATCTCGGTTGTTGAAAAAAGTATTCCATCGGTGGTCAGTATAACAATTTCCAAAAATGTTCCCGAAGTTCGTCAATATGGTTTTCCATTTGATTTCTTTGGTTTTGATGAACAGAAAGACAGCCAATCAGGAGGAGTTAAAAAACAGCAAGTGGGTGGGGGTACAGGTTTTTTTATTTCCAAGGATGGCATGGTTGTTACGAACAAGCACGTAGTTGATGATGCGAATGCTGATTATACAGTCATAACGAATGACGGCAAAGAATATCCGGCAAAAGTTTTGGCGCGTGATCCCGCACAGGACATTGCGGTAATAAAGATAGAAGGCAATGATTTTCCGGTTTTGCCTTTGGGCAATTCTGATGAGTTGAAAATAGGACAAACAGCTATCGCTATAGGTAATTCCCTGGGTGAATTCTCAAATACGGTCAGCAAAGGTATAATTTCGGGGCTAGGTAGGAGTTTGACGGCAGGAGATCAATATGGCGGCAAAACTGAAAGACTTTCCAATATAATTCAGACCGATGCGGCCATAAATTCGGGAAATTCCGGCGGGCCATTGATTGATATCGCCGGAAATGTTATTGGTATTAATGTGGCAGTTGCGCAAAACGCGCAAAACGTCGGCTTTGCTCTTCCTGTTAATCAGGTGAAAAGAGTGGTGGAACAAGTAAGCAGGACTGGCAAAATCATTACCCCATTCTTGGGCGTGCGCTATATTCCGATAAATGAAGATATCGCAAAGGAAAACAACTTGCCTTTTGCATATGGCGTATTGGTTCAGCGAGGTACTAAGATTACCGATTTTGCCGTAATCCCCGGTTCTCCTGCGGACAAAGCTGGAATCATTGAAAACGATATCATTTTGGAAATTAATGAAAAAAAGTTGGACGAAAAAAACCAACTTAGCGATATGATCGCAACATTCAATGTAGGTGATACGATTATGCTAAAAATATGGCACAAGGGAGAAACCAAGGAAGTGGAAGTCGTTTTGCAAGAGAGAAAATAAACTATTGAAAATTTTCAGCTTATGGATATTAATCGTTTTACAACCAAAAGTCAGGAAGTATTACGCAAATCACAAGAATTTGCACTGTCGCTAAATAATCAGCAAGTGGACGAACTGCACATGCTTTTTGCATTGGTTACCCAAGAAGGTTCCATTGTTTCCACAATATTGCGGAAATTGGGCGTGGATTCAACCGCTATGGTGCAAGAAATATCTTCCGGAGCCAGCAAATATCCCAAAGTTTCCGGCGGCGGGGCGGGGCAGATTTTCATTACCCAAAACGTGATGAAAATTTTGGAACAGGCAGAGAGGGAGATGAAAGCGATCAATGATGAATTTGTGTCCACCGAACATATCCTGCTTGCTTTTTTAGTGGTTCCGCAGCAGTCGAAGAATATTTTGGATAAGTACGGTCTGAATTACGAGCAAGTATTGCAAATACTTTCCGAAGTTCGTGGTTCACAACGCGTGGATAATCTTGAGCCGGAAGGTAAGTTTCAGGTGATTGAAAAATATACGATCAATCTTACCGAGCTGGCAAGAAACGATAAACTTGATCCGGTAATTGGTCGTGATGAGGAAATTCGTCGCGTGATGCAAGTGCTCAGTAGACGCACCAAAAATAATCCGGTGCTCATCGGTGAAGCCGGAGTCGGCAAAACAGCTATTGCCGAAGGTTTGGCGCAGCGCATTATCACGGGAGATGTACCGGAAAACCTCAAAGATAAGGACATCATATCCCTTGATTTGGGATCAATGCTTGCCGGAGCGAAGTTTCGCGGTGAATTTGAAGATCGGCTCAAAGCTATTCTAAAAGAGGTTGAACACAGCGCGGGAAGATATATTTTATTTATAGACGAGTTGCATACGCTGGTCGGCGCTGGCGCTACCGAAGGCTCACTTGATGCTTCTAATATGCTCAAGCCTGCTTTGGCACGAGGAAGATTGCGCACCATAGGCGCAACAACCACAAAAGAATATCAGAAATATATTGAGAAAGATGCCGCACTCGAGCGTCGTTTCCAACCAGTGATTGTGAGTGAACCATCCATGGAAGACACGATTGCTATTCTGAGAGGCATCAAGGAAAAATATGAATTGCATCATGGTGTGAAAATTACCGATGAAGCGATTCAATCCGCAGTAAAACTTTCGCAAAGATATATTTCCGACAGGTTTTTGCCGGATAAGGCTGTCGATCTTATTGATGAGGCTGCTTCCGCACTGCGCATGCAGATTGATTCGATGCCGATAGAAATCGATCAGATCCAGCGTTCGATTAGACGTTTGGAAATTGAAAAAAAGGCTCTGCAAAAGGAAAAAACCAAAGATGTGCGCAAGAAAATAATCCAAATAAACAAAGAGCTGGCAGAACTTAAGGAAAAGTCCAATACGTTGACTTTGCAGTGGCGCAGCGAAAAAGATTTGATAACGGCAAGTCGTGAGCGCAAAAAAGATTTGGATCAACTGAAATCGCAGGCTGAACTTGCAGAAAGACAAGGTGAACTTGATAAGGTTGCGGAAATACGCTATGGCAAAATTCCATCCCTGGAAAAAAAGATGAAGGATGAAGAAAAAAAACTTAATCGTATTCAGAAAGAAAACTCAATCCTGAAAGAAGAAGTGACGGAAGAAGATGTGGCGCGCGTGGTTTCACGTTGGACAGGTATTCCAGTGGCGAAAATGTTGCAAAGCGAATTGGAAAAATTGGCTCATCTGGAAGATGAATTGGGAAAGAGAGTTGTGGGGCAAAGCGAAGCTATCAGAGCTGTGGCCAACGCGATACGTCGATCCAGAGCAGGCATATCCGAAGAACAGCGCCCGATCGGTTCATTTATTTTTCTTGGCCCTACAGGGGTCGGTAAAACAGAACTTGCCAAAACTTTGGCCTTGGGTATGTTTAATGATGAAAAAGCTCTTATTCGCTTGGACATGAGTGAATATATGGAATCACATTCAACAGCGAAGCTTATCGGCTCGCCACCCGGGTATGTCGGCTATGAAGAGGGTGGACAATTGACCGAATTGATCAGAAGGAGACCGTATTCGGTAATCCTATTTGATGAAATTGAAAAAGCGCATCCGCAGGTGTTCGATATACTTTTGCAGATCATGGATGACGGCAGGCTTACTGATGCCAAGGGCAGAACTGTAAATTTCAAAAATACCGTTATCATAATGACATCTAATGTAGGATCTGATATTATATATAAAGCCGAGGAGTTTGGTTTTTCCGATGAGCCGAAGAGAGAATCAGTGAATGAGCATGAAATGAGGGAAAGAGTCATGAAAAGCCTTAAAGAGCGATTTAAGCCGGAATTTCTCAATCGCGTGGATGAAGTAATAATATTTCATCCTCTCAGTAAGCAGATGATAGAAAAGATTGTCGGTTTGCAATTGCAGATAGTGGAAAATCGTCTTGCCGCTAAAGACATTCGACTGAAAGTAAGTGCTGCAGTCAAGGCATATCTGACCCAAAAAGGCTATGATCCGCTCTATGGAGCGCGTCCTCTCAAGAGAGTTATTCAAAACGATATTCTTGATGAACTTGCTTTGCAAATCATTGAAGGCAAAATAACTTCCGGTGGCAAAGTGAAGATTGATCTTGAAAACGGAAAGATAATATTTGCGAAATAAAAATGATTCGAATCTGCGGATTTATTCGAATCTAAGAATTAAAATTCGAGTCATTCGAGTGTGTATTCGAGTCATTCGAGTCGCTTTCAAATGTTTTTCCATCTCCAAGTATTTCTGTATTCCTTGCTTTTTGCTGCCGGACTTGAAATGACAACGTCGCAATTCGCAGAGGGATTTATAACAAGGGCTATCGGTGATTTTCCGGGGCTGACTTTTGTGGTGGTTTTGGCTCTGATGGCGTATGTTTTCTTCATAGCTAAAAAAATAGGCAAGCGTTATTCCATGACGCCAGTTGCTGTTTTTTTGGCACTTTCTTCTCTCGGTCAGATATATTTTATTGATTCATCGTCGCAGAAAAGTGTTTTTGTGTTGCTTGCCGGTTTGCTATATTATTTTCTTCACTTGGGGATTCACCGTTTGCGCCTATATGAAAAAGACCAAACCGCCCGCGGTCTGGTTGCTGCAACTACTTTTGCAACCTTGTTTTTTTGCTATTCCGTTATAATCGGCATCTATATAAACTTTGCGATTGGTCTTTGGGTTTTGATGGCGCTTTTTCTTTTGGTAACTATTCCAGCCAGTGCCCAATATTTGTATCTGATAGAAACCGACAGAATAACTGCTTGGAAATTCAGTGTTGTGCTTGGTTTGGCGATGGCTGAAATGGCTTGGATATTGAGTTTTTGGCCCTTCGGCTACTTGACAACTGGCGTAGTTGCGCTTATGGTGTATTATGTGTTTTGGGACCTGGTAAAAACCTATTTCATGGGCCTATTGTCCAAAAAACGCGTAATTATCAATCTGGCTGTAACAGGGGTATTGATGACACTGGTTTTGGCGACATCGCATTGGTTACCAGTTGTGTAAAATGCCCGCATAAGCTTAGGATCAATGACTGGGAAACTTGTGTCGTGATATGATTACGAAATTAGTTTCTTGCCATAACCGCTGAGCCATATGGCCATCGTAACCTTATAACGACAGAATAGCTATTTATGAGTGGATTATTCAAGAAAAAACATGTCATACGTTTGGCGGCACTGTTACTGCTGATATTTATAATTGGTGGCATAGGCGGCGTGTTTTTTGAACAATATGCGATTCCGCACCTTAGTTCCAGCGTGAGGTTCTCCAGATTGCCTTTTTTCAAAAAAGCTTCCGAGAGTGTGACGGTGATAAACAAGACGGAGCAAATAACTGTTAATGAAGATGATTCAGTAAATAAGCTTGCTCAAAATGCTGCAAATTCAGTGGTCAACATTCTTTCGGTTGCCATAGGCGATGATGCTAAAATAAGAAAAGTTTCTTTAGCTGAGGCGCAAAACGAAAGCGCCAGTGGCACCGGCGTTATCGTTACTAGTGATGGTTTGATTACTACCTACCGCGGTGCCATTTTGGAAAGTGGCGCCCGATACATAGTTTTATTGTCCAATGGCTCCCATTATGAGGCAAAATTGAAAGGTATTGATGAACTGACTAATCTTGCATATCTAAAAATTGAGGCGTCCAATTTGCCCGTGATCACTTTTGCCAATTCTGATTCATATTATCCAGGCAAAAAAATGGTAGTGATGGGCAATTCTTTCGGGGAATATCAAAATCGTTTTTCGGCTGGACTTTTGAGCAATGCCGATAAGGTTTTTAATTTGGATGGTAAAACCGTTTCTTCGTCGGAAAAATGGGAGGGTGTTTTTGAAACCGATTTCAATAATCAGAAGGAGTATGTGGGAGGACCAATGATAAGCTACAGCGGGGAATTGGTCGGCATCGTGGGTTCTTTGAATATTGATAACAATCAAAAATATTTCCAAATTCCTTCAAATGCCGTGCGTGCATCAATGGAGTCGGCAATAAGCGGCGAGTTGCAAGAGCGTCCTTTCTTGGGCATATATTATGTTCCGATTACCAAGGAATATTCTTTGGTTAATGACCTTACGCGAGATAGGGGAGCTTTGATATATTCGGCTTCCGGGAAGCAGGGTTTGGCTATTCTTGCTGATTCTCCGGCGGAGAAAGCCGGTTTGAAGTTGAACGACATAATTATTGCGATAAATGGTCAGGAAATAAACCTGAGCAATCCTCTTTCCAACAAGCTTGGAGAATTTAAAAAAGGAGACCAGATAGAATTGCTGGTTGTGAGAGAGAACAAAGAAATTGTTGTTCCTGTGTCATTATAAAAATGAAAAAGGAGGGCTTCGGATGAAAGCTGAAATAAGAGAAGGAGCGGCGGTGGTTTTAAATGCTTATCCCGAACTTGATGAGGACGAAGTGGCAAAGTTGTTAGTTGGCAAAAAAGCCGTTGTTGCGGCAGTTTGCAAAGGTGGTGGTCGTGCATGGGTAAAGATTTTGAATAGTGAAATTCAGATTCCTTGGCCCGTTGAATATTTGGAAAAATTTTCCCCGTGAAGGGAGGCGTTGAAAAACCAGCGCCTTTTCTTTTTGCCTTTTTCGGGATATAATTTATCTATGAAAATAGGAATTAATGCGTCTTTTTTGCGCAAACAAAACACAGGAATAGGGCAGGTAACCGTTAATTTTTTGAAAAAATTAACGGAATTTTCAATGATCGATGATCAATTTTCAAAAGAAGGTGAGGTAGAGTTTATTTTATATTTGGAAGAAGATTTTTCGCCAACTGGCGAATTGGAATTGCCGGATAATTTTGCCAAGAAAGTATTTTTGCCCATATATAAACGTGATGATTTGATTCGGAAGATTTTGTGGGAGAAATACTCTTTACCTAGGCAGGTCAAGAAAGACGACTGTGACGTTTTTATCAGTCTGTATCAATGCCCGACAATTTTTAACAATAGCATCAAGCATATCATGGTGGTGCATGATATTATTCCAAAGCTGTTTTCAAAATATCTAGGCAATAGTCGCAAAAAGCTTTATTGGAAATTGACGGAGAAGGGAATTGATAAGACGCAAAGAATCATTACTGTATCCAAGCGTACGGAGAAAGATTTGGTGCAACATTTGGGAATCGATCCGGCAAAAATCACAACTTCATACATAGCCGTAGACGAAATATATAAAAAAGAAGTAAGCAACGAAGAGAAGCGGGAGGTTTTGCTAAAATACGGTTTGAAGCAAGGATATATATATTATGGCGGTGGTTTGGAGGTGCGCAAGAACGCAGAGGGCGTTTTGAGAGCATACAAAATATTGCGGGAACGCAACAAAAAATTGCACTTTATTCACGAAATGCCGAAATTGGTTATTTCCGGAAAGTTGATGCCGGAGCTTGCGCCAATGGTAGTTGATGTGGAAAAATTAGCCAAGCAGCTTAATATTTCTCCGCATGTGAAGTGTATCGGCTTTGTGCCACAAAAAGATTTGCCGGCGCTTTACGCTAGCGCTTCGATGTTTGTTTTTCCCTCGCACTATGAAGGTTTCGGTATGCCTGTTTTGGAAGCGATGAGTCAAGGTGTGCCGACAATTACATCCAAAACATCATCGCTACCGGAAGTGGGAGGTGATGCGGTGCTCTATTGCAATCCGAATGATGAAAAAGATATTGCGATGGTGATGAAAAATGTTCTCACGAACAAGCACCTACGCGAAACACTTTCATTGCGCAGTAGGGAGAGAGCGAAGAATTTTTCATGGAATCAATTTGTGGAAAAATTTTTGCATATCATTTCATCGCTATAAATTCTATAAGACGAATATGTCCTATCTAAATTCAGTTGTTAGGCAACTTCCAAAAAACCCTACAAAACTTTATCTTCTGACTGTAAACGTTTTGTTGATAATTTTCGGCGTTTGGTTTTCCAATGTCGGGGTTTTGCCTTTCAAAAATACGGGAGACTTTGTTTTTTTCGTGCTGCTTGTTCTGGCGCTGGGAATATATCGTCCGGCGTGGCTATTTTTGTTTTTCATCGGCACGTTGCCATTGGAAATTGTCAACTTGGCACCGGAGTCATTCGGAATTGCAGTCAGGCCATATCAACTTTTCGGTGCGCTTTCGATTGTGGGACTAATTGTTCAATATTCGACCAAGCGCCTGCCGTTCGCTTTGCCGAAATTACGCTGGCCAGATGCGCTGGTAGCTGTGTTCGCGCTTTCCGGAATCGTTAGCGCGCTTTTTGCGGTAAACAAGGGCATGAGCTTTAAACAAGCGATCGTCGCTTGCTCGTTCGCAGCTTTGTATTTTCTGGTGCGCGTTTATGTCCAAAATTGGAACGATCTCAAACGCGTCGCACCATTTTTCTTGAGTTCATCAATCGCGGTTGTGCTATATGGAATTTTGCAAAACATTTTATTCGCCATGGGGCGCAACTCTTTTGAAGTGATGCCAGGAAGACCGAATGGAACATTCAGTGAAGCTGATTGGTTCGGAATCTTTTTGGTGTTTGTTTTGGCTGCAATATATGCAATAAATTACAAATTTCAAATTGCAAATTACAAACAAATTTCAATTTCCAAATACAAAATAACAAACGATTCAGGGTTTGATTTTTTGAAATTTGATTTTTGGGTATTGTTTGGAATTCGTTTATTGTTTTTTGTAATTTTGTTAACGGCCTTGATTCTTACCGTTTCACGCAGTGCATGGCTCGGAGCGATTTTGGTCACTTTGCCGTTTTTAAAACTGACAGCGCTCAGGCGTTGTCATCCTGAACTGGTTTCAGGATCCCGTAGTTTTGGGCAAAATGTTCTGAGAATGATGAGATTAAGCAAGTGGGATTGGCGCGGTTTCGGCACTGCTCTTGCAGGCATAGTTTTTTCCTTAATCTTGAGCATCGGTATCATTTATGTTTTTAATCTGACTACTTTTCAAATCGGTTCTCGCGCGGTGAGTACCGGTGGGATGCAGAAAATAACGATCGCGTGTGAAACGGGAAAGAGCGTTAGTGTTCCGACGAATATTTCCAGCGTGGAGGAATTGTCGCAATATGGTTGCAGGCATATCAATCTTGAAGATATCAGCAGAGAAAGAGAAGCGGGATTTGAGATAGCGGAAGTATATCGTCCTGATCCTAATGTAGGCATTCGTGCGAAAATCTACAAAACTTCTTGGGAACAGATCAGACAGCATTCGATTTTTGGTATCGGCTGGGGAAGTATCGGTGATATCCTTGGACGCGATGAACGCGGTGCGGCGCTCAATGCGAGCAATATCTTTTTGGAAACATGGCTTGGCGCAGGAATCTTGGGATTTTTGTCTCTCACAATTTTGCTCGGATATCTTCTTCTTGGATCGATTTCCAATTACATCAAAGGCGAACAAAAAACTTCCATTTTCATCCTTTTGGCGACCATCGCTATCATCGTTCCCAATCTCTTCAATTCCGGAATCTTTCTGGGATTTTTGTGGGCGTATTTAGGAGCTGCGGTGTCGTTGATGCAAAGCAATAAGGAATAGAAAAGATGTCCATAAAAATTATTTATAAGAAATTTCTCGAGGAAAGCGTTAATGTTGGAATTTATGCTTTTCTTTTTCTCCTCCCTTGGCAGACGAGGTCGATTTTGAAAGCCAATGATATTGGGTATTTGGAGGTTGGGGTGTATGCGGTGGATTTGCTGCTGATATTTTGTTTTTTATTTCATGTCATTCCGAACTTGTTTCGGAATCTCGAGATGCTGAAACTAGTTCAGCATGACAAGATAAAACTATTTATAAATATTGTTTTTGCTTGTTTTTTGTCTTGGAATGTAATTTCTATTTTTTGGTCTAGTGATAAGATTTTGGCGATGCAGCATGTTTTTTGGCTGCTTTTGGCCGTGGGATTGGGGTGGTTGGTGGCAACTTATGAAAATAAATTGCGGTTACTTTTTTGGTTGGTGATGGGTTTGATGGTGAGTGCGTGGCTGGGAGTATGGCAATTTTTTGCACAGTATGCTTTCGCAAACAAATGGCTTGGTCTTGCATATCATAATCCCCAAGATTCCGGCACTTCCTATTTGGAAGTTTTTTCCGATGGCAAGATGATACATTGGCTAAGGTCATATGGAAGCTTTGATCATCCGAATATTTTCGGTTTCGCAATGGTTTTGGGAATAATCTCGACATTGTGGATGTTTTATGAAAAGAAAAATTCGAAAATTGTAACAGCTTTTTTATACCTTGCTTTAGTAAGCTTAGTCACAGGTCTTTATGCGAGTCTTAGTCGCGGCGCTTTTCTGGGGCTTGCAATAGCGTTAGTGACATTTTTTTTGAAAACACATTTTTCAAATATGAAAAAGCCGTTGGTTGCGGCGGGGATGTCTCTTGCTATAATCGCTTCATTATATTTAGCGCCATTATTTGCGCGTAGCAACATAAATGCCCGCTTGGAACAGAAATCAATTAATGAAAGGGAGATATATTTTCAGCAAGCCAAGGAAATTATTAAGCAACATCCGATCGTTGGGGTCGGGTCGGGGAACTACATTGCTTATTTGAGAGAAAAAAATCCAGGCAATCCTTCCTGGACCTATCAGCCGGTGCATAATGTTTTTGTGCTTATTTGGGCGGAGTTGGGAGTTGTGGGATTGCTCGCTTTTGTGGGCTTGTATGGTACAATGATTATGCGGGCGCTTAGAAACAGTCCGCTTGGTTTTTGCTTGCTGCTAGCCCTTTTGCCGGCAATGTTTTTGGATCATTGGCTTTGGAGTCTGCATTTTGGAATAATATTTGCAGGGCTAATTGTGGGATTTAATTTAAAATACGATAGAAATAAAGTAGAAATATAGTTGAGACGCGATAGATATATAGTAGAAACATAGTAGAAACATGTTGTGTGGATACTAATATTTCTATTATATTTCGCGAAGTATATTTCTGCGCTATATCTATAATATATCTATAATAGTATGGTTATCGGGATCGACATCAGACTGATAGGTAAAAAAAGAACCGGTGACGAGGTGGTCTTTTTCAATCTTGTAAAGAATCTCGCACGGATCAACACGGAGCACAGATTTGAATTATTTACGGATATTACAGACGAAGAAACTCTTAGGGATATAGCGAAGCGGTTGGAGATTGAAGGAAATGAGAGATTCAAAATAATTGCTTTGGAAACACCCAATCGCTTTGCTTGGAATTTTTGGACGCTGCCGCAATATCTGCGCAAAAATCCGATTGACATATATCACACCCAATATATCACTCCTTTTTTTGTGCCAAGGAAAATAAAAATAGTCACGATAATCCACGATATCTCTTTTAATTTCTTTCCGCAGTTTATCAAATTTTCAGATCTATTTTTTCTGAAAGCTCTGATTCCGCTTAGTCTACGCAGAGCAGACAGGGTTGTGGCTGTTTCGGAGTTTACGCGCAGTGAAATTATTTCATATTATGGCTTGGATCCTAAAAAAGTTTCGGTTGCATACAATGCTGTCGCGGATGATTTTTTGCAGAAGGCAAATGAAGAGGAAATTGCGAAAATTCGAAGCAAATATAATTTGCCTGAAAAATATATCCTATACATCGGTACTTTGCAGCCGCGTAAAAATCTGCCGCTTTTGATTGAAGCTTTTGCGAAAGTCAGAGGAAAGCTGCCAGGCATAAAATTGGTTTTGGCTGGCAATCGCGAGGCGCATAATTTTGACAAAAGAGTTGACGAAGTTATCGAAAAACATAAATTAGAAGATGAAATAATTTTTTCCGGCTATGTTGCTGATGAATACAAGGTCGCAATGATTGCGGGGGCGCACGTTTTTGCTTTTCCATCGCGCTATGAAGGATTTGGCATTCCAATTTTGGAGGCGATGAGTCAGGGTGTGCCGGTGTTGGCTTCGGATATTTTGCCACATATGGAAGTCGCTTCTGATGCCTGTGTATATTTTCAAGATGATAAGCTTGATTCGTGCGCAAATATGTTATATAATCTTTGCATTGATGAAAAAATCCGTGTGCACTGTTCGGAAAAAGGGATGGCGCGCAAAGTGCTTTTTTCTTGGCAAAAAACGGCTCATCAGACTATTGCAATATATGATGAGTTGTTGCATAATTAATCGTATGGAAATTTTGCAATTCCCATACGCGCAGACTAACGCGGACTTTACGCGGAAAAACGCGGAAATTGTGATAAGTAAAATAAATCGTTAACTAAAATACTTTATGGATTTTCAGAGAACAGCAAAATCAGACACCTCAGTAAAAAAGAAAAGACGTTGGCTATGGCCCACGCTGATTGTCGTTGGATTATTGTTTATTGTGGGGGGATTTTTTTTGTGGAAAACAGGCGCCTTGGTAAACAAAATATCGGTTAATGGCAATCTGTTTGGTTCGTTGGCTCACATGGTTCCGGGGGTTCAAGATAAGGTTAAAGGCGAAGAGGCGGGGAGAATCAACATTTTGCTGCTTGGAATGCGCGGCGAAAATGTGCCTGGCGGAGGTACACTTGCCGATACCATTATGGTGCTGAGTGTCAAACCTGTTGAGAACAAAGTAGCTTTTCTGTCAGTCCCGCGTGATTTCTATGTAGACAACCCTAATGTGGGCTACAAGACTAAGATAAATGCCGTATATGCCTATGGGGAACAGGATGGCAAAAAGAAGGGGATTGAAAGCATGAAACAAGTTATAGGCGATATCGTGGGTCAGGAAATTCATTATGCTTTGGTAATTAACTTTCAGGGGTTCACGGATTTGGTGAATGCCATTGGTGGCGTCGAGGTTACTTTGGATCAGCCATTTGAAGAGGCTATGCAATTCAACGAAGCACATGTCTGTGACAGCTATACTTTTACGGAAAAAGCCATTGACCCGAAGACAAAATTGCAAATGACCGAGAAAAAATATTATACTCGCAAGGACGGAACCAAATATTTGGCTAAGGTGTATCCTCTTTGCTATAACCCCAACAAGGAATGTGGTGGTGATTTCAAGCTGCCGGCAGGAACACAAACATTGGACGGTGCCAAAGCTTTGTGCTATGCGAGATCGCGCAAAACATCAAGCGATTTCGAGCGTGCTAAACGTCAGCAGTTGATAATCCAGAAAATAAAGGACAAAGCTCTTTCGATGGGAACCCTTGCTGATTTTGGAAAAGTAAGCGACATGTTCAATAGTTTGGGGAACAATATCAAGACGGATATGCAACTTTGGGAAATGAAACGCCTTTTCGAAATTGAACAAGGCATGAACAGTCCGGTAGTCTTACAACATGTTTTGGAAAATTCTGAAGAAGGATTGCTATATAACCCGCCGCAAACACCAGAAACCGGCTATATCTTGGCACCTATCGGTGATAATTATGACAAGATTCGTGAAATGTTCGGAAATATCTTTGCTTTGCCTTCGCAGTCAGATTCGACCCCTAAATAAGTTATCGCGACTCGAATTACTCGAATTTATGATGCTTAAGTTAGGAAAACCTCAAGATGGAACTATCTATAATCGTTACTAGCTACAAGAATCCACAGCTGCTAAAGGTATGCTTGGATTCTTTGCGCAAAAAAGTAAAGGATATAGCATATGAATTGATTGTGGCTGAGAGTGAATCAGAGGAAGCGACGGAAATAATGATGAGAGAGGATTTCCCGGAGGCAAAATTCTTTCCTTTCAAAGAAAATGTCGGTTTTCAGGCTTTACTGAAGAAAAGCATAGAGGCAAGTGCGGGTGAATATATCTTACTGTTGAATGGTGATATCATCGTTAAAGAAAATTCAGTTGCAGAACTTTTGGGTTATATCAAAAGCCATCCGGATGTGGGCATGGTTGGTCCAAAGCTGCTTAATTTTGACGGATCTCCGCAAGCTAGCACCTTCCGCTTCTATAAACCGATGACTATCGTTTATCGCAGGACCTTTTTGGGAAAACTTCCTTTTGCGAAGAAGCATCTCAAGTGGTTTCAGATGGAGGATGTCGATCACACAAAAGAGATGGGAGCCGACTGGATTATGGGCAGCGCTTTGATGGTTTCCCGAAGGGCTATTGAAAAAGTGGGACTCATGGACGAACGCTTTTTCATGTACATGGAAGACGTGGATTGGTGCCGCAGGTTTTGGGAAAATGGTTTTAAAGTAATATATTATCCGGGTACGTCGATGCATCATTATCACGGCAAAGGAAGCGCTAAGGGAGGAGTACTTCGATCACTGATGTTGAATAAATATACCTGGATTCATATCAGCAGTGCGACAAAATATTTTTGGAAATATCTGGGAAAAGAAAATCCTCACAAATAGTTTTCCACCCATGACGGCCCCACACTATGAAAGTAGGACCTACGAATCATTCCTAAAACATTAAATCAACACAGAAATATGCAAGATATACAGCCGCGTCAGGAAGTGTCGCAAAATGAAGAAATGAAAATGGAGGAAAATCATCTTTCGGGCAAGAAATTACTTCGCCGTTATATGGCCGGCGTTTTGGTAATTTTGCTAATGTTGGGATCATTTTGGATCGGGGTAAATCATGGCAAATCATCAAACCTTGGCATTGCCACGGAATCATTCACTGGCATGAATTTGGGCGAAATGGAATCCAAGGACTCCGGTAAAGTGGATTTCACTTTATTTTGGAAGGTGTGGGAATTGCTAAAGGAAAAATATGTCGATTCCAAAAAATTGGATGCGCAAGATCTTTTCTATGGCGCAATCAAAGGAATGCTTGCCGCAACCGGCGATCCATATACAAACTTTTTTGATCCGGAAGAAAACAAAGCTTTCGGTGAAGATATTTCGGGAAGTTTTGAAGGAATTGGCGCAGAATTGGGAGTTAAAAATAATGTGTTGACAGTGATCGCGCCTCTTGAGGGGGCACCGGCGGAAAAAGCAGGTTTGCGCGCAGGAGATAAAATTATCAAGATAGATGGAAAAATCAGCTCGGACATGACGATCGATCAGGCGGTTGATTTGATTCGTGGTCCGAAGGACACGGATGTGGTTTTAACGATTTTTCGCGAAGGCGAGGAAGATACCAGAGAAATAACGATTCATCGCGGAGTTGTTATTGTGCATAGTGTCAAATATGAATTAAAAGAAGGATCAGTTGCATATATCAAAGTTAATCGTTTTGGTGATGATACCACGAAGGAGTTTGCCAATTATCTTTCCAAGGCTGTTACCGCAAAGCCCAAGGGTTTGATAATAGATTTGCGTAATAATCCGGGAGGATATTTGGAAGCTGCTGTTGATATGGCCAGTAAAATGATTGAAAAAGGTTCGGTGGTCGTGATCGAGGAAGATGGTAATGGCAAGCGTCAGGAAACACGCACGCGTGGCGGGGATATTGCCAGTGGTATCAAGACGGTTGTTTTGATCAACGAGGGAAGTGCCAGCGCTTCGGAGATTTTGGCCGGCGCAATGCGCGAGGATCGTCAAAACGTGACTTTGGTAGGCAAAAAATCATATGGCAAGGGAAGTGTGCAAGAATTCATTGACTTGCCGCAAAAGACAGCCGTAAAAATTACAGTTGCCAGATGGCTCACGCCAAACGGCGAACAGATCAATGAACAAGGGATCAAGCCGGATGTGGAAGTGGAATTGACTAATGACGACTATCAAAACAACCGCGACCCGCAATTGGATAAAGCGTTGGAGATTTTAAGGAAACAATAGTAATTTTAAAGATATGAAATTGAATAGCACTCGTTTTTGACGGGTGCTTTTTTCGTTTGCTTTTGATTTCTTTTGGTTAAAATTACTTAACCATCGGAAAACCTTGTTCCTTCCATTTAGTAAGACTCCCTTTGAGTACATAAGGGGAAAGCATAAACATGTCGTTTATTTTTACGGCAGCTTGAAATTCTTGCAATTCATTAATGCCGCAAATGATCAATTTTTTGTTTTGAGGAATTTCCAATCTCCTCTTTTCCAAATTTTCAAAAGGTATGTTCAGAGACTTTTCGATGTGATTTTCGGCGAAAGATTGCTTGTCGCGAATATCCAAAAATACTGTTCTTTCAGAGCCTATTTCTTTTTTGGCATCTTCGGTAGAAATATAGGAAACCTTGGCTTGATCGGCAATGGAATTAGGATCACCATATCCAATGGTCGGACCGCTGGCATTTTCCCAATTGCTTAATCCTCCGGACAGCACAGTCACGTCGGAAAAACCATTCTGATTAAAAAAGGAAATAGCGTTGGCAGTCTCGGAACCTTGTGTGTCTGAAGGTATGATTACAACAGGAGCTTCTTTTGTTTTTTCAGCGGGAACAAAAAGGGAGCCACCTTGCATGTTATATGAATCCAAGATATGACTATAGGCGAAACTTTCCGCGTCTCTGAGGTCTATAATAATAGTGTTTTTTTTCTGAGAGATTTTATTCAAAAGATCTTTGGCACTTATAGTGGGAAAAGTATTTCTTGTCGTATCGGTTTGCTGTTCTTGTTGCACAACTTTTTTTTGCTCGCTTTCCTTGAAATTGCGCAGCACGGTTAGTGTTCCTACTGCCAATACTAACGCTATGCCGATAGCTATCGCTACAAGATCCCTTTTATTTTCCATTTTTTTGTTTATCTAGCGGCAGCTTATTGAAGTTTGCTGCCGATAAACGACGGATAACCATTTATAAAATCCTTTATTTTAGCGGGTTTTTTGCCTTCAATTTGAATTTCATCCAAAAGAATCACTCCGGAAGAAGTTTGCACGCCTACATCTTCGCCAATCAGAAAAACTTCTCCCTGTGGATGTTTTTCAAGAGGATCATGTTTTTGAATCCGGATAGAGAGCAGTTTTACTCTCGTTAAGTGATCAGTTTGCCTCATGAAGGTGAATATCCCCGGCCATGGATATAGCGCACGAAATTTATTATATATTTCCTGGGCCTCTTCTTCCCAATAGATGCGACCGTCTTCGCGATCAATCATTTGGCACAAAGTGGCGTTTTCACTTACTTGAGGCAGTGGTTCTATTTTTCGTTCAACCCAAAGAGGCACAGTCTTGATCAAAAGTTCTTTGGAAAGGTGGGCAAGTTTTTCCATCAATGCCGGATAAGTATCATTTGGTTCGATAGCGACACTTTGTTGGGCAAGCATATCTCCCGTATCCATCCCTTCATCCATAAGCATGATTGTCGCGCCGGTTTCTTCTTCGCCGCAAAGCAGTGCGTTTTGCACAGGAGAAGGACCGCGGAATTTTGGCAGAAGGGAAGTGTGCACGTTGACACAACCGAAGCCAGGAATTTTCAATACGGATTTGGGTAAAATTTTGCCATAGGCTGCAACAATAATTAAATCAGGCGCAAGCTTTTTAAGTTCATTGATAGCTTCGTCATTAAATTTAGGAGGTTGAAAAACAGGAAGTTCTTTTCTAGTCGCCAAGTCTTTAACGGCACTGGGTAAGACATTTTGGCTTCTGCCTACCGGTTTATCTGGTTTGGTATATACGCCGATGATATTATAGCTTTCATCGATAAGGCTTTCCAAAATTGTTGCGGCAAAATCAGAAGTTCCCATGAATATGGTTTTGATTTTGATGTGTTTCGGTTTGTCCATTTATTTTATTTTTTATTTATGTGATCCAGGATTATTATCCCATTTAAGTGGTCGATTTCATGCTGGAGAGCTCTGGCAAGCAGGCCGCTTGCTCTTAATTTCGCCCTTTTGCCTTCCAAAGTAGTGAAAGTTGCGTTAACTTCTGCCGGGCGTTCGATGGGGAAAAACTTTCCTGGCACGCTGAGGCATCCTTCTTCCATGACAACAGTCTCTTTGGAATATTTGGTAATGCTTGGATTAATCAGAACATAGTGATTACCGCCTTCTTCAATAACGCAGATGCGTTCCCCCAATCCTATCTGGGGCGCTGCAAGTCCAACGCCATGGCTTTCATGTAACACTTTAAACATATCTTCGATAAGTGCGACAAGCTTGGGGTCCGAAGGATCCTTTATTTTTTTCGTCTTTTGGTGCAGCACGGGAGCATCCGTGGGAACAAAAGTATATTTTTTTGCATGCTTATCCATGGTTTAGATAGTTTGAATCGGATCAACGTCAATAATGGTGCGAGGGGGCATTTGGGCAAGCGCTTTCAGGATATTTTGCGGCGAATTTTCCGAATTTTGTCGCCAATGAAGCAAAATTTGCCTGCGATAGGTGGTCCTCACTTTGGAAAGCAGCGGTTCATTGGGACCCAGAATTCGAACATGGCCAACGTCATTGCCTAAGCCTTTTATGAGCTTATCATATCCCATTCTAGCATCTTTTTCAAGTGTGGCATGGTTGGAATTTTGGAAAACAAGGCGGATATATTTGCCAAAAGGAGGCAATTTCAAATCTTGGCGTTTTTGAATTTCCATTTCATAGAATTCTTCATATGACCCATGCTCTGCTGCGATGAAAAGGGGATTGAGCGGGTCGAATGTTTGAATATATGCTCTTCCCCAGACGCTTCCTGGTCTGCCGGCGCGACCGATTGCTTGCATGATGTGGGCAAAGGCTCTTTCGTCAGTGGCGAAATCAGGAATGGTGAGCAGGGCATCGGCGTCGATAATGCCGACAACGGAAACTTTCGGATTGTCCCAGCCCTTGGTGATCATTTGGGTGCCAATCAGGATATCAATTTCGCCTTTGGAAAATTTTTCAAAAAGTTCTTTTTGTGCACCTGATTTTTTCATACTTTGGGTGTCAGCGCGGGCGATGCGGATACTTGGAAAACGCCTCCGCATTTCTTTTTCCACGGCTTGCGTGCCGATTCCCACATTGCGAAAAACGGTGGATTTACATTTGGTGCAAATTGGAAAAGCATCGGAAACATAGTTGCAATGTAAACAGCGATAGACTCCGGAAGAATCATAGATGAGTGTGCGTTGGCATTTTGGACAGCGCAAAACTTCTTTGCATTCGGCGCAGACCGAAAAAGAATTCATGCCTTGGTGATTGACGAACAAAATCACTTGTTGTTTTTGCGACAGCGCGCTCATGATCCCATTTTCCAACGCGCGACTGATGCAGGAATAATTAGGAGTGCGTTTGCCGGAAAAATCTTTCCAACGTTCTTTGCGCATGTCGATAAGTTCAATTTTGGTATCTGGTATCTGGTATTTAGTATTTGATATGGACAATCTGGAAAGTTTTAAAAGATCATAAGTTCTGATTTTTGTTTTGTAGTATGTTTCGATGCGAGGCGTGGCAGATACATAGACCAAGGGAGAACTATGGATTTCAGACAGCATTTCGGCAGCCATTCTGGCATCGTAGCGCGGGTTCATGTCCCATTGCTTGTGGGAAATATCCTGCTCTTCGTCGACAACTATTAGGCCTAGTTTTTTGAATGGTGCAAACACTGCCATGCGGGTGCCGATCACAATTTTAGCCTCGCCGCTGCGAATGCGTTCCCAGTCTTGAAAATATTTGCCATCGGCAATGTCGCTGTGTAGATAGGCGATTTTTTCAGGGCCAAAGCGCAAGGAAGCGCGGCTTAAGATATCCTCGGCTAACATGAGCTCGGGAAGTAAGATTAAGGATTGCGCTTCAACATCGTTTTTGAAAATTCGTTCGATTGCTTCAAAATATACTTCCGTTTTGCCGGAAGCGGAAGGACCATGTAATAAAAACGTACAATCATTGGCTGCTATTGTAGCTGCAGCATTTTCCTGTTCAGAAGTCAATTGTATTTTCTTATATTGTTCACTGCTCACTGTTCGCTGTTCACCGCCTCTCGCTTTCACTCTCTTTGGCGTAAATTGTTTGAG
>CAZAFB010000001.1:99674-137846 GCA_964484505.1 uncultured Bdellovibrionales bacterium
CTGTTCGCTGTTCACCGCCTCTCGCTTTCACTCTCTTTGGCGTAAATTGTTTGAGCATAATACCCAAAGGGCAAAAATAATAGGTGGAAAGTTGCTCGGCAAACTGGAGTTGTTTTTCGGTCAAAAAATTTTCCACCAGCACGGACTGAACTTTTTTCAGTTCGAAATTTCCAAGGCGATGGAAATCGGAGCGCGAGCCCAGCACGATTCCGGGAAGGGTACGACGAAAAAGCGGCACGGAAACCAAAGATCCGGCTGGAATCGGTTCGTGGTGGACATAGGAAAAAAACTGCTGGCGAGTCATGGGAATTCGCGTCAGCACCGCCACGTCAATGATGAATTTTTGAGGCTTTTCATCCATGGCTTCATTGTATCAGGTTGCTAACGTGCCGGCAAAAAAAGTTATACTATTGCGTAGTAATTAAAATAATAATAAAAAAGCTAGAGAAATGAAAAAAGTAATTGTCGATACTTCCAAATGTCCGCAAGATCATCCATGTCCGCTTGTGCCCAAGTGTCCGGTCGGCGCGATCAGTCAGGATGGTTTCAACGCGCCCGAAATCGGTTACGAAAAAATCCGGATGATCATCGCCAAGCGGCAACGTAATAAGTAAGCCTGTTGAAAAACTGGTAACGGTAAAAATCAATGTTTGATTTAGGGGGCAATAAGGAATTTCTTAAGCCCTTTTTTGTTGACAAATTTAAAAAAAGCTAGTATAAATAATACTTGGCACATTGGGTGCTGAGGTGATGAAGTTCGTTGAAAAGTGAATAACAAACACAACTTGCAGGGGGTGAAATTTGGAAAGAAAGGATTTGATTGGCAAGATAGTGGAAATCGCAGGTGACTATAGGAAAGGAGAAATTGTACCATTTGATGAACACCATGTTCAAAAATGGGTGGCGCAATTTCCTGTAAGTGTCGATTATCAGGACGTGATTCTTGGTGAAGTTGGTCACATGCTGGAGAATTTTTACATTTCGCGAGATTGCGCAAAAAGCAATTTAACCAGACTGCTTAAATCCATGAAGAAAGAAAATTTCGGAGGTTGCAGCATCGCGGACGTAAATTTTCTCAGGACACAAGACCTGGGGAAAAGTCAACATGAAATCCTGCTGATTGCAGACGAAATTTTGCAAGAGGCCAAAGGAATCAGTACTCAAAATTGTGGCGGTTCAAATGTTTATCTGTACCTGGATGATTGTATGTATTCAGGAAACAAATGGAGATATGACATCAAAGATTCCACGCAACTTGCTGAGGCAAAAAATGGGATGATTCTGGTTTCCTATCATTTTGCTATTTACAACGGAGGCTATAATTATGCCAAGACCTTTGTACAAGGTTGCCTGTCAAAAAAAGGTGGCATACTAAAACCGTTTAGTACAGAAATGTACAACAGTGAACGTTTTGGAAATGAAAACCTGGATATTATGTGGCCAAGTTATGTCAAAGGTGATGAATGTGTCGATGAATATGCAAATCGCGTAAGGTCGTTTTGTGAAAACAAAGGATGGGGTATGCGCCCATTATTCAGGACGAATCAACTTGCTTCTCCCGGTGTTTTCACGTCACCGAAAAAGCGATATATTGTCGAGCAGGCGTTTTTGGCAGCTGGCGCAAAAATGTTTTGTGCTGCTCAAAATCCCGCTCCGTCAATGCGGCCGATGGGCTTCGAGGTGATTGCCACAATCGGTTTCGGCACTCCTATTGTTACTTGGAGGAATATTCCAAATAATGCTCCGTTGGCACTTTGGTATGGCGATCCGGCCTATGGCCCCAATCATCCACTGGGAATGTGGTATCCGCTGTTTCCCAGAAAAATGTAAAGGAGGTGCATCTTGGATAAAATGGCAGATTTGCGAATATATGATCCCGCTAAATGCGCCGTCTTTTGCAAAACGAAAGAGCGCTATGGTGGAAATTCAAATATGGCAGCGGGCTTTCCTCTAAGAGTCAATAATGTGAAAATTCTTACTTCGGAAGCATTATATCAGGCCTGCAGGTTTCCTCTGTATCCTGAGATTCAGAAAAAAATAATCTCGCAGAAAAGTCCGATGACTGCCAAAATGGTTGGCAAACCGTATCGAAAAACTTCAAACAGGGAAGATTGGGAATTGATTCACGTAACCCTGATGAAATGGTGTCTGAGGGTGAAACTTCTTCAAAATTGGACAAGTTTTAGTCAGGTACTTTTGGAAACTGGTGATTTGTCGGTAGTGGAGTTTTCAACCAAGGGTGATGATTTTTGGGGTGCTGTTCTTGTCAAAGAAATCGAATTCTCGAATAAGAAAACCAAAAAAAGATCACCGAAATACCAGCCATCAGTTGAAATGCCAGCCGGATTTTTGGTTGGCTATAACGTGTTGGGGCGTCTGATCCAGGAACTGCGGGAAAATGTTAAAACAGGCATTGATCCGATGTCTCGAAACTTTACCAGACTTGCACCGCTGCCAATTGAAAATTTTTTGCTTCTCGGTGAGCCTATCAAAGAAATCCTGCGCAGCTAATCGCTCGTACTTTTAAAAGGAGGAAATAGCCATGTTGGTGATTTTCGATTGTGACGGAGTGCTAAGGTCGGTGTGTCTTGAAGCTATGTACGATGCCTACAAGGCGATCGCCTTGCATCTGGGAAGGGAATCTCAAGAATTTTGGCAAAGTGCGGACGATTTCAACAATTGGGCAAATTTCATGAATTGGCAGCATAATCTCGAAAGGATGGGTATGCCGGTCGGAAGTGATTATTCCGAAATCATCAGGATCTTCCATGAGATATATGACCCGAGGATTACTGTTTTTTCATGGGCGGATGAAATTTTGGAGTATTTGGAGAAGCGGCATTGTTTGACGGTTCTTTCTGCAGCGCCTTCCGCAAGCGTCAAAGATTCACTTAAGCATGTGTCCGGATTTTTTTCCTATGTCCTGGGCAGTGACGATGTGAGGATGGTGAAACCTGATCCGGAAGGCATTTATTTGCTTATGGATGCAACTGGAGCAAAGCCTTCACAGACAATCATGATCGGCGATACTCGCGCTGATATCCAGGCTGGCAAAAGTGCAGGCGTCAAAACCGCTCTGGTGACATGGGGAGTTCCGGGATGGGAAGAGGCAAGGGACCTTGAGCCCGATTTCATTTTTGATGATCCTTCAATGCTGCTTGATATTTGAACAAACATGTCTGTCGTTATTTATTGACCGGCTCGGAGCAATGTCTCCCGGCCGGTTTTATATTATTCCTTCATCGCATGATAATTTTTACTAGAATTTTGATATAAAAAAAGACCGAGTTGTTATTCGATCTTTTTCTTTTTTCTCAGGCGGCAATTCTTCGCGCTCTTAATTCAAAAGCGCGACTAGAAATGTCCTGCAGGAAGCATGATAGGCATATGCCGAGACCAATGCCGGGAATGGTTCGCAAGAAGAACTCATTGTCGGCGGTGATGAAGTTGGTCAAGAATAGCAGCTTGGAATATTCGCGTCCTTCTCGACGCGTGATGTTCCTTACCAATTCCAACGCTTCATCCATGGAAATCACCGGCGTTTTTTGCAGGTGATTGCGCATGATTTCCCGGGCTCTTTCGGCATTGCTGATTCCACTGCGGTGCTTCTTCGGCATGTGCTCCTCCTGGGTTGGTATGATGAACTGAAAAAAATATATCATAGTAAGCCAATTTTGTCAATAGCAACAGACCGGGAAAACACCCCTGGCTTTTTTCATACCCAAAATTGCTTGAAACAAGGGGGAAAGAGGAGTAGACTGGAATCATAATAACAAATAGACATAATTACCCATATGAGTGCATATCTCATCGTTTATTTTTTTGTTGGAATTTTTCAGGATTTTTTGGTCACACTCAATTGGCGCTATATCGCCAAGCACAAAATCGGCCCTGCTGTTTTATTGTCTTTTTTGGTAACCATCACGACGATGTTGGTGATCTATAATATTTTGTCCAAACTGGACAGCGAACGCAGTATTATTGCGATCGTCATCTATGCCGCCGGTGTCGCCGCCGGAACTTTTTTGGGAATGAAATTCAAGATGGGGTTTGAAGAATAGAAGAATTAATTTTTTAGGAAATGTTGTGCAAAAAATGCGGTCGTCATAATTTGGAATAATTTATTTTGTTTAAATAAGGTTATTTTATTTGAAGGTGTTTTGTGTTACAATTAAAGTAAGGTTAAATCTTCATCAGACAGGGGGTGGAAAAGAAATGAAAAAAGCAAAAGTGTACAGGAAGAGAATCAGGACGGTTTCTTTTTTTGTTGCATTTTTTTCAGTTTGCTTACTTGCGACTATAACCACTATTCATGCTCTTGCTGACGAGTCCGTGTTGGCAGGGCCTGAAGAAAGAGGCGTGACTGAAGGTGTTGGTGAGTATTTCGCCATAACTGATAGCGACTATCTGAACATTTCATTGCACAGCAGCAAAAAAATAAATCTGAAGCTGCAATCTGTTCCGAAGATGATTGTCATAAGGACGCAAGCCTCGGAGAGCGATTTTTCTTCGGAGATCAAAATATCTGGAATGGATTCGTTCACTACCTATCACAAATACGAAGACAATTATCATAATTATGCGCCGATTCTGACTGATGAGAACGGCGTTTTTTCTTTTGAGCAGGATGTGAGCAAGGATCATCTTATTTTTATCCAACCTCAAAAGAGCACCAAATTTATCAAGGATGATGCAAGCGGAGGAGATTGTGTCAGCATGGGAAGTTGGGATCAATCATCAAAGACATGCACGCTCAGTCAAGACACGAATGAAACAATACAAATAGACAATAGCGGAATAACTCTTGACGGAGGAGGACACAAGCAATCCGGCAGTAGAACCAAGAACGGAATATATGTCATAGGCGACAACGTGACGGTAAAAAATATAGTTGTTTCCGGATTCTACTACGGACTGTATTTGTATAATTCAGATTCAAGTGTCGTTAAGGATGTTGTGTTGGAAAATAATTATGCTGGGCTTAATTTGGAAAATTCAAACAATAATGCTGTTTTGAAAAATACGGCAAGAAATAATGAATTTTATGGTATCGGCTTGTATAATTCCGGTGGAAATATTATTTCCGACAATTTTTGCGGTCCTGATAATCTATATGGCATTTCCGAACAATACAAAGGGGGTAACACATATGCAAATAATGTCGCTTCAAACAACAAAAATACGGGAATACGTTTGACGCAAGGAGCAAACGATGTGCTTGAAGGAAACAACGCTGATTCCAACAGATATTATGGTTTCCAAATTGATCGTATATTTCCGTTTACCATGAGAAACAATTCAATGTCTGGAAATGGCGATTGGAATCTGGATATAAGCACAAGCATCTATGCGTTAAGCGTTATTGATCAAAGCAACTTGGAAGATGGAAAGCCAATCCAATACTTGCAAAATATTGATGGCAACGTTTTTGACAATACATCCACGGGATCATTCTATTGCATCAATTGCAAAAACCTAAGCCTGAAAAATATTTCCATGCCCAAGGGATCGGTGATAGGACTTTATGCCACTGGCAATTCGACAATAGAAGGAATAATCTCGCCGGAACACGGCACATCGGTACGACTATACTATTCTTCATCCGCAAATATCATTAAAAACAATGATTTAAAGGATATTTCGATAAATGGTGTGAACAATAAAATTTATGGGAATAATTTTTGGACTGCATATGCGGTATCGTCATCTTCTTCGACTTCAAACTCGTTCAATCTTCCATTGGCCCAAGGGGGTGGAAATTATTGGAAAAGAAATGAAGCGAACTGTGTGGATGGAAACGGAGACGGATTTTGCGACAGCGCTTATGTTTTTTCCACGCGGGGAATTGACTATTTTCCGCGTATCGCGCCATATGACATTGCCCCGATTGATCCAACTCCCGAAGGTCCTTCCAATGTCCTCTTTCTGCCGGGGTTGGAGGCAAGTCGGTTGTACGACGACGAGGAAAGATTGTGGGAACCTTGGAATAGCGGTGATGTGGAAGCATTATATTTGAACAAAGACGGCGACAGTATTCGCGACGATATCCATACCAAAGAAGGGGACGTTCTCGATGAAACTCCTGTTGGTTCCAATATATACAAATCGTTTATCGATAGCATGAGCGTGCTTAAAAACAATTCCGTTATTAATGACTGGAAACCCATTGCTTATGATTGGCGATTATCTCTTGATGAAATTTTGGAAGACGGATCAATAATAAATACACTCAAGTCATTGGCGGCAAATTCGAAATCGGGAAAAGTGACTATTGTGGCACATTCCAACGGTGGATTGCTAACCAAAGCATTGCTCAAAAAAATCGGCGCCAGTGAAACGCAAAATTTGGTAGACAAAATCATTTTTGTGGCCGTTCCGCAGGTTGGGACTCCCGAAGCGATAGGGGCACTTTTGCACGGATATGATCAACGAATATTACCTATATTCGGCACAAAAACTGCGCGCGGATTGGCGGAAAATATGCAAGGCGCATACAATCTTCTTCCATCGGAAGGGTATTTTTCTTTGGTGCAAACTCCAGTTACGATGTTTGATGATGTGGATGATGAGTCAGATATGAAAAGCAGATATGCTGAGAATATTAATTCCAAAGACGAACTGCATGATTTTCTTGCGGATGATTTTCGTCGAGTTAGCGCGACCGATACCGATACTGACTCACCCGCCAAACTGAATAAAGATCTTCTTGAAAAGGCTGAAAATTTACATGACGGTGATGACGGGCTGGATTCTTGGGATGCACCAGACGGAGTGGGAATTATTCAGATTGCCGGATGGGGAGTTTCAGGCACGTTGAGTCAAACAGTGTATGGAACGCATGACAAAAAAATCTGTGAAAATGCTGTTTGCCAATCAGGGGTTGATTATCTCGATCCTGATTTCAAATTCGTTATCGATGGGGATGGTACAGTAGTAACACCGAGCGCGTTGTGGATGGGCGACGGAGAAAAATATTGGGTGGATTTAGGTACGTACAATAAAAATAATCCATTCAAAACCATTTTCGGGTTTTTGGGGGTGGAGCATAAAAACATACTTGAAATACCAACGCTCCTTTCTTTTATAGAGGACAATGTTAACAATTCAGTAAAACCGATTTCGGAATATGAATATTTAACTACAACAGTGCCGCCATCTCCAAGCGATAAACGCCTGCAATATTCTCTGCATTCGCCATTGACGCTTGATATGTACGCCGAAGTTGATGGCCAAACATTGCATACCGGCGTTAATGATCAGGGAATTGTTGAGCAACAGATTCCCGGAACCGTTTTCAAACAATATGGAGATAAAAAATATATTTTTACCGATGAGGATATGCCAACAAGTATTGTCATGAAAGGATATGCTGAGGGAAAGTTTACTTTCAAAGTCGAGGAATTTCAAGGCAATGATTCCCAAGGAAAAATTGAGTTCAAGGATCTGCCGACAAATTCCCAAACGCAAGCAATGTTTTCCTTGACAAGTAATCTTGAAAGTGCGTCAGATTTGAAAATCGATAAAGACGGCGATGATGATATTGATTGGACGCTCGAGCCGAAAATAGGTGAAATTGTAACTTTGGATTCGATTGCGCCGACGACAAAAGCAAGTCTTTCAGGCACGGAAGGAAAAAATGGTTGGTATGTTGGCGATGTGACTTTTACGCTTGAGGCGCAAGATAACGAAGAAGGTAAGGGGATAGAAAAAACTGAATATTCCATAGATAGCGGAAACGCTTGGATAACATATGCTGATCCGGTCATATTTTCTCAGGAAGGAATTGTTGAAGTGCAATATCGCTCGATTGATAAGCAGGGAAATGTCGAAGAAGCAAAAACAATAACAATAAAAATAGACAAAGCTGCGCCGGAAGCAAAAATATTCTTCGATAAAGATGGTAAAAAATTGAACATTACAGGCATAGATAATCTTTCTCAAAACGTAGTTGTAAACACGGAAGAAAAAACCATAAAAAATTCAAAAAGCAAGCACAACATGTGGTCATGGGGATGGTTTGGGGAAAACGATGACAAAAAAATAGTTGAAACTGCAACTCTCACGGATGAAGCAGGACATGAAACAAAAGTTGTTGTTGAAAAGAAAAAGGAAAAAAATGGCTTTATCGATGCCTCTGTCCAATCCGTTTCATATGACGGTCAAGAAACAAAGTTGGACAGTAATGGATTACAGTATAAATGGATGCTTAATTGGTGGAGGAATAAGTATCTGGTCTTTGCTTCTCACATACGAACACAATCCTCAGTACTCGAAGCACATTATCTGCCAAAATTTGACCAGACTTGGATCATGGAATGGCCAAGAGATCTTCCTGATGATGAGAATGACAATATCGATAGAAGACCTGTGCGCAAAAAGATGCCGGGAATGGCAATTCCGGGTATAATAACAAGTAATGGTAATATAAAAGTAATTTATTAATAAAAAGGATATGAAAAAAAACTTGCTTATTTTAACAGGCGCAGTTTCGATTTTACTGACCGCACTGAATTTTATTGGTACATATAAACTGTGTGGTTCAAAAGGATATGGAGCTTGTATGGAGGTTGTTTACGATTTTATGGTTGCATTGCTCCCAATCATCCCGCTCTTCATCTTCTCTCTCATAACGTACAAAATGCGGGAGGGGGTCTATCGGGCGTGGTGGAAGTTTGCGCGGATTTGGATTCCTCTTTCCATGCTGGCTGTTTTTGTTTCGCCGTCATATGGAAATTGGATGATTCCGATTGAAAAAGGAACGGTAGCATTTTCTTCGTCAGTATTGTTCGTCATCATCAGCCTTGTTTTGATAATCTGGCAGTCGGTTAAGGAGAGAAGGGGGTAAACCATAGTAACGATTGTGATGATAAAGTCATTATACCAAAATAATGCGGTCGTCAGAATTTGGAATAACGCAAGTTTAAGTAATGTAGTTTGTGTATCATAAATTTTCTATAAACTTAACTTATGGGAAAGATAAATAGTCCCATAAAAAGAAAAGTGCTGTTGCTTCTTGCGGGTGGAATTGCTCTTGGACTTGCACATAGCCCAAGGACGCAGCGCCGTGTTTTCACAACTCTCAGAAAGGATTGGAAGAAAATAAACAAGCAATACTTGTATCGTGTTATAGAAGAATTTAAGCGGGAGCGGCTTGTTGATTATGTCGAACAAAAAGATGGGACGACAAAAATTGTGCTTGCCGAAAAGGGAAAGCATAAAATATTGGAATTTAAAATTGATGAAATTAATATTCCAAAACCGTTGAAATGGGACAAAAAATGGAGAATGGTAATGTTTGATGTACCGGAAAAGAGGAGAGCGGAAAGGAATATCCTCCGAGAAAAGTTGAAGGAAATAGGCTTCAAAGAAATCCAAAAGTCTGTTTTTGTTCATCCGCATCCTTGTCTGGACGAAATCAACTTTATTACGGAATATTATAGACTTAGGAATCTTGTGCGGTATGGGGAGGTTATAAAAATTTCAAACGAGGAGGAGCTTAAGTTAAAATTCAGGCTGTATTAAAAATAGCCTGTTAAAAATAAATTCTTGCCAATTTTGTTAATTATGCCAAAAAAATGCGGTCGTCGGGATTTGGAATAATCAAAAGCAATCCATTTATCGGCAAAAAAGCAAAAAATATCATTGCCATGATTGTCAAAAAACAAATTGAGCAGCACATTGAATTTTTGCTCAGGGAAATAAATCACAAGCAAGAATACTATGATGCGAAAATCAGACAATTATTGATTGAGGATTTGCAGTGGCTGGAGGATAATGCGGCTGTGTAGTAAAATTAAGATAAATAAAAAGTAATAAAAAATTTTATGAAGAAGACTTATTGGTGGAGAATTTTGGTTCTTGTAATTTCTTTCGGAGGTGTTTTTTTGGGATGGGTGTATGATAAATATTTTTGTTTTTCAAAAGTAAGGCAAGAATGTTTGTTGGATCAATATCGCTTGGTAGTTTTTAAGCCAATTATATTTTTTTAATAGCCTTAGCTGCTGTATCGATAATCCTTGTTGCTGCAAATGATAACGTGTTCAAAAAATGGTTTAAGTTTAGCATAGTTTGGGTTTTAATTACGGCATTTTTTGTATCTCTTGTTCCGGTTTATAGTGGTGGATGGATTGGTCTTAACCCTACCAAAGATTTAGTCTCTATCTGGATGGGCGTGTTATTCGTCATCATTAGCCTTGTTTTGATAATCTGGCAGTCGATAAAGGAGCGGAGGGGGTGATTGAGTTATATAATGAGACGCAAATTTGGAAAATAGGCGCGGGGTTTGTATATGAAAACAAAAAATAGGCAATACAAAAAGACTGGAACACCCGGTCTTTTTGCTTGAATAATGGATAAAAGGGGAGTAGAATGAAAATATAGGGGGAATCTTTAAGATGTTACGTAGCGTGCTACGTAACAATGAGTTTGTTTATGACGAAATGTGAAAATATATGGCGGGGAATGGGGAGGATGGGATATTAATCAGCAGCCAAATAAAATATTATGAAAAAGAAAAAAATAGAAATTGGCAACCAATTGATAACTGTAAATTTGTCTGAGAATGAAAACGATTTCATTTCTCTTACCGATATTGCAAAGGTTAAAAACCCTGAGTTTCCGGCAGATGTTGTCAAAAACTGGATGAGAACACGCAGTACTATCGAATTTCTGGGGTTATGGGAGAAGGTTAATAACCCTAAATTTAAACTGGTCGAATTCGACGGGTTTAAAAATGAGGCTGGATCCAATTCGTTTGTCTTGTCGCCGGCAAAATGGATTGAAGAGGTTGGAGCAATCGGGATTATGAGATCATTGCTCAATAATTCAACGATAAAACGGTTGAAATAATTTGCCGCGCATTAATGATTTTTCAAAATTATGGCGGGGAATGGGGGAAATGGGAGTATAATAAAAATAGGTCTTATTGTTAAATAAAAGGAATAGGTTTGACACAACAAAAATGAGCCCTCTATAGCTAGGTTGGTTACCCAACGCACGGCATGAAGCCGACTTTCGCCAGTAGAAGACTCATTTCTATAAGCTAATACTACAGCAATTTTCCGATTATTTCAACCACGTTGTGGATAAGTGCGAAGTTAAGGCTTGTTTTAGGGAAAAATATGGAGCAGGCTTGAGATGGGAAATAAAAACCATAGCGGGGAATGGGGAGAATGGGAGTATAATAAAAATAGGTCTCATTGTTTATAAGAAATAAAAATTATGCCTCTATCATGGAATGAAATCAAATCCCGGGCGGTTGAGTTTTCCAAAGAGTGGGAAAATGAAAAGTCCGAAGATGCGGAAGCTAAATCGTTTTGGGACGGATTTTTTAACGTGTTTGGGATGACGCGCCGAAGGCTTGCAAGTTTTGAGCATGAAGTGAAGAAACATGGTGGAAACAGCGGCTTCATTGATTTGTTTTGGCCAGGTGTTTTGCTGGTTGAGCATAAGTCACGCGGACGTGATTTGGAAAAAGCGCACAATCAAGCAATGGAATATTTTCCAGGCATTAAGGAAAAAGACTTGCCGAAATATATTCTCACATCGGATTTTGAGCGTTTCAAATTGTACGATTTGGAGGAGGGATCTGAAACGGAATTTACGCTCAAAGAATTTTCAAAAAAAATTCACCTCTTCGGTTTTATAGCGGGATACAAAAAACAAGAATATAAGGAGGAGGATGAGGTGAACATCAAAGCGGCCGAATTAATGGGAAGGCTATATGACGCGATGGCGGAAGCCGGTTATCAAGGGCATGATTTAAATGTGCTTTTGGTGCGCATACTTTTTTGTCTGTTTGCGGAGGATGCTGGAATTTTTAATCGCGGCCAATTTACGAGATATATTGGAAGCAGGACGAGTGAGGATGGCAGTGACTTGGGAATGCACCTTGGAATGATTTTTCAGGTGTTGAATCAATCCCTGGAAAAAAGACCGAGCACTTTGGATGAAGAACTTGCTCAATTTGAATATGTAAACGGCGGATTGTTTGCTGATCAAATTTCCATTCCGTCTTTCACTTCTGAAATGCGCCAGAGGCTTTTGCAGACTTGCGATTTTGATTGGTCAAAAATTTCGCCCGCAATATTCGGTTCTCTTTTTCAATCGGTCATGGATAAAGATTCGCGCAGACACTTAGGCGCGCACTATACTTCGGAAAAAAATATTTTGAAACTCATCAAGCCCCTCTTTCTGGATGAACTCAAAGAAGAGCTGGAAGCTTGTGGGAAAAATAATCAAAAACTTTTCAATTTTCAAGAAAAACTTTCCAAACTGAAATTCCTTGATCCAGCGTGCGGTTGTGGAAACTTCTTGGTCATTGCATATCGCGAACTTCGCTTGTTGGAATTGGAAATGCTCAAGCGTCGCTTCGGGGAACAAAGCCGCCTTGGATTGTATGATCTCAAGCAATACATACATGTGCGTCCAGAGCAATTTTATGGAATAGAAATCGAGGAATTTCCATCTGAGATTGCAAAAACTGCAATGTGGCTCATGGATCATCAAATGAATGAAATGGCCAGTTTGACTTTCGGGGAAAATATTCCTGATTTACCGCTTGGAAAAGGTGCAACGATTTTTGTGGGAAATGCCTTACAAAAAGATTGGGAAGAAGTTGTGCCAAAAAACGAATTGTCATATATTCTTGGCAACCCGCCGTTTATCGGTTCGAAAATGATGACGGCTGAACAGCGTGATGACATTCTTTCCGTTTTTGATAATGCAAAAGGTGTCGGCGTGTTGGATTATGTTTGCGGTTGGTATATAAAAGCGGCAAAATATGTACAAGACACATCGATAAAATGCGCATTTGTTTCCACAAATTCGATTACGCAGGGCGAACAAGTCGGAATATTGTGGAGTCTGCTTTTACAGAAATATGGAATAAAAATCTATTTCGCACATAAGACATTCAAATGGAGTAATGAAGCGCGTGGAAAAGCGGCAGTGTATTGTGTGATAATAGGATTTGCTAATTTTGATGCGGAAAAGAAATTTTTGTACGAATATGAAGATATACGGGGTGAGGCGCATGAAATGATTGTGAAAAATATTAATCCGTATTTGGTTCCGGCAGATGATATTTTAGTAACAAGACGAAGTAAACCGATTTGCTCTGTTCCTGAAATATGTTTCGGTAATCAACCAATTGATGGTGGAAATCTTATATTCTCTGACTCTGAAAAACAAGAATTCTTAGCCAAAGAGCCTGAGGCTGAAAAATATATCAGACCTTATGTGGGTAGTGAAGAATTCATCAACGGTATCAAAAGATGGTGTCTTTGGTTAGATACATGCAACCCGGACGAGTTGAGACAAATGCCACATGTAATGGGAAAAATATCAAATGTTCGAGAGTTTAGGCTTAACAGTAAAAGAAAAGAAACAAACAATCTTGCACAAACACCGACAAAATTTGCATTCGTATCCCACAAAGATAATGATTATGTAATTATTCCAAGCGTATCATCTGAGCGTCGAAATTATATTCCGATAGGCTTAATGTCCTCAGCTAATATTGCGAGCAATTTATGCCTAATTATCCCAGGAGCTAAACTCTATCACTTGGGAATTTTAGAAAGTGAAATGCACATGACGTGGGTAAGGTATATCTGCGGGAGATTAAAAAGTGATTATCGCTATTCTAATTCTATCGTGTACAACAATTTCCCGTGGCCGGAAAATCCGAGTGAGGAAAAAGTGAAGGAAATTGAAAAATGCGCGCAAGAAGTTTTAGACACGCGCGCAAAATATCCAAACAGCTCTCTTGCCGATCTCTATGATCCGCTCACCATGCCCGCAGATCTCGTGAAAGCTCACCAAAATCTCGATCGCGTTGTCGACGCCGCCTATGGCAAACGCGCCTATAATTCCTCAGCAGAGAGAATGGAATTTTTGTTTAAGTTATATGAGAAATATGTAAAATATTCTTCAACAAAGAAAAAAATGTAATACAATGTCAAAATTATCCTTACAATTTGATAATTTTGTAGACTCCTTAAATATTGAGGAACTATCTTTTTATGAGAAGAAAATAATAAATTTGATACGTGATAATTTTGATGAAATATCATCCAAGGGTACAAGTAATGGCTCAAGAGCAAAATGTCTAAGTAGGTTAGTAGTTGAGCTGGGGAATACAATTTCGGATGAAATAGAAAAGAAATCAAACTCTACAAAAAAACAAGCTTTTCCTATTGAAAAATTACACAGTCTAAAATTAGAAAGTTTTAGGGGATTTTCCAATGAAGAAGAATTCGATTTAAACAGAAAATTTATATTTATATATGGACCAAATGGATCAGGAAAATCAAGTTTTTGTGAGGCATTGGAGTATTCTATGCTGGGATATATTAATGAAGCAGCACAAAAAAGAATTCCAGAAAAAAAATATATTGAAAATATTTTAACCAATCAAGCAAAAAACCCAATTCTTAACGCTATAAATGTAAAAACTGGGGAAGTTGTTGTGCTGTGTAAGAATCCTTTGGTATATGAGTTTTGCTTTATTGAGAAAAATAGAATTGAGAAATTTGCACGAATTTCTGCTTCAACACATTCTAGTAAGGTGTCGATCATAGCAGAATTGTTTGGACTGGATGACTTTAATGAGTTTGTAAAAAATTTTACAGATAATTTTGAAAATTACATAGATATTAATGGGTTTTATACAAAAAAACTAACAGAGAAACAAGCTGGAGTTGCCGTAAATATTAGCAATATTGAACTATTCCAAAAAAATATTTATAAAATAAAAAAAGAGAAGGAGCTTATAATTTCTGAGTATTATCCAGCACTGAAGATACTGGACAAAAATATAGATGAAGAATTTGAAAAAATTGATTTGTTAATTCATCGTGAATTAGAAAAGATAAATGATCGTTTGTTGGATAGGCATGAAGATTTAATAAATATTGTCACAAATGAATATTTGAATTCTGAACAAGCTCGCATAAATGAAACTTTGCATGAATATTCAGAGTTAAAATATGATTTAGAAAAAAATGAACAAAATTTAAGATATAAGGATCTTTACGATGCAATTATTGGGGTTGAAGAATTCTCAATAGATTTTTGTCCTGCATGTAAAACTAAAATTTCTGGTAGTTTATTTCGTAAAGTAAAAATTGATCCATATAAGAATGCAAAAGAATCTCTTGAACGGTTAACAAATATTATAGAACTTGAGAAATTGCTTGAAGAAAAAAAGAAAGAAATAAAAAAGTTAACAATTGATTTTGTTAAAAAATATAAAGAAAAAATAAGATATTGCATACAGACTAAATTTAATATCACAAATAATGCCACCAGCTCATATGACTACCTGTTAGATTTTTCAGTTGAAGATGCGCGGAATATAATAAAAGATTATGAGTCTAATAAAGAAGAGCTTAAAAGAGCAGATGTTGAAATTCTTGAGAAAAACGAGAAAAATAAAAAAATTCTTGGGTTACGACAACAAATGGAGGTTGAAAAAGAAAGGCTAGTTGAATTTTCTAATAAAATTAAGGATGTAAAAAGTAGGGAAAAATACGCAGTAGATATATTGAAAAATAATAAGGATGCTATCGAAAGTTTTGAAAAGAATAATAAGGATTTGATTGAAAATGTATCAAAAGAAAAAAAGCAAATAGAATTAAATAAACAATATGTCTTAGCATATAAGAGTTTTAAAGATAGGTTAGTTAGATATAAGGATAATTTACCTTTGGATATTGTTGAAAATCTTAATGGTTTTATCAAGGATTTTTACAATGTTATAAATGCATCGGACAATGAGTCGCACGAATTAATTGAAGAAATATATCTTCCAGTATCATCAGATGACTTTTTGAAAATAAAATTCCAAGACAGCCCCACAAGAGAATTAGATGCACTGCATGTGCTGAGTGAAGGGCATTTGAAATGTTTAGGATTGTGCATATTGTTGGCAAAAGCAGTACACGATGGAAATAGGATTATTATATTTGATGATGCAGTCAATGCAATTGATGATACGCATAGGGGTGGCATAAGAAGTCTGCTCATTAACAGTTCGAATTTAGCTGATAAACAGATTATTATAACATGCCATGGTGAAGAATTTATTAAAGATTTTGAAAATCACGTGGCAAAAGGGGATTGCATTTGCTATTCATTTTTGCCTCCTAAAGACAGAAAATTGCATGTCAAAAAAGACACATTTAACTACTTAGCTAAAATTGAAAAATATATCAACGAAAATAAAAAGAAAGATGCTCTTGGTGATTGCAGGCGTGCGCTTGAAAATTTAACGAATCAATTGTGGGTCAAGTTGGCAAAAAAACACGTAATGGCGTTAAAATTGAAATTAAATAGTCCAGCACACCATTGGGAATTAATGGATAAAACAGCTCAGCTAAGGATGGAACTTGGTAAGCTAAAAAACGATGGCGAATATTTGAAAATAGTTGATATTTTGGATTATTTTTTAGGTATAGGAAAAATAAATAATATAGTTTGGAATTATTTAAACAAAGGAACACATGACGGAACTGATGGTGAAGAATTTGATATGGATATTATAAAAGAAATGCATGAAAAACTCGTTGAGTTTTTTAAAGAGTTAAATTCTAAATAGTTAGCTAATAAAAACGTATGAGAAATAAAATTTGTATAGCAATTAATAGTTACAAATTATTGGAATTTTATTATAACGGATATTGCCGGGTGGTAGAACCATTTACTTTTGGAATAAGTACAAAGGGAAATGATGTTTTGTCTGCTTTTCAGGTTAGGGGTGAAAGTGAAAGCGACAATAGACCTATGTGGCGATTATTTGATTTGGAAAAGATTGAAAATATACAAATTTTAGATGAAAAATTTAGTGGCTATAGGGAAGGATACAGAAAAGGTGATAGCCGTATGAATAGAATTTATTGCGAAATATAACGAAAATGAAAACCATTACCGGATCAAAACTTTACGACTGTATCCAATGTCCGCACCGGGTGTGGCGGGATGCGTATGGTCCGAAAGAGGAAAAAAATCAGGAAACAAATCCTTTTGTGGAATTGCTTTGGAAAAAAGGTGTGGCGTATGAGGAAAAAATAGTTTCAAGGCTTGGGGAATATTTGGATTTGCGCGAGGGGCAATTACAGGACAGGTTTGTGAGAACTATTGAGGCGATGAAAAACGGCGCGCCTTTGATTTATCAAGGCGTTTTGCTGTATGGGAATCTGAAAGGCATTCCTGATCTGCTGCGAAAAATGCCTGACGGAAGTTATGCGCCGATTGAAATCAAATCCGGCATGGGGCTTGAGGGTGTTGATGAAGATGAAGGTGAAGAGGGAAAACCGAAAAAAACCTATGCTGTCCAGCTCTGTTTATATATCGAACTGCTCAATATTTTGGGATTCAGTAAATCCAAAAGAGGGTTTGTGATTGATGCGAGTGGTGGGGAAATGGAATATGTGTTGGATCAGCCAATGGGAAAAAGAAACAAACAGACATTTTGGGAGTTCTATGAAGAAACGAAAGAAAAGGTTGAAAACTTGCTTGCCAACAAAGTGCAAAACAAACCGGCGATGGCGGGAACGTGCAAGCTGTGCCCATGGTATGCCAGCTGCAAGAAGTGGTGCAAGGAAAACGAAGACTTAACCAACATTTTCTATCTTGGCCGTTCCAAGCGGGACATGATCAATGAAGATTTGTATATTTCCAAAGTTGGTGAAATTTCACAGCTTGATGTTGCCGAAATCATGGCGCGAAAAAAGAAAGACAAAAAATTTCTCAAAGGGGTTGCGGAAAAAACCTTGAGCAAGATCGTGATGCGCGCTGATATGTTGCAAAACGGAAAAGAGCCGGTGCTATATGGGAATTTGGAATTGCCGAATGTTTCCTATGAATTGTTTTTTGATATTGAAGATGATCCGACGCAGGAATTTGTCTATTTGCATGGAGTGTATGAAAGGAACGGAAAAGCGGAAAGATTTTTGGATTTTACGGCAAGCGATAATACCGAGCAGTCCGAAAAAGATGCATGGAGACGATTTTGGGAATACATTCGCTCACTGCCAAAAAAAGATTTCGCTGTTTATTATTATTCCCAACACGAAAAAACTACCTATTTCAAGATGCAGAAAAAATATCCCGATGTGATTTCAGCTGAAGAGTTGTCTGCATTTTTTGCGCATCCAAACACTATCGATTTGTATAAAATTGTTTTGACTGGTACGGATTGGCCGCTCGGAAGTTATTCCATCAAAGAGATTGCGCAATATTTGGGATTTCGCTGGCGCGATGAAACTCCGTCCGGGGCGCTGTCTATCCAATGGTTTAACCAATATTTGGAAACCAAAGATCCCAAGGATTTGCAGAGGATTTTGGATTATAATGAAGATGATTGCAGAGCGACGATGGTTTTGAAAGACAAATTACAAGAAATGTCTAAAAAATAAATTACGTAATTAATTACGTAACTCATCATATCACCCCTGCCAGCCAATCAAATCAAAAACTTAACCAATGACATTCTCACATTCTGCAGAATACCAGAATGTTGCGAAAGACAAATATGAAAAACAAAAAAGAAGAACTCGTGCGAAAAGTGACGAGGGTCGGTCAGAAAAGTTATGCGATAGTGATCCCTTCGGAGATTGTGAAGGAGCTGGGAATCAGAGAAAGGCAGAAAATGGTTTTTAAGGTTGAGCGAAAGAAAATAATAATTTCAGATTGGAAATAATATGTATATCAATCAGTGGGATTTAGTAAAAGCGATGTTTGATGGTTTTGCTGTCGTATTTTTGAACCCGAAAATAATGATTACATTTGTTGTTGGGATTCTTATAATAGTAGTCATGAAAAAGGGATTTGGAAAACTGGAAGAAAAAATACAAAAACGCAAAAAATAATTACATAACCAATTACGTAACCTCCCCATCCAATAAAATCAAAACTTAACAAACGACTATTCTACTATTCTACAGAATTATAGAATAGTCATAATAATGAAATGAAGAACATATGATTCCAAACAAACTAAAGCCGAGGGATGAGATAAGAGTTGTAGCTCCATCGAGAAGTATGGGAATAATTTCTCAGGGAGTAAGGGAGATTGCTATCAAAAGATTCAAGGAGATGGGTCTCAAAATTACATATGCAAAGAATGTCGACGAGAAAGATGAATTCGCGTCGTCTTCAATTGAATCGAGAGTTGCTGATTTGCATAATGCGTTCGCTGATCCGAATGTCAAAGGTATTTTGACGGCAATCGGCGGATTCAATGTGAATCAAATCTTGAAATATTTGGATTATGATTTGATTGGGAATAATCCCAAGATATTGTGCGGTTTTTCGGATATAACTGCGCTAAGCAACGCGATTTATGCAAAAACCGGCTTGGTAACATATTCCGGGCCCCATTTTTCTTCGTTCGGGATGTTGAAGGGCTTTGAATATACCGCGGAATATTTCAAAAAATGTCTAATGGAAGATGATTCGTTCGAGGTTGTTTCTTCAAAAGAATGGAGCAATGACCCATGGTTTCTTGATCAGGAAAAGAGGGAATTTATAACCAATGAAGGATATGTGTCTATAAATGATGGTGAAGCGGAGGGGAAAATCATCGGTGGTAATTTATGTACGTTAAATCTGCTGCAAGGCAGCGAATATATGCCCAGCCTGCAGGACTCCATTCTTTTTATTGAAGACGATGACGGCTTTGGGGACAATTTTGATGTTGAATTCGATAGGAATCTGCAGTCCTTAATCCATTTACCGGATTTTTCCGGAGTCAAAGGAATTGTAATTGGAAGGTCTGAGAAAAGGGTTGCCATTCCGATTGATCGATTGAAAAAAATTATTGAAACGAAAAAAGAACTTGATGGTATGCTTGTTACATATGGATTTGATTTTGGACACACAACGCCAATCTTTACCATTCCGATCGGAGGCAAAGCAAAGATATCCGTGCATGGTGGTGATGTTAAAATGGAAATAACGGAACACTAGGCTAATCATAATTACACGGCTGTATAATTTGATTAGAAATACAAAATATAAATCACTCATAATCAACCCAGTCGAGGACGGTCCTTGACTAAATTCATTCCAGACTAAATTCAAGTTCCTAAAATCATTTTCAACCCAAACATAACTATTCTACTATTCTACAGAATTATAGAATAGTTTTCGGTAAGTTTATGTGGTAGAATGTTGGTGTAGTTGATATGCTATGTTGGTAGTGGATATGGCAGGGGATTTTGGTTGCGTGCCTATCAACTTGTAAGATTACATGTTTGTTAAATCATATGCTTGCGAAAAAGAGAAATATATACAAAACGGAAAAGCCGGCTTCGAAGCCAAAAACGTCCAGACAAATGGAACGCCATCTTAAGGGTGCGGCCAATCATCGTCGAATTGAAATGATTTTTTTGATAGGGGGTCGGAAGGGTATTTCCGTGGAAGGAATTTCCATGGCGCTGAAGTGTAATATAAAAACCGCCTCGATGCATCTTATTCGTCTTGAGCATGCTGGGTTGGTTCGCAAAAGAAACGATGGCAATATGGTCGCACATGAACTTTCACCCTATGGAAAAATAATTTACAAATTCCTAAAAACATTTTCAACCCAAACATAACTATTCTCATATTCTCGAGAATTATAGAATAGTTTTTGAAAGAAAATTAATCGTTAATTTAAATTAATTATTAGGGAGTAATAAAAATATGGATGATCAAAATAGAAACAATGAGTGTTGTCCCAAGTTTGATCCGACCCCTTGGATGGAGCGGGTTTTTGAATGGGAAAACAAGCGTTTTATAAAAGACAGGGTCCGCACGTTTTTTTACGTGCCGTTGAATTTTGGCAAGGTGATAACACGATTGATGCATATGACGGAAAAAAACGGTGTCCAGGTTCCGGACTGGCTCTGTCTTTCCGATCATACCTCCAAGTGGAACATGGATCTGTATTTGGCAGTTGATAAGGAAGTTCCCGGAATGGAAAATGTTCAACTATCCGGAAAATTTTTAAGCAAGGTTTACGAAGGAGATTTCAAAAATACTGGTAAATGATGCAGTGATTTTGAAAAATATCTCCAAGAAAAAAACCAAGTGTTGGAAAAAATGTATATGTGGTATACAACTTGTCCGAAGTGTGCCAAAAAATATGGCAAAAATTATATCGTAATTATGGGAAAAATAATATGAAAGAAATTGAATTAGAAAGGACGTTTTTGGCGAAATATATCCCCGAGGGAGTTTGGAACAGCCCAAACAAGGAGATTTTGGATCTATATATACCAGCTTCAGCAGAGCATCCGATTTTGAGGATACGTAAGAAAGGTGATAAATATGAAATGACCAAGAAGCAGCCGGTCAAAGGGACAGATTCTTCGCATCAATCCGAGGATACAATTGTTCTTTCAAGGGAAGAATTTGAGGCGCTGTCTCGACTGGAAAGCAAAAAGGTGCGCAAGCTCAGATATTATTTCAACTACGAAGGCGGCACGGCAGAAGTCGATGTGTTTCAAGATGAATTGGAAGGTTTAGTGGTGATAGATTTTGAATTCGGGGAAATTGAGGACAAGGATTTTTTTCAGGCACCTGATTTTTGTCTTGCTGATGTGACGCAGGAAAAATTCATTGCTGGCGGTATGCTCTGCGGCAAAAAATATGACGATATTGAGAGTGACCTCGCACGATTTGGATACGAGCGGATCAGTTGATAGAATAAATTGGCAGGGTAGGGAATTATATAATTTTATATAATATAAATAATAATATGAAAAAAACAATTATTGTTTCTGGAATCGTTGTTATTGTTCTGGTCTTGGTTCTTTTCGTGCTGAGGTTTTCTAGTGGCGGTGAAGATTTGTGGATTTGCAAAGGCGGACAGTGGGTAAAACATGGAAATCCGTCCGCTCCAATGCCTTCAACGCCATGTGATTCTTCGGTTTCGTCACAAAACAACTTGGAAAAGCAGGAACCTACTTTGGCTCCCCAAGAGCAAAGTCCCACTCAAAACGTGACTATCAAAGTAGAGGAACCCCTCCCAAGCTCGGTGGTAAAAAGTCCCCTGCGAATTTCCGGTGAGGCTAAGGGCTGGTATTTTGAAGCGGTCTTTCCAGCTAAGCTTGTCGATGAAAATGGGAAAGTGCTTGCAACTGGAAACGTTCAGGCGCAAGACGATTGGATGACAGATTCCTTTGTCCCATTTATGGCAACGCTTACCTTTAATCCGGGGAATGCGACAAAGGGAACTCTGATTTTACAAAAAAATAATCCTTCCGGTCAAAAGGAAAAAGATGAATCAATTTCGATTCCGGTTTCATTCAAATAGTTGTCCTGATATTTTTTAATAAATTAAAACCTAGCCTTTGAAAAAGATATCCAAAGAACTAGGTATTGGAAAAGATGTATATGTGATATACGGCTTGTCCGAAGTGTGCCAAAAAATATGGCAAAAATTGCGGTGGTGATTATGGTTTCGACTTATCCGCTGGCAGGCAGGGAATTATAGAATAGTTTTTTGAGGATTAAAAAAATGAAAAGGATAGTGAGGGTTAATGACAAAATGCAAAAGGGATATCAATATTTCCTCACTGAGCCCATGGGGAAAAATTTTCATCCCGATTTCAAACCGGAACTTACTCCCAAAGAAATGTTGCGACTGGGGGTGTTTGGCGGAAGGTATATGCGCGATTGCAAAGATGAATTTCCTGAAAACTGGTTTCGGGGCGCCAAATTGTTTCCCGACGGTCTTCCTGGTCATGACAAGAAGTTGAACTATTTCGGGGTTGATGCTTCGCAGCCGCTTGAAGAATGGAGAAAGAACGGCTGGATTCATCCCGATGATCCGCGCGGCTGGTTTCAATGGTATTGCCGGTACTATATGGGAAGAAGACATGTTGATGATCTCAGACAAATCAAAAGATGGAAGGCATTCTGCAGGCACCTTGTGGCTGTTCAAAAACATTGTCTGCCGCACGATTTTGATTGCAGAAGAAAACAAAGGCAAGCGCTTTTGCACTGGGCATATGATAGCAGGAAAATTTGAAAATGCCTTATTGCATTAAGTGAATAAATGCTAATTTATTTTAAAAAATAAAAAAATGAATGCGAAAATAAAAAATGTTTCAAAATTCTTGATTTCAATGGCTCCTCCTTTTTTGGCTGCGGCGATCGGAAGCATTTTTACTGCTTCTTCGGTAAGTAATTGGTATCAAACGCTGCAAAAGCCTTTTTTTAATCCGCCAGGATGGATCTTTGTCCCGGTGTGGACACTTCTTTTCTTTCTCATCGGCTGCTCTTTGTATTTGGTCTGGCAAAGCGACAAAGAAGGCAAGAAAAAAGCTTACTTAATTTTCGGCATTCAGTTGGTATTGAACGTTCTTTGGTCAGCTTTGTTTTTTGGCTTGCAAAATCCCGGTTTTGCTTTTGCGGAAATCACCATTCTATGGATATTCATTATTTGGAACATGGTTATATTTCGCAAGTTTTCATCAGTCGCAGCTTGGCTTTTGGTGCCATATCTTCTCTGGGTGTCTTTTGCGGCGTATCTTAATCTATCTATCTTTAGATTAAATTGACCAATATTTTCAAATGAGAAATCTGCATATTAAAAATTTAAATCTTTGGAAAAAGATTCTGGGAATAATGCTTGTTTTTCTTGGTTTTTTGGCGCTGATTACGCCGCTTACGCCCGGATCATGGCTAGCTGTGATCGGATTGGAACTCTTGGGAATCAGAATGTTATTTTTTGATAAACTGAAGAAATTCTTTCAAGCCCGGTTGATGTAATTGCTTTTATTTTTGAAAAATGTTACAGTGCCTTTTCCAAGAAAAGTTGTTTTTTTGAATAAAACTTTGAAAGGAGGAATCGATCATGTCTATCGATTGTTTGCGATGTTCGATTAGAGGAGAATGTTGCAAGGGTTTCAAGATTGTTTTCAAAGGCAAAAGCATTTCTTGGGAAAATGGATTTATGAGCGAGGAAATTGTTAACGATTTCCTGATTTCCAACAAGCTTCCTTTCAAAGTAGTTGGCATAGTCTGTCTTGATTGGTTCTTTTCCTGTGAAAAGCTTGACCAAGAAACGGGACTATGTACGATTCATGAGCAGCGCCCGGCAATATGCCGTAGTTATATTCCGGGCAGCGAAGGAACGCTTTGCCAAGATTTCGGCAAACCTAACGTGGTTGAATGGCTGGCAGATTCGATTCGTAATGCAATGGAGGTTGTATATAGAAATTTCTTTGCTTCCTAGAAGCGATTTTCTCGAAGGGCTTGGAAAAATCCAAGTCCCTTTTTCTTGCTTTTTTGGCTTAATTTTGCTATATTTTAAGCATAATCATAGTTTTAAATCTGATGCAGAAGAAAAAAATATTTATTGAAATAGGGGTGCCGGCGCATGTAAAAAAGAAATTAGCGCAAAAAATCGAGCCTTGGAAGAAACTGCCGGTCAAGTGGGTAAGGGAAGTCAACTTGCATATTACAGTGGCTTTTTTGGGTTATGTCGACGAAAGCGTTCTGCCGGAAATATGTCAAAATGTCAGTGATGCTGCCGCTTCCATGGAATCTTTTGATGTTGAATTTAACCGTATATCATTAGGACCTGATTTGGAAAGTCCGCAAATGATTTGGGCGGTTGGTCAGGTAAGCGATGACTTGAAAAATCTTATTGAATCGATTGAAGAAGCGCTGAACATTTCCAAGGGACAAAGAAAAGCATTTATTCCACACATCACTTTGGGTCGCATTCGCGCAGACAAATGGGAGGCTCTTTCCGAAAAACCGGTGATTGATGAAAAGGTAAATTTGATTGTGCCGGTGGAGACAGTTTTTGTTATGGAAAGTAATCCTGGTCAAAGCAAAGGCGGGCCGGAGTATACGGTTATGGAAACATGCCCACTTGCTTAGCATAATGTATGGAAATTCTTGGTGTTCGTGTCGACAACTTGACCAAAAAAGAGATTGTTGAAAAGATAGAATCTTTTTTGGATGAACCTAAATTTCATCAGATTTGCACGGTGAATGCGGAGTTTGTCCTCGAAGCCCAAAAAAACGAACTTTTTAAGAATATTTTAAGCCAAGCTGATTTGAATGTAGCAGACTCGATAAGCATGAGTTATGCTTTTTTGCGTTACGGCAAGTGGCTCAAATGTCGCTTTGCTGGTGCGGATCTCATGCATGCGATTCTCAAAATTGCCAACAAGAAAAAGCTTGGCGTGTTTTTGGCAGCAAACAGAAATGGCTTGAGTACGTGGGAAGAAACTGCCGCTGCACTACGCAAAATTTATCCAAGCATAATCTTTGGAGGTGATAATATAAATTTCAGCTGTCATTCCGGACTTGATTTGGAATCTAAGCAGATCCTGAAACAAGTTCAGGATGACAAGGTTAATTTGCCTGCATACCAAATACTATTTTGCTCCCTCGGCGCTCCCGATCAAGAACTCTTTATTAATAAACTAAAAAGTGATAGTATTAGACTAGCCATGGGAGTCGGTGGCGCTTTTGACTTTGTGACTGGAAAATTGAGGCGAGCACCTGGAATTTGGCGCAAGATAGGGATGGAATGGCTCTGGCGCTTCATCCAGGAGCCACGCTACCGAGCAAGGAGGATTTTTAACGCTGTGATCGTGTTTTCAATAGAAATTTTGTTTAATTTCAATGAAAAATAATACCTATAAGACACATATGACTGATAAAGAAAATAAGGAAATCAGAGTTCGTTTTGCGCCGTCACCAACAGGTTTTTTGCATGTGGGAAGCTTGCGCACGGTTTTGTATGATTATCTTTTCGCCAAAAGTAGTGGCGGCACTTTTTTGCTACGTATTGAAGACACTGACCGAAAAAGATATGTCGAGGGAAGTGTGGAAAAATTAATTGAATCATTGGAATGGGCGGGAATTTCCTGGGATGAGGGAGTTTATCTAAATTCACAGCCAACAGCTGACAACAAACAACAATACGAGTCAACATCATATCCGGGAGTAATCGAGCGAGGGGAATATGGACCTTATGTGCAGTCAGAGAGATTGGAAATATACAAAAAATATGCCGAAGCATTGGTGGCAGAAGGCAAGGCGTATTATTGTTTTTGCGAGCCGGAGCGTTTGGACAAAATGAGAGAAGATCAGCAGAAAGAAAAAAAGGCGCCAATGTATGATCGTTATTGCGTTACAAATCTGAGCAAGGAAGAGATAAATCAGAAATTGAAAGACAAGTGTCCTGCCGTGATTCGTTTCAAAGTGCCTCGCGGGGAGGAAATCGTTTTCGAAGACATGATATATGGAAAAATTTCAGTCAACAGTAACACCATTGATGACCAGATATTGATTAAGTCTGATGGTTTTCCAACATATCATCTTGCGGCAGTAGTGGACGATCATTTGATGGAAATAACACACGTTACCAGGGGCGAAGAATGGTTACCGAGCACACCTAAGCATATTCTCTTGTATAAAGCATTCGGCTGGAAAGTGCCTAAATTCGGGCACATGCCGGTACTCGTAAATGCTGAAAAGAAGAAGCTTTCCAAGCGTCATGGCGATGTGGCTGTTCAAGATTATATCGACAAAGGTTATCTGAGAGAAGCTTTGATAAATTTTATAGCGCTTCTCGGATGGAATCCGGGGAAGGGAAGTACGCAGGAAATTTTTTCTATGAATGAATTGGAAAATATTTTTGATTTTAAAAAAATTCACAAGGCTGGAGCGTTTTTTGACCTGAAAAAACTGGATTGGATCAACAATCAATATATCAAAAAACTTTCTGTTGACGATTTATATTCAAAAGCATTACCGTTTTTGGAAAAGAAAGAGTGGTTCGTGAAGCTTGAAGAAAAATATAAATCCGAAGAATATCTAAGGAAAGTTTTGACAGTGGAGCAAGAGCGCTTGAACACATTGGCTGCCACAGGTGAAGATAACCAATTCTTTTTTGGCGATATGTCATATGACAGCGCGATGCTCAAATGGAAAGAGATGTCTGACGAGGATGTTAAAAAGTCGTTGGAAATTTCAAAGGCAGTATTTGAGGAAATGGACGGAAATGCATGGAAATTAGTTGAGATAGAAAAAACATTGCTTGAGGCGGCTGAGAATAATTTTAAATCTGCAGACGGCAAAATTGATCGCGGAGCGCTGCTTTGGCCGCTGCGCATGGCACTCACCGGCGCGCAAAAGTCTCCGTCGCCGTTTGAAGTTGCCTGGGTTTTGGGAAAAGAAGAGTCGCTCAAGCGAATTGATAACGCAATTTCTTTGCTATAGTTAAGACATGCGAGTCACTAAGGCGCCATTAGTAAATTAAAGCCACTAATGAGAAATAAAAACAAACAACCAATAATATTTTTACTTTTGATAGCAACACTTGCAACGGTCGGCATGTTTGTTTTTTATGCGCAAGACAAAAGCAATATTGTTTTTGCGGATACCGCTACCGATACCGAAGAAACGCAGGAAAAAATTGAGGAGCTGGAAAAGAAAGCGGAGGTGTATCGCAAGATAATTGAGGTGAAGCAAAAACAAGGTTCCATGCTCAATGGCCAGATTGAGCAAATGAACAGTGATATTGCGGAATCGGAAAAAAACATTGCCCAAAACCAGCGCAAGATCGAAGACTTGAATATAAGAATAGCCAAGTTGGAAGAAGGAATTCGTGAAAAGGAAAGAGTTGTTGAATCCCAGCAACAGCTTCTCGCTAAACTTATAGAATCATACTACGAGTCCAATCGTGAAAACGTAGTTACGGCATATTTGGCTGATAACAGCATGACTTCTTTTTTGGTGAAAAAAGATCGTTTAGTACAGACCGGCGATAAAATAAAGGAAATGCTTGATTCGGTAAAATCACTCAAACAAAAATTGGAATCCGATCGCAGTTCGCTTGTTAATGATAAAAAAGAAATAGTCGGTTTGCACATAGATTTACAAGAAAAAAATGCCGAGTTGGAAAATACCAAATCGCAAAAGCAAGGACTTTTGGTTCAAACTAGAGGAGAAGAGGCGCGTTACAAACAACTCTTAGCTCGTGTTGAAGCTCAAAAATTGGAATTGTTGGATCTTGATCAATTGTTTGGAAGCGGCGGCTATTCCATTGATGATTTTCCTAAACCCCCGAAATCAGCGCAGGCTTCTTTGGACTGGTATTATTCGCAGCGAGATCCGAGTTGGGCTAACGTAAACATCGGTAATTCAAAAAGCAGCATGAAGAGTTGGGGCTGTGCGGTTACTTCGGTAGCCATGGTTTTCAAAAATCACGGTGCGAGCATCACCCCAAAGACTCTCGCCAAACAGCCCATTTTTTCTTGGGATTTGATTCAATGGCCAAAATCTTGGTCTGCGGCAGACGTAAGTCTGAATAGCAGCACGTCGCATGGAAACATTAGTTGGTCTCGAATTGATAGCGAAATTAAAAAAGGGAATCCCGTTATTGTGTATATCAAGAAATCAAAAGGTGGTGGACACTATGTTGTGGTGCATCATAAGGATGGTAGCAAATACGTAGTACATGATCCATATTTTGGAGCGAATCTATACCTCGATACCTCCCGAGCTCTTGTCGGCGGGGGAGGTGTGACATCAGTTGATCAGATGATTATTTATAACTAACTGATCGAAAATTAATTGGTAAGTTGCGAATTTACAAAAAAATATAGAAACAAGAAAACTAAAATCCCTTGGATTTTAGTTTTTATAATCTTGAAATATATTTTTTGAAGTTACCTTTTCTGAATATAAAAAGGTTGTGCGACGTTAGGGATATAGAGGGATTTTGTTTGTAGGGAGTTTGGTATAGGCGCTTTAATTACAGTCAAAGATTTACTAAAGGCTGCTTTTTATTTTTTTGATAATAAGGGGCTTCTTGAATTACAGATTGTCGATTTGCAATTTACAATTCATATTTTAAAAATTTTTTAATATTATAAAATTTTATAATATAATTTATAATCTAGAATCATTAATTTCATCTGTAATTTATCTGCCTCGTCGATAGACTGGTTCAGGATCATGAAAGATACATGAGTAAATTTAAAGATGGTATCAGTAGAATTTTAGCTGCTTAAATTGGGTAATTTAGGCTCAAAACAGGGCTAAAATAGAGCTAAAACACCCCTTGAATAATGGCTTATTTAAGCCAAAAAACGACGCTCAAAATTGAGCTGTGAGGCGCCTTTGGTTACTAGGTGGTATAGCTGTACCCCTAAATATGGCTTATTTAAAGCTAAAAATTGCTAGGTGAGTTTTTTTGTAATTTTGGGTACCTTGGGTCTTGGAAAAGTTGCTCCAAGATCAAAATATGATGTCTCAAGAGGGATAGCAGAGATAGAAAATGGTAGTTCAAGGTTATTAGGATGTAATTTTCATGAGAAAGGCTTATTTAAAGGTTTGGGGTTCAAATAAAGGTTCATTGGATGTTTTAAGTGAATATAGTCACCCTTCTTTTATATAAATGTCGCAAAAGATATATTGTGCGACGTTAGATATATTTTACAATAGGCAACTTTCTATTGATAAAAAACAATAAAGGATAGCTTCAATGCTATCCTCTTCCCTGCATATCTTCACTGTTTAAATAAAAAAGAAATTTAAATTATTTATTTTTTACAGTTCTTTCCTATAACTTCCCGTGTCTCGCTTTTGGAATCCTAATGATTCATATAATGAATGTGCTGCGATTCTTTGCGGGTTGCTAGTCAAATCAATCGAAGCAGCTCCCATATTTTTGGCTTTTTCAATAAGATGCTCGACAATCTTACGTCCGAATCCTTTTTGGCGCGATGCCTCCCCCACAATAATATCTTCCAATCTGCCTACAAGTCCTCTCGTGGGTACATGATGTAAAATCAGCGCGCCGAATCCCTTAACTACCCCATTTTCCTCAAGAACAACACAATAACAATTGTTATCATTAATTATAGATTGAGCATCAAATGATTCTATGGAATCATTAAGTTGCTTGAATAACTCCAAAACTTCCGCATGGTCTTCTTTTTTAAACTCGCGTATTTTTGGCATATTATTTTTTCTTTTTATAATTAGCAATTGCTTTATGCAAAGCATCTGCGGCCAAATTAGAACAATGCATTTTGGAGTTTGGCAGACCGCCAAGTTCCTCGGCAACTTGTTTATTGGTCAATTTTATGACCTCATCAAGGGTTTTCCCTTTTGCCAAGTCTGTTGCCATGGAAGATGTCGAGATGGCCGCACCGCAGCCAAGAGTTTCGAATTTAACGTCTTTTATAATCTCATTACCCTGCTTATTTTTTGTAACTTTAATATACATGCGCATCACATCGCCACATTTGGGATTGCCAACCGTACCTATTCCATCGGCATTTTTAATCACGCCTTGATTGTGAGGCTTGGTAAAATGATCAATGACTTTCTTTGAATATTTCATATGTTATGCAAATTTGCGATTATTTGAATGAATTTAATACGCTGCCGGAAATTTTTCGCAGTCTTGCGACTACTTTTTTCAAAACAGTCACAGTATGATCAATTTCTTGCTTGGTTGTATATTTTCCGATTGTCAATCTGAGACTCCCATGCGCTTGTTCATGTTTAAGTCCCAAAGATAAAAGCACGTGCGATGGTTCCAATGCACCAGAGGAACACGCGCTACCGGTTGAAGCACCGATGCCTTCCAAATCAAGAGCCAAAACCAATCCCTCCCCTTCCACATTGTCAAAACGGAAATTAGCGTTGTTTGGCGAGCGCTTAATCGCATCGCCATTAAGATATGACTTTGGAATTTCTTTCAAAACTTTCTTAATTAAATAATCGCGTAATTTTTGAATCCCGTTGTTTATCGATCTTTGTTCATTAACCATTGATAAAGCTTCTCCCAATCCCACGATTCCAGGTACATTGTGCGTTCCGGCGCGCAACTTGTATTCTTGATCACCGCCATCTTGGATGCGTTTGATATATGTATTTTTTCTCACATATAGCAAGCCAACTCCTTTGGGACCATAAATTTTGTGTGCGGACATGGAAAGCAGGTCGACGCCAAGATTTTCCACATTGCAATCGAAATAATTAACCGCTTGGGTTGCGTCCGTGTGCAATGTGATCGGCCAAAGCCCTTCTTCTTTGCGTTTAGTATTCTCTTTTTTGAGCATCTTCCCTATTTCCGCAATCGGTTGGACTGTGCCGATCTCGTTATTCACGTACATAACACTTATAAGTATCGTGTTTGGTTTGATTGCTTTTTTGACGTCAGTAAGTCTAACAAGGCCGTCTTTTCTAGGTGAAAGATAGGTTACATCAACAAGTCCTTCTTTTTCGGAAAGTTTGCAAGCATCCAAAACGCAATGATGTTCAAAAGCTGTAGTGATGATATGCGGTTTTTCATTTTCCTTGCGCTTGATTGAATAGAATGATCTCAAAGATCCTTTTATGACGAGATTATTGCTTTCCGTTGCTCCGCTGGTAAACACGATTTCCGAAGGAGCGGATCCGAAAAAATCAGCAGCTTGCCGGCGCGCCAAATCAACAGCTTTCAAAGCTTCTTGTCCGAAAGAATGGATCGACATGGCATTGCCGAACTTATTCATGAAATATGGCCGCATTTTGGCGAAGACTTTTTGATCCAATGGTGTTGTAGCGGCGTAGTCTAGATATATTTTTTTCATATATTATTTGAGGATAAATTTGTGTATGCGCCTATGCTGGAGCTAAGCTTTGGCAGAGCATTAACTCTTCAAGAGCTTAGCTCCCGAAAGGCTTCAAGTTTGTGGATTCGCGGGAATAAAATTATTCTTCAATTAAATCACCCAGTTTTATTTTATATGCTGTTTTCTTAACTTGTTCACCGATCACGTTCCAGACTTTGCTTGAAGGGCAACAGTTTTCCATGCTGCATCCTTCGCCCGCACATTTCATCGGTGCAATTGGCCCATCAAGTGCTTCAATAATCTCTCCTGCGGAAATATCATCCGGTCTGCGGGCCAGAAAATATCCGCCATCCTTCCCTTTTGAACTGAAAACAAGTTTTTTCTTGCGAAGCATGCCCATGAGTCTTTCCAAATATTTCGGCGAAATGCCCTCGTCCAAAGAAAGCTCGCTAACGGCTTTTTGCTGTGGGAAACATTGGGCCAAATTGACCATAGCTTTGAGCCCATATTCGGCTCTAGTAGAAAATTTCATAGGTTTGATTTAATGCATACTTATTTGGTATGTATTAGAACTATATATCTTTCGAAAAATATTGTCAATATCCTTTTGACTATAAAATAGGGACATGTTAGATTTAAAAAAGTAATTTTATAAAAATTTTCTGGAAATCAAAAAGGAGGTCGCGAAATGAAAAATCAAGAGTCGACATTAGTTCTGCAATATGCCAACGTGTTGGAAAAATGCCTTGTTAAAGGGGGTGTTAATCCGCAGATGGCGAAAAATTATGCCGATTCTCGCCTACTTCTTCTTGAGGAAGTAAATGTGGCCGGAATAATTTTCGCCATGCAAATCATTATTTTTTTGGAAAAACAAGGTGTCGCTTTTGATTATTTTTTTGATGATGAAATGATCCTCGTGGCACAGAGTGTCAGTCCGAAGGGATTGTCGTATGATAAGATAATGCTCTTTATAGGCAGTGAGTCTTTATCTCATGAAATAAGGATATCCAGAATAGATCATCCGTTGATTGAATATAAGCTCGGGCTTTTGGAAGATGAATATTGCGAGGCTGCTCATGGAATAACCAGCTATCATGAATTGGGCGGTTTGCAAGAATTATCTTTAAAGGCTAACAACATTGCCAAGAATCTTTTCAATGCAATGATTGACATCTATTGAGAGCTTTTTTTGGTACACTATAATCATAAGCCGCGGAACATCGCGGTTTTCTTCTTGCTTCAAATCTTTCTCCTGTTATAATAAATAAACTAAAACCTAGCATATAGCCAAATGAGAATTTCATATTCAGCACTTGATACATACCAAAATTGTTCGCTGAAATATAAATTTCAGAACATCGATAAGATAAAAGAGCCTAAGTCCAAAGAGGCTGTTTTTGGCACACTTATTCATGGAGCGCTTAAATTCTATCATGCTCCTTCCCTCCTGCCGCCGACGCTTGAGGATACGCTCGACTTTTTTTCTCGCAATTGGAACAGCGACGTTTTTGAAGATGAAATGGAAGATCGCGCCGCATTTTCGCAAGGTGTATCCATGATCTCTGATTATTGCAAAAAAAATAATCCGGCTGATTTCAACATTGTCGATTTGGAAAGCCGCTTCGCCATTCCTATCGGGACAGATTCCAATCAGCACGTGATTTCCGGTATTGTGGACCGTATCGATAAAACAGAGGATGGCTATGAAATTATCGATTATAAAACAACCAAGAAAATGCCTTCGCAAGACAAGGTGAACAACGATTTGCAGCTCTCGGTATATATGAACGCTTTTCTTTCGCGCTACCCGAAAGAAGCTGCTAACATGGAAAAAATTACCGTGAGTCTCTACTACCTCAAACACGGCGTAAAACTTTCTTCCACACGCACGCGTGAACAACTTGAACAAGCGAACAAACTTTTTTTGGAAGTGATTTCACACATCGAGGCCGGTGAGTTTTCTCCGAATGTAACGCCGCTTTGCGATTGGTGTGGCTTTCAAAAAATTTGCCCGATGTGGCGGCATAAATTCAAGGAGCAAAGAAAAATTGATACGGCTGAAATCAACGAAGCGATTGAAAAATATATTGCGCTTAAAGCGGAAGTTGCCATAAAAAAAACAGAACTTGCCACAGCACAGAATTTGATCACTGATTATATGGAGCAAGAAGGCGTGGACCGCGTTTTCGGCGAAGCGGGTATAATCGCCCAAGCTTTGCGCAAAACATATAAATACGACGAGGCGCAGCTGCGTGCGATTTTGGAGCCTTTGGACAAATGGGAATCGGTTTTGAAAGTGGACGGCATTGCTCTTAAGAATATTATGCCTCTTCTATCCCCCGCCGCCCGCAAGGATGTGGAGAATGCAAAAACCCTAGATAAGGAATCAAAAAGCTTGACGATAAAGAAAAAATGAGCTTAAATAGGCTATTGCAGTTGATTTAAAAATTTATAGGAATAAGGAGGTTTTCATGGATCATTCCAAAATATCACTTTTAACCGAAGATGAGGTTAATAAGCAAGCGGAAATTATTTATCATGAGCTGCTTTTTGAGCAAATCGAAAAAGATTGGCGTCATCCAGATGGTACAGCTAAAACCTTGAAAAACATGCATGAAAACAGGATGCCGAAAGAGACTTGTCACTAATTTTTCTTGGGGGTGCTTATGAGTCGTTATCAGTATGATGTTCAAGTCGAGTTGCATACTCACTCTGAATGGTCTGACGGAAACAAAAAGCCACAATTCTTGCATTCATTGGCGGAAGAATATGGCGTGGCGGCACTTGCAGTCGTAGACCATGACACCTTGAAAGGAGCCGAGAACTTATTGCAAAAAAAAGACAATTCCAAAATTGCTCTCCTTTCGGGAGTGGAAATAACCACATATACCCTGGAAGAAGAATATCACATATTGGGTTATGGGATAGATATTTCCAGAGCTGCTGAATTTGACGGACTTTTGCGGGAACATATTGAAGCGCGCAAGTGTCTTGTGAAAGAATCTCTTAAAATGTATCGTAAGGCCGGGATTATGGATGTTGCTTATGACGATCTGGTGAAATATTTCGATTATCCCGGTCCTGTCTTAACTACCCTTCAAGTTTTGGGATATCGGGTTGAAAAATTCGGACTTTCGCATGACGAAGTGCGAAAAGAGTTGCTTTTCCCTGGAGGCGTGGCCTACGCGAAGAACAATAGAGCTGCCTATATCAATACCTTTGAAGCGATAGAACTTATTCGTGATTTTGGAGGAATTCCGGTATGGGCACATCCTGGAGGTAATTTTGGAAAAGTTGACCCTAGGAGTATTTCTGAAAAAATGTCTTCTATCGAAGAAATGGTTGTTGAAATGAAACGAAGCGGACTTTTGGGAATCGAAGCGGCACATTCTCGCCAGAGTGAAGAGCTTACAGCTAATTTGAGAGAATTGGCCATAAGTAAAAATCTGATTGCAACGGCAGGATCAGATTGGCATGGCTTCGACTCCAATAAATATCAGTTCGGGTCGTTTAAAATGTCCAGAAAAGAGCTTGAGCTCTTGTTCAAAGCTGTTATGTAGTTTTGCCATGGAAATCAAGAGCCCGAAACATATATTTATGTCTCGGGCTTTTTCATTTTCCTCATTTCATTTTTCTCCAATAGGTGCTCCGATAAATCGCAAAATATCATTTTTAGACATTCCTTTTTTGCGTTTTATTTGAGCAAAGGTGAGTGTGGCAGGGTCGGTGCGGGATTCGATATACTTACATTTCAATTTCCCGTGTTCGATCCATGATGCTTTCCAATAATTTCCTGTTACACGGATAAAAACTGCCGCAATGCCTTTGATGATTTCCATGACCCACCTCCCTTTCTTGTTTTTTGAAGCCACGCATGCTTTCGCTTAAAATATACTCCCAAATCCCAAAAATTAAAAGAGACTAAAAAGCAACCCTCCCGAGTTGCCTTTCCAAACCAACGTTATGAACTTTGTGAACGTTATAAACGCCAAAACCTATTTTATCGTCGTCCCCACAAATTCTTCTCCTTCCAAATATTTTTTGAAATTTTCCAAATTTTTGCCGTTCAAAATAACCACTTCCATTCCTTCTTGCCCTGCGACTCTTGAAGCCACTGGATCAAATGGAACATTTGCACCTGGATCCCATTCGTCCCCAACGATTTTCTGAAATTCCAGCCAAGAAATATTTTCTATTTTTTTAGCATCAGGATTGGTGCGCGGGTCTTTATCAAAAACGTAATCGATATTGGAAAGATTGGCAATTTTCTTGGCGCCAAATTGCTTAGCCAAAAGCACGGCAATATAATCCGTTGAATTGCCCGGGCGATATCCGGCTGCAATCAGAATCGGCTCCTTGGTTTTTAAAAATCCCTCAAGATCATAAGGATTTTTGCAGATCGTCGGATGCGCGTGCTTACGAAATATGGTACGCAAAAAATGTCCGTTCATGCGAGTTGCATGAATACCTATCCAATCCTTGTCTTCAGCTGTTATGTCGTCTATTTTTGAACCGGCTTCAATATATTTACGTGCGGTTTTTCCCCCGCCAGTGATGATGATAAAACGATAGCCGCTGTTTATTTCTTCCTCAATCAGTTCCTTGAATTTTCTCACAAACTCCCAATCCACCTCCTCTGGCACGATTAACGAACCGCCCAAAGAAATTATGACAGTCTTTTTTATACCCATAGAGAAGAAAAAAATTAAAAAATATTTCCTTTACACTTTATCACAAGTAAATATTTCGGGCAACCGCCAAAAATACTTGCGCGAGTGCAGGTTATTTGCTATAAAAAAGCTAACCCAAGAGTTATGTTTTTTCGAACAAACTATGGCGCTTTAAGTCAACAAAAAGGCGGCGGCGCATCGAATGGCTTCACTAGTAGTGATTTCGATTATCCCCGAAAACATTGTTTTTCAATGTAGCCATTCAATTTTTTTCTATTCAAGGAGGCTCAAAGAGCTTCCTTTTACAAAAGAAAGAAGGGTTTGCCTAAGAAAAATATATCTGGTATGATGTTGGCGGTTCTTTTTTATTTTAGTTTATTTCCATTTTTGAATCACAGGAGGCAACATTGATATCTGATTTAGCAGAAATGATTTTGGGAATAATCATTGGGCTATGCTTTTTGTTTTTTGGCATTTGGTTTTTCCTATATATTCCTCTGGACGAATTATCTGGCAACGATTTTTGGATGGGACTGAATGACAAAAAAGATTTTTTGGAAGTAATCTCAGAAACCCTTGTTTTTTTGTGTAAGTTTATTGCCGGAATTTTGGTTTCTATTTGGTCTTTGTTTGGTTGTATCGGCGCTTCTATAGAAACCTATAGAAAAAGCAAGCGAGAAAAAAGAGCGCGCAAAGAAACTGAAATAATGCTGAAAAGGTTAGCAGAGGAAGATATGTTACTTAAGGAAAAAAGCAAAAAGCAAGAAGAACAAGCTGATGATGGCAAGTCCGAATCCGGATGGCTCTGGTGAAGCTCGGGCTGACTCCCCGACTCGCGAGTTCGAATCTCGCAACCATCTGGAATCAGGACATAATTTAGGAGGACGCAACCGCGCCCTCCGCTTTTTTAAAAATCATAACTATTTACAATCACTCTTTGTCTTTCCTTTTGCCAAGGCGGTTTGTTCATCCGGATAGCAGACAAGGTTTTCGGGTTTGATGCGTTTGGCCCAGGAACAGGTTGGGACATAGAACTTGTCGCTGTTTTTGCTGCCCACAAAGGCGCATTTGGAGGTGTTTTCAGGCGAGGATGCTGTGGTGCTTACAGATGCTTGATTAACTTGTTGGCTCGTTACTTGAGCCTTATTTTGACTTTCTGGCGCATTTTCAGTTGCTTTTGGGATATCAGCAAGCTTTTCGATTACGACCGGCTTTTGCTGCCATTTTTGACCCCAAAGAGCGCCAAAACCGAAAGAAACTGCGCTAACAAGGCAAAAAGTAACAACAAGCACAATTTTTCGCTCGTTTTTTGTCCAAAAGTCCTTAATTTTAGGTAATATTTTTTCCATGTTCTAAAATCGCTCAAGGCGTGACATTTAATGTCCAAATTGGACATTAAATGTCCTCGGCTGACGGTTGACATAGTTTATGCTTATATTATAATAAATATCGTATGAATTGACCACAAAAAGCGTGCTTTCGGACGAGTTTGCGCCTCGTCAAAATGCCATTGAAAGGACGACGTAAGCAGGTCAAACATCATTGAAATTATTCACTTTTTCATGACTACCCCGTAACCGATGCATCTACACGAGATGATTTTTTATTTATCTGTGTTGCATAATCGCCTGCGGCTTTGATGTCATGAAATATAAAATTTAACAACGCATCGGTACGGGGTGCTCATTTTTGCAGCTGCTCGTACCCTCGCAGGCAAAAATGGCACATCGTAAAGCAGGTGGATCTACACAACTCGGACGCGATTCGATTTCCAAACGTCTCGGGGTGAAAATTTTTGGAAATCAGAAAGTGAAAACAGGCAACATCATCATTCGTCAACGCGGCACCAAGTTTCATCCGGGAGAAAATGTGAAACGTACCGGCGATGACACTTTGATTGCCCTTACTGACGG
>CAZAFB010000002.1:0-117115 GCA_964484505.1 uncultured Bdellovibrionales bacterium
TTTGGTCGCCGCCAGTGAAAGTCGTGTAGTAAGTTGCGCCGGTAGATTCTCTTACAGCCAAGTTACCGTTAAGCGTAAGGCCTGAAAAAGTCCAACTTCCAGTAATGCTTTCATTTTGATCGCTCCTGGTAATTTTTGAATTTGCATAATCAATAGCCACTGAAGCTTCCGAACCAACTTTGCTAATTGAGAAATCATTAGCGCTAAAAGTTAAAGTATCAACTCCACTGTAGGTGGTCGAACCTTCTTTGATGTTGATCACTGCTGTTGATGCGCCAAGATCATTGGAGCAAGTCCAAACTCCAGAAGTCTCATCCCATTTGAGCATTTGCCCATCGCTACATCCCTGCAGCAGAGAAAGTTGATTGCTTGATGAACCGGAAAATTCCATCCCGGAAAATGATGACGTGCCACCGGCTCCATCAGATGCGGAAAGTAAATTCAATGAAAGAGTAAGCGCCGCTCCTTCACTTGCGCCACCACCGCTGATGCCATTTCCATTACTGATTGATGCTACATAATTTCCCGTGGTATCTGTTCCCAAAGCGATTAAGTCAGCAAGGGTAGTTTGTCCTGTTCCGCCACGCGCGACAGAAAGAGTTCCGGAAGTAATATCGGCAGCACTATGCGCATGGCCAACATCTGACTTGGAACTAAGCTGCGCTTGTATCGAACTAGTTGCACCACTGAGATATCCGATTTCTGAAAGCGTTGCTCCACCGAATGTTTGCGAGCCACTGAAAATGATGTCGCCAGCCATCGTTCCACCGGCCAGAGGCAAATATGCTCCCGCGCCCGAACCGAAGTCAGCAAAATTGGAACCGTCATTGGAATATTGCCATGTTCCCAAAGGACCGTTGTAGCGGATTGACGGTGACGCGCTCTTTTGCGAAACGTTAAGTGTAAACATGCTGCCGCTTGAAGATTTTCCTGTTCCCAACGTATAAGTCAGATTTGAAGTTCCAGTGTCCGAATTTTGATCGTGCAATCTGGAATCATCACCAAGCACCAAACTATTGTTTCCACTGCCCGTTGGCAATTGTTTGATATTTATTTTGCCACCTTTGCCGAGCTGCAAAATATCTCCTTCATTTGTTCCAACTGTTGCACCACGAAGATATAGCGAATTTACCGCTTGCGGCACTGCGGCAATTTTTTTGCGCGGCACCATCTCACTGTCACTGCCCACGCGAATACCCAAGAAATATTGCGGCTCATTGAACGAAAGAGTTTCCGGAAGAGGAGTAACAGATCCCAAAGCGGCATGCATCACACCATTTCGCACCGTTATCTTCTGAACTTCCGACCATAAACGATTTCCTGCATCGGTATCAGAAGGATATGGATCAGATTCTGTACGATCAGTTCGATACAAAGCAAAGCGAACTTCATATTCTCCGTTGCTGATCGAAGCGCCATCGGCAGCCACAATATAGGCGCTCACCGGAACCTGCTTGGTCATCTGCGCGCTGGTATCATGCAGAAGAAGCGTTGCAAGTGCGCAAGCTGCTATCGCTATCGTGATAATGATGTTTGCTTTTTTGTTTTTCATCTACGCAGTTTTCCGAAACTTTAATTTCTATTTCTTTGTAGCCCAACCGAACATTTCGCTGAAATTTTTAGCAATCAATTCGAATACCGATACCGGCTTAGCTCCGACATATGCACCGAAGCGATCTGTTGATATTTCATTGCCCCACTTGTCTTTGCTGGAAATCTGATACATGTACGACGTTGATGGTTCCAGATTCGGCAAAATGATACTGTGAGATACACCAAATTCCGTTTCCTTCATGACTCTCTCGTTTTGTCCATTATTTTTGGAAAATGAAATTTCCGATATTGCCTGCTTGCTTGTTTTCCAAGTGAGCAACAGCTTGTTTTCTTTCTGATCTTTGGAAGTCAGTGTTTCACTGCGCACATCGGAAATTTCCAATTTGACATCACCATGGTCATCATCCAAAACCATCACGTCGCCGCCAAAAGAAACATCTGCAACTTTGTAATTTTCACTCGACAGAACTCCCGCCTTAAGAGCCAACTCTGCATCATCGACTGTCTCATCTCCTTTGACCGATGCTTCCACTTGGTTAGCCACAGGAATAAGTGAATAATTTTCAGCAGCCCTGGCATCCTCACGTTGTCTTGAAATATCAGCAACAAGATTGAACACGAATACGCAAGCCGCTACCGTCAGAGCGGCAGCAATATTTTTCCAAATAAAGCCTTCTCTGATTTTCAATAATGCATTGCGAGCAACATACAGTTTTTCGTGATTTTCAATCCTTGGTTCATCGCGCAATTCACAGATGCGAACTATTTCCTTCGAATGACGAGCTCTTTCAGTTGGAGCATCTTCAGAAACGGAAGCTAAATTATCTTCCTCGATCTCATTGTCAACGAAATTTTTAACTGCACTGTCACGTGCGTCAAAAAACTCATCCAACCATTCTTGCTTGGTGTACCAATTACGTCCAATCTTGGTTCCTTGAAGTTGTTTTTTGCGGCAAAGCAAGTTCAAATATTCGGGCGTGTAACCCGCAATTTTGGCAGCTGCTGAAAGTGTAATAAAATTATGATTTTTTTCCTGCTGTTTTTCCTGGGAATTCACCGTGTTTTGATATCAAATATTTATTTTCTTTAAAGCAAAAATTGACGCAAATCGCCTTATGTTAATTATACCGCCTTTTACCCCTTCAAACAACAGAAAAACAGCCTTGAAATGCTAAGTTATCCACAGCCTTTTTCAGCACAAAAACCGCCCCAAAAGGCGGTTTCACTCTTATTTTATTATACACCTAAAAGTACTTTTTGTCAATTTTTGTAGCTCAAGCTAGAATGTAGGAGACCTTATTTAATCCGCTAGCATTTGCCTACCTAACACACCCTTAGCTTATGCAAAAATGCGCCAAGTGTGTATACTATAATAAACAGTCACAACCATAAATCACTCAAGAAATGAATCGTATGTTGCTAAAAAAAATAACTAAAGTAAGGGGAAATACTTTTGAAAAAAGACTTTCCTTGAAGAAGATCGGCCTGTATTTTTTTGGATTCTTGGAAAAAACCCATAAAAAGACCTGGCTGATTCCTTCGGTTATTTTCTGCATATCGCTTGGCATACGACTCGCCTATTTACTGACAATAAAGAACGACCCCCTCTTTACAACTCCCATCCTCGATGCAAAATTTTATAGCGATTGGGCACTTCAAATCGCCCACAAGACAAGCTCCGCAAGTTCAGCTTTTTTTGTGGAGCCCGGCTATGCTTACCTGCTGGCTTTTGTATACAAATTTTTTGGACAGAATTTTTTTCCCATCATACTTTTGCAAATCATCCTCGGATCTTTGACGCAAACAATCTTATTTCTTTGCGCCAAAGAGCTGTGGAAAAATACTTTGGCAAGCACGGTCACCGCTTTGATCGTGGTCCTTTTTCAGCCTTTTATTTTCTATGATTTGCTTCTGCTAAAAACCACTTTTGAAATATTCGGGGTGACTTTGATAATTTATTTACTAATAAAGACTTGGGAGAGAAAATCTCCTTGGAACCGATTTTTGTTGGGACTATTTGTAGGCATTGTTTCTATAATAAAAGCAAATCTTCTTTATTCTCTTCCGTTTTTGGCATTATCACTCCTGCCAACAAAGCGGCAAACCAGGAAGAAACTAATCCAAAATATTGCCGCCTTATTTCTGGGCGCAACTATCGTTATTTTTCCTGTCACTTTGCATAATTGGCAGAAAAGCCACAGCTTGGTACCCATAAACTATTCCGGCGGACCGAATCTGTATATAGGCTCGTGGGAACAAGCCGATGGGTCATTAAAACCACCGGAATTCATTTCCGTAGATCCAACTTCGGAAGAAACCAGTTGGCAAAAAGCTACCGAGGCTTTTTTGCACCATGAGCCATCTCCTTCCGAAATTTCCTCTTTTTGGACAGGGCAGGCTATCCGAGAAATGTTTCTGAATCCGCTACGCACAATGGGCTTGGTCCTTAAAAAAATCGTGATGCTATTTGGCGCAACCACATTTGATGACAACTACGATATCGCTTACGGCAAAAAAATATTTCCACTTTTGCGATTTTTACTGCCCTTTTGGCCGATTGCCATCTTGGGAATCCTGGGACTATTCGCACATATTTTTTCTTCAAAAAACAAACGGCTGGCACTCCCTTTGTATGTCATTTTTGCCAGCTATACGACAACCATAGTTGCAAGCCACGTAGCGGAACGCTATCGCCTGGCATTGTTTCCCATATTTGCAATTTTTGCCGGATATTTTGCGTTTTGGATCCTGGAAAAAATAAGACAAGCAGACTTCGCGACAGTAACAAAATACGTCACCGCATTCATGGTGCTGACTTTTCTGGCATGGATCCCCTTTCCCGAAACCGCTCATACAACAATCAAGGATATGCATAACAATTTCGGCGCTCAATATGAGGCTGCTGAAAATATCAAACAAGCAAAAGAACAATATGCTTTATCGCTGAAAATGGATGAAAAATATGTTCCAGCCGTGCGCAATCTTGCTCGCATCGCACTTCGTGAAGGAAATGCAGATGAAGCGATTGAGAAATATCGCGCAGCGCTGCAAATCCAATATGACCTTTCTACAACTGAACTTAAAATGGCGCTAGACGCGAAAAATGAAGGTCTAAGCGAGGAAAAAATAAAGCAATTGCTCCAGCAGGCAAAGCAGGATGAAATCCAAAAAGCGATATATGATGCTGATTATATCGAGGGAATGAAATTTTTTCGCAAGCGCGAGTTTGACAAGGCTGCGGAAAAATTCGAAAAGGCATATCGTCGAAACAATTCTTCCGAAGCCATCATGACTAATCTGGCAACATCATATAAAAACAGCAATGAGCCGGATAAGGCACAAAAATTTTTCGAAAAAACGCTCGAAATAAATGACTATAATCTTCCGGCACATTACAACTTAGGAAATCTCTTTTCAGCAAAAAAAAGCTACCCCCAAGCGATAGCGCATTACGAACGTATCAATGAAATCGTTCCGGGATTCCAACTTTCCCGATTTTATCTGGCGCAATCATATGCTGAAAACAAGGAAATGCAAAAATCAATAGACGCTTATCGCTTATTTATTGAGGAATCGGAGCATAATCCCGCTTTCAGAAAACAAGTGGAAGAAGCGAAAAAAATAGTCGAAAAAGCGACACCAAAAATCTTCAAATAAAATTATTTTCCTTCTATTGAAATTTGACCGTTCCTTGATATTTCGATGTGCCTTGGAACTTGATACTTTTTTCATTGCTTTGATATGAAGTCTCTGTTATATATGTATATACTTTGCCGGTATTGGTACTGTAACCATATGCGCCTATTACCAGATCATTTTCTCCGTCATTATTTATATCACCATCAGTGATGAAATTGCCAAAATAATTATCAGTAGTTTCACCGGTCATAATCATATCGGCATTGGTGGCAGTTGTAGGAAGTTTCTGAAAATTTTCAAATCCTCGATTATAAAATACGTAAACACGACCGGTATTGGTGGAATACGTAGGTGCTCCCACAATAAGATCCTTTTTGCCATCAATATTGATGTCTTCAACCACCAGGCTACTGCCAAAATATGAGCTGCTATCGCTTATTGTAAGATCAGCCGAATTAGGATCCGTCGGGAGAGCGCCGTCATTATAAAATATAAACACTTTGCTTGCCGAAGTCGCTCCAGTTATTAGATCATCTTTGTTATCAGCATTAAAATCTCCCACAGCAAGTGAACAACCGATGTTATTGGCAAGATAAGAGCTATAGATAGTAAAATCATCCGAAGAAGCCGAATTTGGTATTGACCCGTCATTGTAAAATATATATACCGACCGCTGACTGGGACCTCCGATGATGATATCTTTTTTATTATCAGCATTTAAATCAAGAGTTTCAATGGATTTTCCAAAAGCGGAATTAGCCACGCCAGTTATGATCACATCGGCCCCGGTCGCTGCTTCTGAAGTGAACCCACCGCCTGAATTCTGATAGAAAACATATGCACGTCCTTGATTTGAATTGTACAATGCTCCTCCTATGAGCAGATCATTTTTACCATCGTCGTTAATATCAGCAATTTTCATCGTACCACCAAACTCACTGTACGATTCGCCTGTAAGTAAAACATCTCTTGAAGCATCGGATGTTGGCAATGAACCATCGTTGTAATAAATTGACACCGCTCCGGCACCGGAATTATAACTGCGCGATTGCACAGCCAAATCGGTCTTGCCATCAGCATTCAGATCACCAGCAATCATGGTCTGTCCGTATTCACCATAATAGCCCTCAATTATAACATCCGCCTCATCTGCTTCCGGATTAATAGGCATTTTGTCATCAAGTCCATAAAATACATAAACTCTTCCACTGCTGAAATCATACGCCCAAGCGCCAATGGCTAAATCAATATTTCCATCCCCATTGAAATCACCGGTTGCAAAAGAATAGCCAAAATAATTATTCGTCGATTCGCCAGAAGTTGCAGAATCATTGAAAGTATAGATAGAAACCTTGCCAGCATTAGAGTTATAACCATACGCGCCGATTGCCAAATCGGCGTGCCCGTCAAAATTGAAGTCGCCGGAAGATAAACTTGCTCCGGAATGAGTTCCTGTTTCCCCATCAATAATAACATCGGCAGTTGCGGCGGTTGTTGGGATGGAACCATCACCATAAAAAACATAATTTCGTCCAGCCATGGAATTATTGTAATAGTAGTCACCTCCAACCGCTAAGTCTGTCTTTCCATCAAAATTAAAGTCTCCAGAAGCCACAGCATATCCGAAAGAGCTGTTTGATGATTCACCAGCTATAATCACGTCGGCCCCCGTAGCAGCTTCTGTGACAACCGATCCGGCATAGAAAATGTATGCGCGACCCATAAAAGTGGAATAATAGTTCGCACCGACAGCCAAATCACAAAATCCGTCATTATTGAAATCACCAGCCGTTGAAGATATGCCGAAATTACTGCTCGATTGGCCGGTTATTATAACATCTGCTCCGGTTGCGGCTTCGGTCACGACAGAACCGCCGTTGAAGATATATAAGCGTCCAGCACTGGAGCTATAATTAGGCGTACTGACAACAAGATCTGTTTTTCCATCTTTATTGAAATCTCCTGAAGAACCATTGATCATGGAAAATCCGAAATATGAACCAGACTCGCCCGTAATTATGGCGTTAGCGGTAGCTGCTGTTGTCGGATATGAACCATCATTATTGAAAACATAAGCCCTGCCTGCGTTTGAACTATACCCGTGTGCTCCAACTGCCAAATCAACCCTGCCGTCAGCATTGAAGTCGCCGGAAGATAACGAGAAACCGAAATAACTGCTTGCCTCACCCGTAATCGTCAAGTCAGCATCGCTGGCAGATACGGGATACAAACCTTTATTATAGAAGATATAAGCCGCTCCCGCATTCGTTCCAATGTATTGCGCTCCAACAGCCAAATCAGTATCTCCGTCAAAATCAAAATCACCAGAAGTAAGACCAATGCCAAAACCCCCGCCACTGCTTGTGCCATCGATTATAGCATCGGCAGATTGCATAATACCATCGTTGTAGAAAAGATACACTCGACCCCAGTTAGTGTTCCAACCAGGGGCGCTGATTGCTAAATCGATTTTTCCATCTGAATTAAAATCACCAGAGGACATCCTTGTACTAAAACTGCCACCCTCCCCAGAAAGAACGATTTCCTGTCCGGCGATCGGGGTTGTGCGGACTTTGTCTTTTTGAGGGATTATTTGCCATGAATAACTGCTTCGCGATTGATAGATATACACGCGACCAGCATTGGAATTATATCCGGAAGCACCGATTGCAAGATCGGATTTGCCATCAGCATTAAAATCGCCCGAAAACAAAGCTACTCCTAAGTAATCACTGGTATTTTCACCGCTAATCGCAACATCCGCCCCAACGGCGGTTGTCGGTATTGAACCGTCATTGTGAAAAATATATGCTTTTCCTGTATATGTACTGTACCTGTATCCGCCAATGGCCAAATCCTTTCTCCCATCCTGATTAAAATCGCCAGTCGTCATTGATTTGCCAAAATACGAGCCTGATTCACCGGTTATTATGACATCTGCCGATGTTGCCGCCGTAGGAATCGATCCATCATTGTAAAAAATATATGCGCGACCCATGTTACTGGTATAAGTATATGCTCCTACTGCCAAATCATTTTTTCCATCACTATTAAAATCTCCTGAAACAATACGGGAGCCGAGGCCCGAGGACGATTCCCCTGTTATGGTAACATTCGCGCTTGAATCAGTGTTTGGATCGGTAAACCCACCTCCGGAATTTTGATAAAATATAAAAACTGAATTCGAACCGCCGATTGCAAGATCATATTTGCCATCAGCATTAAAATCCTCGGCAGCAATAGACGTGCCAAATCCGACGGAACTTGTTCCAGTTATTCTCACACTAGCACTTGATGCCGCAAGTGGAGTCGTGAAGCCGCCACCGGAGTTTTGATAAAAAATATAAGTTCTGCCATATGTTGAATAAGTTTTAGCGCCAACGGCCAAATCAGTTTTTCCATCGGAATTAAAATCTTGCGTTTCAAAAGAAAAACCGAAATTATTATTTGTGCTCTCTCCGCTTATAATAACATCCGCCGATCCCGCGCCTTCCGTGATTATGGATCCTCCATAAAATATGTATGCGCGCCCGGTTTGAGTACTATACATTTGTGCGCCCACCACCAAATCGCCCTTACCGTCTGAATTCAAGTCAGCATAATCCATAGCATCTCCGAAATTTGAGGAAGTAGCCTGCCCGGTGATTATGACGTCGGCGGAAGACGCACTGGCGGACATGAAGCCATCGTTATAAAAAATATAGACACGACCAGTGCTTGAACTGTAACCATATGCGCCTACTGCCAAATCTTCCCTGCCATCAGAATTGAAATCGCCCGCGAGTATACTGCTGCCAAAATAACCCGATTCGCCTGAAATATTCTGATTGGTATTTATCATCCCGTTTTGGGAATAGAAGATATAGACCCGACCAACGTTGGTATTATACGAATCGGCAGCTGCAATAAGATCTTTTTTTCCATCAATATTGATATCAACACACATCACAAATCTTCCGAAATCCGAACTAGTTTCTCCTGAAATAATAAAATCAGCGCCAGTGGCGTTTTCTGTTGAAATATTTCCGCCATAGAATGTATACACTCTTCCAGCATTAGAACTATAACCATAGGCTCCAACTGCAAAATCTATTCTGCCGTCATTGTTGAAATCTCCACTTACCAAAGAAGCTCCAAAATAATTATAGAACGTTTCGCCAGTAATTATTACATCGGCACTCGCGGTAGAAGTAGGAATTGAGCCGTCATTATAGAATATGTAAGCACGACCAGTGTTTGTGGAATGCCCAGAAGACCCGATTGCTAAATCAGCTTTGCCGTCAGAATTGAAATCTCCAGACGTTATTGCACATCCAAAATAAGAGCTGGGACTTTGTTCCGTTATGATAACATCAGCTGAAGCGGCAGCAGTCGGAATTGTTCCATCATTGTAGAAAATGTAAGCTCGACCAGCATTAAGATTTAACCCATTAGTATAATCTTTGGCTCCAATTAACAAATCAGTCTTACCATCAGAATTCAAATCAGCCACAGTAAGGGCTTGACCGAAGCTAGAGCTGCTTTCTCCGGTAATATAAACATTAGCATCGGATCCTGCGATCATCGTTGAACTGTAACCCCCTCCGGAATTTTGATAAAACAAATAAGTTCTACCCGCACTTGAACTATAACTCCTTGCTCCCACTACCAAATCAATTTTACCGTCTGAATTAAAATCTCCCGAATTAACAAAATTACCAAAACTCGATGAGCTTTCTCCTGTTACGATTACATCCGCAGAATTAGCAGTGTCAGGATATGAATCATCATTATAAAAGATATACGCACGTCCATAGTCTGTATTATAAGTATAAGCTCCTACCGCAAGATCGGTTTTTCCATCGGAATTGAAATCGCCCTTAGTCAAAGCTGTTCCAAAATTGGAAGCTGCCTCTCCAGTTATTATCACATCAGCCCCTATTACACCTTTGGAAGAAATATTATTATTGTAAAATACATATACCCTGCCAGCACTTGAATTATAAGCTGGCGCTCCTATTACAAGATCAATTTTTCCATCTGAATTATAATCACCCACTTCCATAAAACCAGATCCGATCATTGACCCACTCTCCCCATTTATCACCGTCGCAGTTGTACTTTGACCGGGCGCGGTGAATGAAAGCGTCGGATCAAGGGCGATAGGATAACGCTCGGTTTTGATGTTCAGTTCGACAGCAATGGTGGAATTGATGTCATCAATGAGCCAATCAGAATAATCCTTGGTACCATATTTGTCGATGAAAAACGGCCTGGGGATGATGAAGTCGGGAGCTTGATCTTCTTGGGTTGAATTGCTATTTTTCAGATCTTCAGCCACCACTTTTTGGGCACGTTCAAGGAGACTCGGATCTACTTGGGCTTTTGCTTGTTCGTTTTGTTGGTCCTGGTCACTGAAATAATACACTTCGACTTCCCCATCCTCATTGAGTTTTAGTTTGGCATTCTTGAAAGCATAGGCTTCTTCTTCGTGTCCGTTGCCTTTTTTATATACCAACCAGTTTTTGAGTTTTCTTTCACCTGAAGTCTGTTCTTTCTGGTAACCATAATAAAGCGCTTTTCTGTCGTCTTTAGTTTGGTACTTGATGTATTGTTTTTCGTTTTTGGCTTCTTCGATTTTCGTAAGATCTTGATCTGCTTGCTGGCTTGGTGTCGGACTTTCCATGGTAAGTGTTTTTGCGGAAATTCCTTGGGAATTTTTATCTTCCATGAAGATGGAACGTTGGCTGTCCAGCTTGATTTCGACAGGCTCTGCGTAGTTTTTGGGAAGATTTACAGAAAAATTTGCTTTCTTCTCTTCTTGCTGCTGGTCAGCATAGTGAATTTCCAATCCTACACTGCCATCATCTTTTATTTGATAATATTTGCCATCTTCGGAATCTCCAATTTGAACGGTTGGAATTTGGTTGAAATCATTAATAATTCTATCCTTTATCGGCTCGACGGATTCCAATTCGGTCTGCAAAGTAAGCGGTTTGTCCTGACGATTCCACATTTTAACCACCACAAAAACCAACACGCCAATAACAGCGGCAATTCCCAAGAAAGACAGCAATATTTTTTTATTTATATGCTCCATTTGAAATTTTTTGAGGACCGGTTCCTTTTTTTAACTATTTAGCAAGGACAAAGGCGGCACTTTTTGCAGTTATTGTGCCGTCAGTATTGGTTTGACACACATACACCTCATATTGTCCCCCGGCAAAATCCTTGCTTAATGATATTTCCCAGTTGCCATTATTGTCAGCAATCGTACCGGCAGTTGAAATTTGGCCATCCGAACCATAGACGAAAACCGTAATTGAACGATTGCTAGGCACTGTTCCTGTCGCACTCAAAATAACATTGGCGGTTTCATTCTCCACAAATGCGGCATTGATGATAATGAAATTATCATTGATTTCGCCTGAAAATTTCGGGTTGGAAAAACTTATTTTATCCCCTTTGTTTCCGTCGGAAGCTTCCAATGGATTATAACCATAGCGAAGTTCATCGCCATCTAGGAAAGTGTCACCATCGGTATCATATGAATAGGGATTCGTGCCGAGGCGATTTTCTTCTTCATCCACAAGCCCGTCTCCATCAGAGTCTACCGGCCCGTTGAAAGATTCGGTTGTTTGCGTTTTGACTGTTGGCACCGCTTCGGTCTCGTCCTTGCTTTCCACAATCCACCAGTCGAATGAAATATCTTCCGTCACATTACCCTTAACTGAAACAACAAATCCCTCGCTTGGTTTCTTTTGGGTTACGGCGAGCGGATATTCGGCTGCCACTTTTGCCGTTACGAATATCTTGGAATTATCAGTGACCGCCTTGGTTTTAATTTCCACATTGCTATTGTTTGCCCTGATGACAGCTTCCCCTATGGTTTTGGCTTCCGGATCCGTAATTTTAACCGTAAACACTCCTGCAACCATTTCTGCAGCGGTAATTTTGCCATCGAGCAAATCAACATTTCCTATTTCGTCTTTGTATATCATCTTTTGCACATCAAGCGCAATGGCGAAATCGAGAATTGCTTGATTTTGAGCATTGATCAGTTCCATTTGACTTTCCAATGTGGTGATTCGATTAACTTGGGCATTGAGCTGACTGCTCAAATCAGCAACTATCGTAGATTGGGATGCGATCGATTGTGTCAACTGAGCTTGAGCCTCGGTTATAATTCTGTTTACCTTGTCCTCAACATCCATTTCGGCGATTCTTTGAGATACTTCTTCTTCCACCTTTTCCACGGTGAGCGATTTATTTCTGCGAGAGATGAGCACTTGGATAATTCCTTCTCCTTGTTGGATAGGCTCAAGAGCAACACCGACAGTAGAATCGCCGGAGTTTGCTTTCATAACATACCCTGGCTTGGTGGCTGCAGTAAGAGAATCTCCCGGATTAATCTGTCCGTTTTCTGTGGATACTTTGGCGGGAACTTGTCCGAGCATACCGACGATGACGTAATTGTTGTCGAATTCCCTGCCCGGCTGAGCATTACCCAACACTGAAGGAGAAGTGGAGACAATGCCCATAAGGTCAGGATCTTCTGCTCGAGTACAGCGCTTAACAGCATTGGAATTGTTGGTGTCTACGCATACTGCTTCCCCAGGAGCAAGATCATGATCTTTTGTTTTGAAGAATTCGGCGTAGTCCGCGCTTCCATTAGTCCAAGCGTTGGAGTTATTAACATAAGCAGGGCTGGTACCGTCGCTATTCCAGTCTACATAGAACTTATAGGTGGCAGGGCTGGTTACGCCGATTCCCACGTTTCCTGAGCCGTTGATGGTTAGATAGGTATTTGATCCTGCAGCTGCGCCGGAACCTATTTTGAAGAAGTCATCGGTATCATCTTGTCCTACATAGAAATCACGGGTGTTGCCGTCAAAGAGAACCAGTTGATCAGTGGCTGTTCCAGCTCCGAGGGTAATTGATGATTGACTAGTATCGGAACTGGTCATGGTCAAGATGCCGGTATTTCCGGTTGATAGGTTAGCGTAGTTGGAAGAATTGTAGGAAAGTCTGAGGCCATTGGTTGTGCCAAATATATCCAAGCTTGCTCCTGGCGTGGTGGTGCCAATGCCGAGGCGGCTATTGGTATCATCCCAATACATTGTGGAGAATGCAGTCCAGGTACCGGCATTATTATAGAGCATCTGACCTTCTGTTCCGGAAGGCATACCGGATCCTGCCGCTGCCCAATATCCAGCCCCTGTTCCATCGGAAGTCCATACTTGACCGGAGGTTCCGGCAGAGCCAATGAAATATGCTCCGTAGGTGGATATGTCATAGCCATCGACAGTACCGGAGATAATAAGATTGCCATTGATATTTGTATTTCCATTTACATCAAAAAGATACCCTGGGTCGCTGGTTCCGATTCCTACATTGCCATCTTGTTCTATAACTAAACGATTCAAACCACTGGTAAACATATTGATTCCATAATATCCGGAAACATAAGCTCCACTTTCGCTACCTGCATATGGTGTCGGGCGATGAAATCCAAAACCGTAATGGTTCAAATACAATCCATTATAGGTAAAGTCATCATCAGATGTATTTGTGATACCGGGAGAATCATTATCCGTAGCACTTGCTCTGGAAATCTTGAGAATTCCGTTATTCAAATCAAGTTTTTCTCCCGGACTTGTCGTGCCAATGCCGATATTTGTTCCATTGTCATATATATTGGAATTTTCCAGGGCACTCGTTCCATTGAAGCGTGGAATGTAATTGTCTGTTCCGGAAATGGATGAAGCGGTTGCGTAATATGAACCATGTTGTCCATCGAGGAGGTCGGCGTTGAGGTTGGTATTGAGTGTTGTTGAGGTTACGGCTAATGGAGCTGTTCCTGTTGCCAGAGTTGAGGTGAGTTGTCCAGACATATTTAGTGTAGTGATTCCGGAAATCGCTCCTGCGCTTGAAATGTCCCAATCATTGCTATTGATAGCAATATCATCACCGCCGTCACCGAGTACCACTTGTCCATTTGCAGTAAGGGTTCCGTTGGACGTCAAGTTCGTGATAGCTGTAATTCCTGCCGGAAAAGTAACGTTCTTGTCTCTATCATAATATTCAGCATTTCTTCTTGCCGCTGGATAACCGCCCATCCACTCTATTCCATACAAAGTAAACGGATTCGCATATGTGGCAGATGCAATTGAAAATGTAATTCTAACTTGACCATATTGGGATGCGTTTGCGCTATACCATATAGGTGTATGAGGTATATAAACATGTCCAGGCCAGTTTGAAGTAGTACCATTGGTTATTTCCGTCCATCCATTGGTATTGTGATAAGCTTCAATCTTGAAATTAACATTGTTTCCATTGGTTGAACAATATACATATAAGGCATTAAGAGAAATATATCCTGTACCGCCAGCCGCGTAGTCCCAAGTTAATCTATAATATCCCGAGCCACCAACGCTTGGCGCAGGTATGGCATTAACACTAGTTGATTGGCCTTCTCCAATCATCAAGTCTTTTAGATTATTTGTTGAAAGTCTTGTTGATGGCGTCCAAGTAGAACCATCTGCAGATTCTTCCTGCGAATATGCCGGTATAAATCTGAATTTATTATTGAATTGTCCATGGAAAAGCGCCATTTCTTCTACAGTTGGCGTTCCAAGATTGCTAGTTACGGTATTGAGAGCATTTTTCACTCCGGTTATTGTTCCGTTTACGGTCAAGGTTCCATTTACAGTTAACAAGTTACTATTAAGAGAAAGGAGGTCCGTATCAGAAGTATGACCTATGTTGGTGCCATCCAATCTTATATTATCAATAGTAGCAATAGATCCAGTGTAGGAATTAGAAGTATTTGATAAAGTTAGAGCGTTGCTATATGTTCCAGAAAGCGAAGCATTAAGCAATAAGCCTGAGCCATCAATACCGTGCGATGTGTCGTCAACATAAAGACCTCCATCAGCCCTAAAATATTGTGGCGTATATATGTTCTTGGCAATATTCTGGTTAATTCTGAACCAAGTAGTGTCAGTGGAAGTCAATTCACCAACTTGAGTTGTGCCGTTATAGACTTTAATTGTTCCATTGGTATAAATATTGCCATTAACCGAAAGTTTTTCTCCCGGACTTGTCGTGCCAATGCCGATATTTGTTCCATTGTCATATATATTGGAATTTTCCAGGGCACTCGTTCCATTGAAGCGTGGAATGTAATTGTCTGTTCCGGAAATGGATGAAGCGGTTGCGTAATATGAACCATGTTGTCCATCGAGGAGGTCGGCGTTGAGGTTGGTATTGAGAGTGGTTGAAGTCACGGCAAATGGCGCCGTGCCGGTTGCCAGAGTTGAAGTGAGTTGTCCAGACATTCCGATTGTCGTAACTCCGGAAAATGCTCCAGCGGTTGAAACGTCCCAGCTACTGGAATTTACCGCAATAGTGTCTCCTCCATCTCCAATAGTTAGCGCTCCGGTAGTCGTCAAAGTTCCGGAAATATTATTGCTTCCGATTGTTCCTCCAGAAATCGTGATGGTATCGGCAACATATCCGTCAGCAATCGCATTACCACCCCAGGTTGCGTTCGAAATAGTCGAACCATTTATTGATATGAAACTGCTATTGGAATATATCCTCAGTGTACCATCAGCATCCAAAGATTGAATACCAGCTCTAAATGTTCCGCCGCTAGTTCCAGAAATGAGCCAAGTAGCTGAAGAGCCTGTGCCCATGGTAACATTCATACCTCCAGTATCTATACCATTGGTTGATCCCCAGCTACTACTGCGACCAGTTGTATAAACTCTGGAAAATGTCGGGCTGCTTGTTGTGAGGACTGCTTGATTTAAATATGAAGCAAATTGATTACCATCCCAAAGATCAGCATTAAGATTGGAGACCAAAGTGGTTGAGGATACTGCTAACGGCGCCGTGCCAGTTGCAATTGTCGAAATCAATTGATTGTCAGTCCTGATTGCCCCACCGACAACATCAATTTTTGTCCCAGGACTTGTCGTTCCAATTCCAACATTTCCAGAATTTTTTATGGTCATCTTGACATCAGACATTGACACATTCGTGCCGTCCAGTACACCATTTAACGCAAAATGAAGATCACCAGTACCCCAAGTTCCAGTCCTTTGATGGTATATGGCTGATTTTATTGAATTTCCTCCTGCCACATATCCCTGAAAACCAATACCAGTCACTTCATTAGAAGCCAAAGGAGCCCCGATCACTAATCCCACTTGGTTAGTGTTTGTGTCAACAATATGAGTTTTTGCTATCGAACTCGTCGTTCCAATTCCCACACTGCCCCCTACCGGATTAAGAGCGAGACTTCCATCATTAGCTATCCCTGTGTGCTTAGACTGAATGAAAGAATAACCAGCAGAACCCGCTCCCGCCACCGCACCAAGTTTGACTCCAACGTCATTTAGTCCAGAATCAGTATCGAAACTCATTATTCCATAAGTAGTAGCATCTCCGGAAGTTCCAAGAATTTGTAACTTAGCCTGTGGACTCGTCGTTCCAATTCCGACATTACCACTCGAATCTATACGAAGTCTTTCCGTACCGCCGGTTGAAAGTCCCAATGTGTCGGCAATCGGATTATAAATTCCCGTATTCTTGTCTCCCGTAAAAGTGAGGCTTGGAAGCGCTGCTGTTCCGGAGCCCATTCCGACGGTTCCGTTAAGATAAAGACTTCCGTTTTGGATAGCACTTGATGTCGAATCAACGAGACGGGTAATGTCTGTGCGATAATAATCCTCAAATTCTCCGCGATTGTAGTACAATTGGGTCTGCTGTTCAGGAGTTAAATAGGCATCAAAAACAGCCAAGCCCGCAATTTGAGCGTTTGCTTGATATGCGCCAGCATCATCCGAACCGATATACAAAGTTTTTCCCGTCGGATCTTGCGGTGTCCAACTGGCACTTGAAGTATAACTGTTTCCATTAAGATAACAACGATTGTAGTTCCAATACCATCCGCAAGAAAGATGATTCCAGCCGTATCTGGTCACATCAGTCGTTGAAGTCGTTGATGTGGTCACCCATGCAGAACCGTTCCAATGATCGATAGAGAAACGATCATTCGTCGCATCCAAACGAACCCGTAATTCATTGGGGATGTATAAAAGATATTTATCCGTATTATCACTTGTGATTGCGCGAGTCCATTGAGGCTTGAACCAGAAAGAAAAACCTCCCTTTTCTGATTTATAACTTGCCGGTACTGGGTATGACAATTTTTCTCCTGCGCGTGTAATTTCAGCAGTCGTGGTTGGGACATATGTTGTCGGAAAATATACGCTGCCGTTCGCCGCACTACGTTCAACTTGGATTCCATCAATATAAATGTTGCGGCTGGCGGATGGAAAATAAACTCCCACATCCCAGTTATTTGCGGCAGTGCTATCAAATTCACCGGTCAAACGATACCAACCATCCCCCAAAGGAGTGTAAGTAGTGGAAAGCGCGGTCAATCCATCATCTGTTCTAGCATAAAGACTTGCTATGGTCGAAGACATGTCAGCCCCCCAATAGCTTGTTTCATTTCTCCAGACATATGCTGAAACTTGGTGCTTCGTACCGGCAGTAACCTCTGAAAGATCGACTGTTTGGAAAACGCGACAGGCAGCAGTGGAAGTCATATTTCCCGAATAAGTGCCATGCAGTGATTTGCCGGTCGATTGCGAAACAGAACATCCGGAACTTGCACTCCACTCACTTGGCGTCGATTCAAAAGAAGAATTTAGCAAAATATTCTTGCGCGATTCTTCCATATATATACCGAAATTTCCAGTCTTTGTTCCGGTGTCATAATAATAGTTATTGGAATCAAACCCGCGATCTATTCGAGGCTCATTGGCGTTCTTGCTGACATATTTCAAACTGTTTTCATCAAGCGCCACCGCGCTACCGCTTGAAGCATCAGTTCTTTGGAATGTTCCTACTTCTTTGCGAGAACCATCGATCGTGCCTTCGAAAGGAAGATGCAAGACGATATGCGATGAGAAATTGGAAGAGTTATTGAGTCCGACATATCCGGTGTTTATGTATGAAGTGGAAAGAGTCCCTGTACTCACCGAACCTCCATACAATTCGCCTGATACACGTATACTTCCTCGCTGATATGTGCGATTGCTTTGCTGAAGCATCACCAAATCACTCCTTTGATAATCCTCTATCGGCGCTTTGTCATTGTATATCTGAAGCACTTCGGCTTTGGTAAGACTACGACCAAAGATGGCAAAATCGGAAATCAAGGAATCAGCTCTGCCGCCCGCACTTGATTTGCTTCCCACATATAGCAGCGTATTTGTAGCCAACTGCTGAGTCTGGGCTGTCCATGAGGTCGCCGTAGCGACATATTCAATCCCGTCGAAATTTAAAACAAGTCCGGAAGTTGCATCCCATCTTACCGATACATAATGATCTGTTCCGCCAACAAATGTTTGTGCCGGGGAGGAAACGGAAACTGTGGTCCAATTACTGCCGTTATACATCTGCGCATAAACCTTATCATCAGCCGCGCTATAGAAAATCTGAATAACATTCGGAACCTGCATAAGATAAAGGTCAGTTGCTGGCTTGTCATATGGCCACTCCGGTCTCCACCAAAATGACACTGTTCCTTTTGCAGGATCGATCAAAAAGTCGCTGCTCTCCGTGTTGCCGGTTCCGCGCCAGGCGTAATAATAGAGTGTTTCCTCGCCGCGGTTTCTTTGATTTGTGCCATTATTATAGATAAGTGAAGTTTCATATGGCACACCATTGGTGGTGTTGTAATCCGCTTCAATTTGACAACCATCCAATTGAATTTGTTTGCTCGCTTTGACGTTTACTCCATAATTAATCGCTCCGCCTGTTCCCGTGACTGTTCCCGAAATCTTATACCACCCACCCTCAACAGGTTTATATGAAGTAGCTATAGCGCCATTGGCATAAAGCTCAACCACGGAGGAATCAACTGCACTGCGCACTGATCCTGATGTCGTATTTAACGCATAACAATAAAAGGGATAGCTTTGTCCGCTGGTAAGCGTATGCGAACGATAAGCGTTTCCGCCGGTAGCATTGGTATCACCAAGCGTAGCGGAATATGATTGGTGCTTCTTGTAGCCTGTCGTGGTGGTGAAAGTTTCCAAACCGCTGTTTGTCCATCCGCTTATTGAGCCACCGTCTTCAAATGAGGCATATTGGAAAAGATTACGTCTGCCGTTTTCCACCCAAACACCTTTGCCAATGTTTGTTTTTTCAAAGCGCGGAGTGTTGTTATATACATAATCATGGGTTATATATCCTGAGTCTGCAGTATAGGTAGCAGATGAACCACTGGAAGTATCCGTTCTGGTATAATAGTCAGTATTTCCGCGAGATGATGAAAGTGAGTTTTGCATCGGCAAATAGAAAAGCAAATCATCGGCAATCATTGAATTAGATAATCTCTGACCAGTTGGCAAATCGATATATGTGGAGCCTACTTTCAATCCGAGGTTTGTGTTGTCGCCGACAATATTGAGCAATCCTTCCGGGTTGGTCGTTCCAATGCCAACGCTTCCTGAAGCGCTGATCCGAAGACGTTCCGTTCCTGCCGTGGAAAAATTCAAAGTGTCATCGCCAGAGCTGAACATTCCCGTGTTGGCATCGTTGTTGAAAGAAAAATTTGCATTTGACGCGCTTCCCTGATTGCTATATGCATATATATTGCCTACGCTCGTGATATCATTTGCGCCAAAGGTGATGTTGCCATTGGCAACCTCCAGGCTGGAACTTGGACTGGAAGTTCCGATTCCGAGTCTTCCGTTTAAATTATCCCAAAAAAATGAACCGTTGTTTTGAGTGAGAAGTCCCCCGGTTCCGGCAAAAACCACTGATCCTTGCGTAAATCCGGTGGGAGTTATTGCCCCGGCAATGTTCGTGGCATACACGTTTGCCCAACGATATGTGCCTGATCCTAAATTATATGTGTTATCAGCATCCGGTCCGAGATTTCCGGCAATCTGCAACTTGAAATTCGCCGGATTTGTCGTCCCAATGCCTAGATTTCCTGTACTTTGCTGCAGGAAGACTTGCCCGGAATTGAAGTTAAAATCTCCTGCACTGCCTACTGTCAACCTGGTCGTATCCGCTGTTTCCAAGTTTATACTATTGGCAGTACTAGTACCGAGATACATCGTATTGTCAGAATATATGTTAGCACCTGTGCCAAGTCCGCTTCCGGCAATATATATGTTATATGTATCAGTAACTTGAAATCTTTTAGAGGGGTTTGTCGTTCCTATTCCGATATTCGTTCCATCGTTATATAGCAACGAATTCGCAACCCATCCGGAACCATTGTTGCGTAAGGTTTGCCCGCTTGTGCCGCTTGGCAATGCGCCGCCGCCAGTTAAGTTAACTCCGTTCCAATATAGGTTTCCGCTGACGTTATACATCTTGTCGGTCACTGTTCCCGGTGCAGTCGTCTGCGCAAGACGAAGGCGACCATTTACATCAAGCGCCTCGGCAGGAGAAGTTGTGTTTATTCCAACCAAGCCATTATTCAAAACCAAAACGTCGCTATCCCATCCGGCAGCTCCTCTTGTTCCAAACTGCAGTCTAGCATAAGCATTTGTTGTATCGTAATATACTGCGCTTATACCGGCAGCGATGCTTCCGCTAGAAGTGCCTCTGAAGCCTATCCCGGACCACGTGTTATTTGTTCCGTTGGAATTTCTTATTATCAATTCCTCACCTCTTCCCCAAAGACTCGTGCTCGAATCTGATTTATTCACCTCCAATACAGCAATTGGATTTGTGGTACCAATACCGACATTGCCACCGTTGAAAGTAAAACCTTGTGTCTGGTTAGTATTGAATTGGAATTGATTGGAACCATATATGATATTGTTACTCGTGTTATTAAAATACAGATTCGCACCACTGCCATCACCAATTTGAAGCGATCTGGCCAGACCGGACAAGATAACGTCACCATTGACATCCAATTTCTTTCCCGGACTTGTCGTCCCGATTCCCACATTGCCTTGAACATAAAGTCCGTTTGTGGGCGCACTATTTCCATAGTCACTCGTTATAGCCAAAGAGCCAACCTTTACAGGCAGTGCCGACCCGCCATCAGAAAAGAATCCCGCATATGTTCCAGGTGAATAAATTTGACCGCCGATTCTGATTGCGCCATTTACATCCAAAGTGCGCGCGGGACTCGTTGTCCCAATTCCGACATTGCCACCAAAATATGATTTTGTTGAACCGGCGGTATAAATTGCAAAATTATTCGTCGAGCCTTTAACTAAATCAAAAACATATACACCATATTGCGTTCCGATCGTTCCGGCACCGCTACCGTCATTGACCATCAGGCCATATGCATTGTTAGTAACATGTCCTGCTCCCGAATCAACTCTTGTCCAAAGAGCATGCGCATAATCAGTTGTTCCACCGCTTCCATTGTTCCCTATCAACGACAAAACGCCCGTAACCGAGCTTACAGTTCCGCTTGTTATATTTGAACCGGTATTCAATCGCAAACCTTGCTTAAGTCCGGTATCTGCAATACCAAATGCTGTGTTGATAAATGCTCCATATTGTTCACTGGCGACAGCGGTTGAATATGTCTTCGAAACAGCAAGCATTGCTCCCGGATTTGAAGTTCCGATTCCGAAATTGCCTCCCATAAAATAACTGTTTCCATTTGTACTTATCTTGGTAGCAACGCCAGAATCGCTTGTTATATTTAGATATGCATCACCATTGTTTTCCAGTCCGAGACCGCCTCTGAAATTATCCCCACTGTTTTCAAATATTCTGAATGCATAGGTATTATCTACTTGAGCTTGAATAGTTCCTTCTACATCAAATTTGTAAGCGGGACTTGTCGTTCCGATTCCCACATTGGTTCCGTTGTTATACAAAACCGAATTTGCAATCCATGAAGTTCCGTTGTGACGGAGAGTTTGTCCGCTCGTTCCACTAGGAAGCGCGCCACCGCCGGAAAGATTGACTCCGTTCCAATATAGCGCGCCACTGACGTTGTAAAGTTTATCGGTCGTCGTAGCAGGCGCGGTTGTCTGCGCAAGACGAAGGCGACCGTTAACATCCAGAATTTCAGCAGGTGATGTTGTGCCGATTCCAACGTTGCCACTGAAAAATCCATCTACACTAAAAATATCTCTCCATCTCAAAGAATCACTGCCCAGATCTCTTGTATCATTAGCACTTGGATAAATACCGTTGGAAGTAAAATTTAATCTGTTAAATCCAGCAACATATACTTGTAATGTATCGTCTGCGCTTTCATAAAATCCAGTATCTCCATCGCCAAAGGAAAGTCCGCTCGCAGAAAATGTATAGCTCGTATCACTGATATGAAATCTAGTTGCAGGACTCGTCGTTCCGATTCCCACACGATTATTTGTCGAATCGATGTTTAAAATGCTGGTGCCGGATGCGTTTTGGAAATTTAGCGCGCTTGTTCCATTTGCCAGCATCCAGGGTTGCGGTTGCATCAGAGTCACTCCGCCGGCTGCATCCAAAACAACATCTCCGTTGTTAAAAGTGCGCAGCGTCAAATCATTTGATTCGAAAAGTTCGCCAACTTCGATCGTGAACGGCGCATTGGTTTTGATATTCGAAGCAGTTTGATTTGTGAAAATCAAATCATATGCCATCGAAACATCCCCGGAAGCAGTGAAAGAAGTCGGCACATTGAAAGATGCCTGAGTTGAAGAAATCGTCATCACGTCCGTGCCGCTCGCATTGAGCGTCAAAAGATTCCCGGTTCCATCGGAGCGAATGAAGAGACCTCCGGCGGCAGCACCCGTGTTGGAGTTATAGAAATTCGCGGCATAATCATTTACCGAAACATCAAGATCAATCGGGCCGTTCAGGTCAAGCGTGCCATTGACGGTCAACATATTACTCGCAAGATTCAAAAGGTCGGTGTCAGAGGTGTGTCCGATTGTCGTGCCGTTAAGATAGAGATTATCTACCGTTGCGGCAGTTATATTTTGCAGTGCGCGAGCGGAAGTCAAAACGCTCGTGCCTCCCATGCGAAGTTCCGCACTGCCGATGATGTCAACATAGCTTGCGCCAGTTGCCAAATATGTCGAAGAAAAAGTCGTTACATCACCGATCGCTCCAGCATTGATATCGATTCCATTGATAGTCTCATCAGTATTCAAAACCATCTGCCCTGACTCGTTGACGTAATATGAACTGGATTGGAAATTCAAATTGCCGGTTGGATTCAAGGTCAAGGTTGTTGTTGAGTTTATGTCTCCACCGTTCACATTCACATCTCCGCTAACTGTCAAATTACCGGAAGTGTCAGTTGTCACAATGTGCGCATTAGCGCCACTAGTGGCACTGTCCAACCCATCAAGCAAATCAGAATTGAAAGCATATCCCGAAGCGCCGACTTTTTTTCTGGGACTCATCTCACTGTCTGATCCAACTTTGATGCCTAAATAATATGTCGAGTTAAAATCAAGATTGATCGCATTGTCACCGGCAACAGTATCACCGATCATGATGGAGAAAATTCCATTGGTAACAGTTACAGCTCGCGCTGTCGGACTTCCGACCGTGCCGCGAGCAGTCCAAACGGGAGTGCCGCCACTAGCCGCGGCATACAAACTAATGACCATATTGTAACTGCCATCAGCAACCGCAACGCCCGAAGAATTTGTTAATTTTCCCTGATAACTAATTTCTTTCGTGATTGCAGCATGCGCATATTTTGAATAGACATATACGGAAACAATAACCAAAGACAACGACAAAAAACTTGCTACCATCTTTCGCAATCGAATTTTTTTTGCGTATTTGCTATTGTTTTTTATATTTCTTTCGTTCATTTTTCCGTTGATGCAAATCCTTTCTCTATTTTCGTCTTTCCTAAACCACTCTCTTTTTTTCTATCAAACTCATTTCCTAGAAAATAGTTACATGGATAAATGAAAATGGTTCAAGAAAATGGAAAGAAGAAACATGAATCATTTTTCTATTTTCGTCTTTCCTAAAACGATTTTCTTTTTTCTGCTTAACAAATTTCTTATTTACTAAAATTTCATTCCTTCGGTACAACGTTTATCGATCTTACTTTTTGATTCGTGTCCACATAGATATTCAAACTTCCGTCATCATTCTGTTCGATTTGATAGGACCCCTTTATTCCGTTTATTTGCTTACTTTTCTCACTGTTGCGAAAAATCAAAAATCCTCCAATCATCAAACCAACCAATAAAATCAAGATTGCCACATAACGCCAAGTCAACCTATTCGCTTTTTCCTTTTCCGTAATTTTTTCCTCAATTATTTCATGTTGCACTTCAGCTTTGTCCGAGACCCTTTCCAGATATTCCAAAACGTCTTCTCTGGTAACCATCCATTTGCCATCTTTTTTGATCGCTCTGAGACGCTTCTTTCGTACCAAAAGACCCAGATAATTTGAGTCATATGGGGTCAGCTTTTCAGCCTCTTTAAGTGTGATATATGTCTTTTCCTGCATTTTGCTTTATAAAAGCCTTTATTTAATTAAATTCAATACTGATTCAATACCCATTCAATACCATATTGGGTACAATTTTCCATGCTCAAATTATACCAAAAAAAACGGCTTTTTTAAAGCCGTTAAACCAAGTTATCCACAGTGAGGGAAACGAATCAAAACGAAACAAATTCACGAATTAAAAACGAATAAAATTGCACGAACATGAAAATTCGTGTCCCTAATTACCGAAGCGTAGCGCACTTCCTTCGTTCATGACATTCTTGATTTGTTGGTCAGTAAGGGCATAATTATACACACGCACATCATCAAATTGACCTGACGCATTCTGGGTTCCTGATTGAGTGTAGCCAGCAACTGTGATAAATGTTCCCGCTGTACTGTCAGTAAAGGTCAAAGGACTTCCCGTTGGTATTCCATCCGCATAAGCCTGACAATAGGAAGTCCCTCCAGAAGTCCACCATTTCAATGCAACATGCTTCCATATATTTGCAGAAGGTGCACTTGTTGAAGTGGGAAAAACAGCCGGATTACCTTTGACGAAACCAATGGTGCTGCCAGCAATACTTATGTAAGTCCTAAAATTAGCATCTGCCCTAAAAATATAATTTCCCACTCCAGCTGCAGGATTCTTAACCCATAACGCAACAGTTCCGTTTAACGGCGATACTGTCATATTTCTTGTTGCATAATCATCCGTTCCGTCAAAATTTAAACTGGAATTGAATTTTCCACTTGTGCCATTACCCCAAGCAGTCCCTGAATTAGTGCATGTCCCCGCAGAAGTCTGCGTCCCACCACTTCCTATGTTTATTGTTCCATTATTACCATTTCCCGAAGAATCATAGGCTGTACCGCCTTGGCATTCGTCAAACTTCCACCAACCCACCGGTGCGCCACGATTGTAGTCATATGCAACTTGCGCAGGTGTGCGGCCGTAATTATAAACCATAACATGGTCTATGGAACCATTGAATTCATCACCCGTAGCATCAGTTACATAACTTTCATAACCGCCGCCTATTCTGTTTATGCCCCTGTTTGATGAAAATGTAACAGTTCCGGAATTATCCAATTTACCATCCAGATAAAGTGCTACTGCACCACTTGTGTTGTGGGTTGCAACAATATGATGCCAATTTCCATCATTAACATTGGCAGTGCCGTTAACACTTGCCCAAGCGGAATTATAATGCATATATTGTATTTTTCCTCCAGTCAAACCAAAACCAAGACCTACCCCATTGGTATTATCCCCAATGACATTTTGCGCCGCATTTCCAGTATACGTTTTTGTACTATCGGAACTTGTGGACTTAACCCAGGCTTCCAAAGTAATTCCAGAGGAACCAAGATCGAATCTTGAGATACTTGCATAGTCATCAGTTCCATCAAAATTCGCTGCCGATCCTTTTTTGCCAACCACCCAAGTCGGACCGTTTGTTAGTGTTGCATTTCTGCCTCCAGAGCCGGTATCACTAACTGTTGTCCCGTTTTTTTCGTCAAACTTCCATTCCCCAACCGGCGCACTGCAAGATGTTGAGTCACCGGGCACGCAATATTCGGCATTTGCACTGCCATCACCAACGCCCCCAGCGCTCATTCCAGCAAATGACATTACCGCAGATTTTCCTTGATTATAATCGGCTTCAACTTCTTCTTCGGAAAGCGCGGCATTGTAAATTTTCAGTTCATCAATAATTCCATCGAACGCATATGTTCCTATTGAACCGGAGTATAAGTTATTATCATGAGAATAAATCGAAGCAGTGAAAGTGGTTGCATTTTTAAGAACACCATCAATATATATTTTCATCAATCTGTTATCATAAACTCCGACAACATGGTGCCAATCGGTCCAATTTGAAATAGCGCCACCATTAAGTATTTTTCCACTAGTCCAACAATCTGTTGCTGCAATATTGAAAGAAAAGCTATTGTTTGAATTTGCAACCAACCCACTATGACATCCTGATCTACCTAAAATAACACGCTCACCTCCAGCTTGGACACCATCCGGCTTCACCCAAGCGGAAATAGTAAACCTTCCGCTTTCACTTCCGTTTTTTAAAATGGCATTATCGGAAGAATTATATACATAATCATCGCTTCCATCAAAATGAACGGCCTTATTAAATTTGCCGGAATTTTCCCACTGTGGTGTTGCCGTGCTTGTTGCCAAGGAAAGATTCATGGAACTTCCTTTGAAGCCCACGTTATTTGCAGTAGTTCCGCTCCCTTCATCAAATTTCCAATATGCCAAAGGCTCCACTGTGCCACCACCTGAATCCGCATCGCTTCCGCCACCGCTCATATCTTCAACAATCTGGTCTGTCGTGCGGGCATAATTGTAAATTTTCACATCGTCAATCATTCCAGCATAAGTATCCAAATCGCCAGAATTTCTTCCTAGACGCAAAGGATTAACATCATCCGTCTTAAGGACTCCAACATCGGATGCGCTGCCTTTTAGAACTCCATTAACATATATATAGGCTTTTGTACCATCATACACGCCAGCAAAATGATACCAATCGCCGGCAACGATGTCTCCCGCCGTACCTCCTGCATTAGCCCATGCTCCTCCGCTTTTAGAATAATAAAATCTAGGCAAACCATTAGCTTCCACAACTATCCAATATGCGCCACTGCTGCCATCCCCCTTTCCTACAATATGCGGCCTGTCCGAAAGAGAATCAAACTTTGCCCAAGCTTCCACAGTCACATAGGCAGGATTAAGCATGGCTGTATTATTAACATTTACGTAATCACTGGTTCCTGCAAATTTCACGGCGCTCCCATATTTTCCTTGCGTCCATGTCGGCGAGTTTACCATATTTCCATTTATGCCATTGCCGCTGAAATCACTTGCGGAAGTTCCTGCATTTTCATCCAATTTATAATGTAAAACCGGGCCCGGTGCCCAATCATAGAGTTTGCGGACTTCTTCCGGCGAAAGCGCGCGATTGTATGTTCGTGCTTCATCTATTTTCCCGTTGAAATAATATGATTCGTTGGGGCTGTTGCCTATTTGAAAATTATCAGAAGTGCTTGTCCAATTAACACTAGTGTTTGTAGAATTTGCTTGCTGCTGTCCATTGACATATATTTTGGCATTCTTGGTTATTCCATCATAAACAGCCACCACATGGAACCAATCGCTCGTATTTAAAAGCGAGGGAGTTGCCGCAGTAAGCTGATTGGAGTTTAAACGAAATGAGATTGTGTCATTGCTTTTTGCCAAGCGATAACCGCCATAGCCCTTTCCGATTATGTGTTCAAAACCTGAAAGGTCATTTGTTTTTATCCACGCGCTCATGCTGAAACTGCTGGTATTTATGAACTGATAGTGTGTAGGATTTCCCATGTTGACATAATCATCCGTTCCATCAAAAATTCCGCCATTGCCAAACTTGGCATAGGCAGTCGTAGCTCCTCCGGAAGAAGTTCCATTATTTCCAACACCGCTTGCATCCTTCACTTCTCCAGTCGTTCCGTTCCAACTTGCCTCATCCATCTTCCAATGTCCAACCAGGCCATCATTAAGCCATTTGTCAGATTTGCCGCCAAATGCTTGCGCCGATCCTTCTGCTGCCCCGCTTCCTGCAAGTCCGGAATTATAATCCATTTTGATTTGCTCGCCGCTTCGCGCGAATGGATAGACTTTTACCTCATCAATATATCCTTTAAAAGTATATGTGCCTGGCGCCATTCCCATTCCTCCAATTGCGCTATTATAACTTGCTGCAGTTCCCACACCCAATGTAGAACTTTGAGAAGCAACTTCCCTTCCGTTAACATAAAGGCGCATCACATCACCATCATAAGAAAAGGTTACTTGAGTCCATTGGTTAAAGGGAAAACTATTAGGATCAGTAACCGCTGCCGAGGTGGAATTCCAAATCGTGCCACTTAATCTCCCTCCTGCTATGCGTAATTCGATTCCATTATATGCTCCGCAGCAATCTCTTGCATTGCTATATATATACCCATATGAATAGCTGGAATCTCCTTTATAGTTAACCCATGCTGAAACGGAGAAATTAGAAGGATTTAATTTTAAAGAGTTTCCCAAATTCACATAATCACCAGAATTTTGTCCATCAAAATAAAGACAATTTCCGTTAAGACACTCCGAGCTATTTTTCCATGCAGCGCCAGTTATTGTGCCGTTAAAACCATTGGAAGTAGAGTCATTAGTAGTGGTTCCATTTCCCTCATCAAATTTCCAATAAGCTACGGGCGCAGGCGCCTGTTCTTCATTTCCCACATTTGATGAATTGGCTCCATATGTGCTTCCCTTGACTTTCATCTCATCAATTCCCCCGTTTCCCGCGAACGTCCCATATCTTATTTGTCTGCTGCCTCCTGCTGAAAAAGCTTCGGAAGTTGAGTAGTTTGTTTGAAAATAGGAATTTTGCGCACTGGTGTAACCATGATGCCAATCGGAATTATTTTTATTAATAATCGTTCCGCCATACCTTCCATCAGCAGTCCATCTTTGTCCAAACCAATTATCACCAAGATCAGCTTGATACAAGGTTCCGGAATCCGCAGCTTGATCAACAAGCGTCTCACTACCATTTACCCATACGGAATTGCGGGTAGCGGTGTCGAAATTTAAGTAATAATAAAGATTTTCAGTTCCCGAAGCATTGTAATTCATATACACCATCTCTTCCACGAATCCGTTACGGAACATTTTAACAATAGTACCGAAAGAACTATAGCTTCCATAATTTGTATCTTCATATTTAACTTCCACAAACATGGGACCTTGTGAAAGCAGTGTCCTTGAAAATTGCCTGTCATCCCACCAATTTCCCGGGTAACTGTCTGTATAACGATACGTTCCATTAACGCCAAGGTTGGTCCCGTCTTTACGCATATCCGAAATCTTACCATAAGAAGCATTGGTGCTATATCCATAACCATCTTTCATTTCCACGGTTTCGCCATCATTAACAACACTGGAAACATCACTCGCAAAGTTCTGCGCAAGCGCCTGCTGATTGCCATAGTAAATGAAATATGCTGCTGAATTTTTTGCATCAACATTGCCTTCTATCCATATGCCCGTAGTTGAAGTGTTCAAAGTGCTTTTCTCCAATTGAAAACGAACGCTTTTTCCATTTATATCAACGACCCGCAAATCGCTCCCGTCGCTTTTCATCTTTCCAGCAGAAATTAGAGACTGGGTATCCAAAATCACGCGATAAGGAATGTTTGATGCGACATAAGTGCTATTATTGCTGACAGTAATGCTTTTCCGATATGCCCATGAATCATTCCACCAAGCGGCTTGCGACTTTGGTCCGCGCAAAAAGGCAAACCAAATTGAACCAGAAAGAATGGCGATGATTATGATCAGTGAGGTTGAAGCGGCCCAATATGGGTGTTTGCGATTGAAATCCTTTTTGACAAAACCCACCGGATTGCGTTTAATCAGAAAACGCAAAAAATCAGCAGCTCTGTCCAACCACCAATCAGAACCAGACATGTTTAAACATGTCTTTTTAACTTTTCTAAGCAAAGTCTTTGCCATATTATGTGACAATTATAGCATAATGAGCTAAGCTAACCTAGTTTAGGAAATTTAGAGCCACAGCAATTCAAAGACCCACCCCTCTAGCGAGGACTGGGTCTCTTTTTATATTCGCCCTATTCGTGCATTTTTTATTCGTATAATTCGTGTATTTACAGTTTCGCTGTTGCCGTATAGGTTATAATGTTGGAATAAGGTCCGGATTTCTGAGTTGGCGGAGCATCAACTTTGTATTCAATAGTCGTGTTATCACCACCACTGGAATATCCTGTTTTGGTATGAATAATCGCAGGCGTTAGAGGGAATGACGCATACTTATAATTTGGATTGCTGCCCCATTTCGAATCAACACCTGTTCCCGAAGCAATCGTGAAGCCAAGCCCCACACCAGACCACACACACGGCGCAATAATAAAACAAGAATAATCCGGGAGAGTAGTGACAGAATCAGAATGCAGCATTGAATGGTTTTCACTTGCATAAATATCATAACCACCCCAAGAATCAGTGGTGACTGTTATTATGGACTGACCAGTCCTTGCGATTCCAGGAGTAAGCGAACCCAGATTCACCGTATTTGAATTAATCGACATGGAAAGTGAATAATTTATCATATACCAAAAACCCTGCTGAGCTGAAAAAGTTTCACTCTGCCCAATGCCAATAACCGGTTCGCCCAGAGTATCTGTCAACCTGAAAGATTCTGAGGTACCCAAATCACCCGCACTTCCAATAACATCGGAATTGATGCTATATGTCTCGCTGGACATGGCGGCATAACAATGGCTACTGATTAACAGCCCTGCCATCAGAAAGCCCGCGTATATTAATTTGTTTACTTTGTTTTTCATCGAGGTCTAAAAAGAAATATGTTTCATGGAAAAAAGAAATTTGTTCAGGAAAGGTGAGGGTAACGTCAGAATCACAACACTACCATTCTCTTCTTACGACGATTTAGATCATACACCGTCTTTTTATGCATCCATGCCAGAATAATTACTATTATTACTCCAGCTGCTATTGTTTTATTACCATCAATCCGAGAAAAGAAATGTGTCACGGCCCCGTCTTTCTCAATCAAATCAGAAACCACCATGCGCGAATACCTTCCAGAGGAGTCTGTCACAAATAAGCCATAACAATATTTCATTCCCGCAAGCGTAGTTTCATCCTGATATGAATCTCCGTTTCCGCGATATAATTCCGCGCCATCTCTGGGAAGCAAGGGACATCTATTTTCACTGCGCACAAGCACGACAGCTTCCGTTTCCTGCAAAGAAATCTTTTTCCAACTTATATACACCCCCCTAAGCAGCTGCTTCACTTGCAAATCTTCAACCCGTGAGGCTTCGTCAGCAGCAGCTTTTCCTGGAACTGTCGGAAGATCCTCCAAATTTATGGTTTGTGCCGAAACAGGAACAGTAATGGATACGATAATGAAAAAAAGTATGCCCGAAAAAACCGAAGCTGAATCGGTAATTACTTTTTTTCCATAGGCATATTTTTCAGGACTGTTTTTTTCTGAAACACAATCCATATCCTGTTTTTGTTATAACAATTAATACCGCAATAAAACCTAAAATGGTTACGAATGAATATTTTCCGAAAAGCATTTTTTTTGTTTGGTGAGCTCTGCCATCTCCGTCAGTGAAAGAAGCTTGAGCAACATACACGCCAAAAAGTGATTTCACATTCCACTTAGCGGCGAAAGAATATTTTTTTCCAGGAAAAACAAAATGTTTTTCCAATTCAACCGTTTCAGTCTTTCTGGTGAAAAAATTGCGAACACTTATCTCTCCGTGCGGTATATAGTGAATCGTACCATTATTGGCAAATTCAGTATTGAAAACAACATCTTTATCCGCAACCAGTGGGGCATCAAATTTTGTAATCTTGCCGGCACCGGACTTCTCCCCAAGCACATTTATCAAAACATAAATTCCTACGCGCCCGCTAACTATCGTGGTTTGGAAATTGTCCACATTTATTTCCGGAAAAGCGCGCAACATTACTGCACCATAATGACTGCCCACAACGGCATCTTTGGGAACAACTATTGAAAATTCAATTTCTCTCGTTTCATTGGGGGAAAGCAACCAAGGATCAACCGGAATTTCCAGCCAGGATCGCATCCCATATGCTTCATTATCTCCATCGATAAAAGTTATCTCATTATTGTCCGCGACCGAAAAATCTTGTTTTTCAGCTGACATTCTTTGTTCATTGGCGGAAATATTAACCACATTTACTTTGAATTTTTTTTCCTCTCCCTGAGCCAGATCGAAAGCGAAAGCGGATTGATCAATTGATATACCAACAATTTCGTCAGCAGAAGTCTCTTGAGCAAGGGCTTTTTTTGCTACGCAAAGCGCGCTGCATGTCATGATGACAAGAAGCGCGCAGAAAGGCACTAACCCTTTTTTCCCGAAAAAAATCATAGGCTTGAATTTCAATGACAGCAAAGCAGAAAATACAATTTCATCATACCACATTCCAGACACTCATGGTTTCTATTCATTCTCCTTTCTCTTGATTTCAAATTTGGTCGTGAATATCTTCCATCCAAGCCATAGGATTACGATAGCCAAAATGATAAGTACGGTTGTTTTCCAAGGAATAACCCAGAAAGTGGCTATTTTTTCCATCCTGATTTCTTGATCATCAGAAGCTAATTGCATCTTCGCTTTATAATAACCGTAAGACCAGGGTGAAAAATTCCAAGAATTTTCATAATTACGATATCTTTCCGGATAAAGTATTCTTTCCGGGATCTCTTCTTCATTAACCTTCCTACCAAAAAGATTGGTTATTTCCAGTTTTCCGGTTGCCTTATAGTGAAGATTTCCACTATTATAAACTTCCGCTAACAACTCTGCCGGTTTATCCCAAAATATTTTCTTTTTTGCCTCAAACTTCCTGATTTCACCTGAGCGGCGAATTGGCTCATCACCCTTAACCGCCATTACCAACAAAACGCCCACGCGCTGATGGATGATAACTTTCGAAGTACGTCCGTCATCTTGCTCACCGGTGTTATTGGTCGTCTTGAAAAATATCGCTCCGTAATATCCACCTGTAGGCATTTTTTCCGGCACATTCACTTTGAAAGAAATGTCTTTCCCTTCTCCGGGAGCAAGAGTTAGTTTTCGCGGTACATCAATCCAATTTATTACATCCCAGGCTTTAAGTGGATGACTGTCCGTAGGCACGAAAAATCGAGCTTCAAAAGAATCATCAGAAACATAGAAGTCCTCTATCTCTACATCGACATCATAGGGAATATCGGAATAATTTTTCAAGTTTATAACACCCGTCCTTCCCTCTCCATCATTAAAATCCCAGGCGAAACGAACCGGCGAAACCTGCACGCCAGATCCTATTCCATCATCCTGAGCCAAAACCGTGCTTGCATAAACCGATCCCAAAAAAATCAAGCCGGCCAAAACGGTAACTGAAATACTCTTTTTCATAATAGCTGTAAATATAATCTTAGGACTGTCTTTTTATGGTTTCGTCGTAGCCTGATAAGTTATTGTACCGTTATATGAACCGGATCTTTGCGTTCCGGGAACATCCACTCTGTATGCAACAACAACTGCAGTTGAGGTTGCACTATATGAGTCATGATCCATTATTGTGGCATATGTGCTAGGAAAACCCGCAAAAAGAGGAGAAGCATCTGTTCCCCACCAAGTTTGATTATGAGTAGCCGTTGTTCCTGAAACGGCAACACGAAATCCCAAACCTGTACCAGTCCAGGCAGCAGCATTTGGCGTGCCAGGTGTCCAAGCTGTTTTATCTGTTATGTTTGTAGCAGCATCAGTAGTGTGATCCATTGTCGTATCCCCATCGTCACGCCTTACCGCGAGATCATATCCGCTTTCCGCATTGGTTGTTGTAGTGCAAGTGGAAGTGCCGTTTACGGGTGTTCCCGGAGTGAGTGTTCCCAAATTGACATCGGCGCCGCAATTTAATGATATGTTTTGGGCAACCGTAAGCGAAAGCGTAACTTGATCAGTTGTCGTTATGGCCCCGTTAATACAATTTAAGGGAAAAAGAATTGCAGCAGAAAAAATAACCAGGCCATATAACGCCACGAGAAGCTTAAATGTTTTATTTTTAATTTTTCTGTTTTTTTTCTCGAAAATAAACATGTTTATACAACGCATATGATCAATCAGCGCCAAATAGAAATATCCACGTTTATATCTAAAAGGAGGCAGGGTTTAAATTAATCCAGCGTATTTTAAAAATAATTATTTATCGCATATTAAGGCTTTGTCGTAGCTTGATAAGTAATGGTACCATCATAAGCTCCCGATCTTTGAGTTCCTGGAACATCTACTTCATAGCAAACAACCGTGTTTGTCGATGAAGAATTGTAACTGTCATAATCCATAATCAAAGTATAAGCAGTGGGAAAACCTGCATACTTTTGAGCTGCCTCAGTACATGCAGCACCAGTTCCCCACCAAGTTGTATTTTTTGAACCTGTGGAGCTTAGCACTCCGAATCCAAGTCCTGTACCGGAATATGCCGCAGCGTTACCAGCGCCAGCGCTTGCTGTCGGATCCCAAACAGTCTTGTCGGTAATATTATCGGAAGCACTTGTGGTTTTATCCATCGTTGTGTCGGCATCATCACGTCTTACCGCAAGATCATATCCAGCTTCCGAATTAGTTGTAACAGTACATGTTGAGCTTCCCGTAACTGGCGTACCAGGGGTAAGAGTTCCCAAGTTTACGTCAGCTCCGCAATTCAATGTAATGTTCTGAGCTACCGTTAATGATAACGTTACCTGATCGGTTGTAGTAATCGCCCCCTTGCTGCCTCGATCAAAAATCAATATATCCGCAGCAAAAATGATGGTGATAACAGCCACGACAGCTATCAATCTCAACTGTTTCTTTCTGTTTTTCATCTTGTTATGTTTATTTTTATCTTAAAATGATGGCAATTATCTTGAATTTAATCACTAACAATTTTCCCTATCTTTATTATAAAACATACTTATCAGAAATAAAAGTAACATGACTTATCCACAGGTTACTTTTTCTTTTTTTCGCCATCTATCTTTCTCACTAAATCACGCATAGTATACATTCCAGCAAGAAAAACTACGCTAAAAATAACTTTTGATCCGGTGAAATATAAGGCAAATCTGCCTTCCGGCAAACCACCAAATATAAAGATGGCTTCGGCAATTGCGAGAAAAACTATAGCCATCAAAAACAACTTATAGGAAATATCCAATTCCTGTTCCACTCGCCAAATCACCCCGATTGCATAAATAATCGAAAGAAGCAGGCAAGCGAAGATAACTGATTCCATTATTATTAATATTTGTTCTGTGCTCATTTCAACACCTCCTTTCTTTTGGTTACAAATCCCTCTTTTTCCAAATCCATATCGAAAACATTCCTAAGTGCGTGCCTGTAAAGCCAGTACTCTATCAACAAAAGAATCAAGAAAATCAAAAGTATCAGCAATAAAATAATAAATATCCAGCCAAGATTGGCAACAAGAGTTTCATTGGTAAGCAATATGCCGCCGCCAACACCAATGAAAGGATAGTCTCGAATTAAAAAGAAATCTTCTGCAACGAAATTATTATTTTTCATTTGTGCAAAAAGACTTATTTTATATCTTCCCGGACCCATAAATACCGGAAGTTTGATATTTTTTTTCACATGCTCATCTGAAGTGATTTTTATTTCTTCTTTCAACTCATGCAGAAGTTTTGATTTGGAATCGAATATCCGATAAGTAAGCCAGGTTACATTTTCCGACCCTGACTTCCCTATATTTTTCAGAAAAACATCCAAAAAAAGTTCCTGTCCCCTAAAAACCAATTTTTCTTTATTAAGAACAGCTACCGAAACGCTTCCTTGCTTTCGCTCCATCGACATGGCGGGAGCAAGTTTTCCTTGCGGACGAACCAACTGCGTATAATTTTTATTTCCATGTTCATGATCATCCTCATCAGATGTTGTTTCTTTAACTATTTCAAAAGACAATGAGGTTGTGCTCATGCGCATCTGATTATCATGATCGGTCGCGGTGACATAAATAACATACGAACCAAGCGGCAAGTCTGCTGGAATGTTCCAATACCAATAACCATTAACATTGGCGAAAGTATCCGCCGCTATTATCGGTCCGGGATATAAGGATATAGCTATTACAGCATTTGCCAAATTAGTCGTTCCTGTTATTAAAGGATTTTTGTTTTGAGTTTTAACAAGACCGACACTTTGCGTCAGATCAATCCCATCGAAAGAAATAATTGCACATTGAGGCTGGGGGGGTGGCGGTGGCTCGCATATTCCCGTGGAAACAGCGGCCTCGTTAGATTGCGCATTACCCAACGGACCATAAGCAACAACATAATAAGTATAGGAAGCATTCTGTTCTATGTTCGTGTCTGTATAGTAATTCGTAGAAATACCCGAAATTAAAATTTCCCCGTTCCTATATAAATCATAGCTGTTTGCATCCGGAGAAGCCGTCCAATTCAGCCAAATAGCAAGATTTCCCTTGTCACATTGTTCATAGCCGCTAAGCACAGGTACTTCTGGCGGTCCCGGTATCCATAAACTCAGAGAAACGGCATCTGCAGCAAAGGCATATTTGTTTTTCATATCTCCCAGAAGCAATTCGGGACCCAACAATAAACCGCTTGATATATATGCCACAAAAACCAAGCACGTTATTGCTGAATGGATTTTTACCGCGATATGCAGTTTTGTCTTTTTTGGCTTTGTCTTTTTCGGTTTTTTCTTTTTATTCATCTTCATATTTAAACGATGCGCTTAATTTTAAATTCTTTCCTGTTTGCACATTACCCATTCACCCTATTCATATGCCCTTATTTTATCTTTGCCCAACCGAATATCTCTTGAAAATTGTTTATGATCAATTGGACGATATTTTCTTTTTTCTTTGGAGTAAGCAAAGCAAATTCACCCGAAGTACTTTCGTTTCCGGATTGATCTTTCGATTTCACCTTGAAATAATAGACTGTTCCGGGCTTAAAAATAGTAACCACAACGATATGCGTCTGGGAGGAATTCCCTTCTGTCATTATTTCTTTTTCTTCCCCATTGCGCCTTTCCTTATATGAAAGAACTGTTGTCGCTGGTTCATTTGTCGTCCAAGAAATTATGGACTGCACTTTGTCATTCTGAGTAAGCGCATTCTCTGTTTTTATTTTATCTATTTTCGGCGCCGTATCATCTTTTCCTGTAGAAAAAGTTACTACTTGGGATTTTGCCTCATTGCTCTGTTCATCGCGAGCGATTACGGACAAATTATAAGCTACTCCCGATTCCAAATTTTCCAATTCCACTTCGTGTGAAATGGCCAGATCAGGCTTACCTTGCGTTCCTGAATTGGCAGGATTGCCTTGATCAATATAGGAAACAAGGGCATCTGTGGGAACATTGGTGGAAAACTTAACCACAGCACCATTCTCCGTAACTGACTCGACAGCTATATTGGAAATTTGCGGAGGAGCTTTGGATTCGAAAGTATAATCAGATGAAGAATACAAAGTTCCTTTCTGATCTTTACCTTTTACTCGAAAATGATACGTTTGCGCCGGTTGCAAACCGGAAACTACCAGCTCATGATTTTTAACATAAGAGCCACTTTCTTTTATTTCACCATATGAATTAGAAAGTCCATATTCGATTATTGAAGTAGTGGCTTGGTTGGTGCTCCAGGTTATTGTAGCTTCGTTGATGGATGTGGGAACAGCCTTGATTGAAGATAGTGATGAAGGAGATTTGGTCGCAAAAGTTGATTGCGCCGATTCGGTTATGTTGCCGGCAACATCATATGAAACAACCGAATAATAGTATTTAGTATAAGGTACTAGTCCGGAAATCACTACCGAGTGAGAAGTGGAAAAATTATCCACACTGGTATTTACCAAATTATCACCTTCCATGCGCATATTCTTAGAATCAACGCCATATTTTACCAGGCTATTCGCCTCTTCGTCAGTGGTCCAAGAAATGGTTACGGAGTCACCCGTAGAAGCAGACGTCTTGATACTACTTATTTTGGGAGCAATATCATCATCTCCAGTGCCGCTTCCTCCGCCTGATCCTGCCTGCTGCTGCGAAGTAACAAAAGAATACTCATCGGAAGAAATCGTGGTACTGAGATTATCCTGACAAGTTACTTTGTAATAATAAGTCGTTTCAAAAATGAGTCCTGCAAGATGAATTGAATGCGTCTTGTCATAAGTAGCTTCAGAAACTGGAACCTCGGTGTAATTTCCTGATTGAGTTCCAAATTCGATTGTACACTCCGCTTCCTGATCAGTATCAAAAGAAACAACAGCTTTGGTATCCGTTATTACAGGAGTGGAGACATTATCGATAGAACCAAGCGGGTCATGTTGTTGTTCGGTTGGTTTTTCTGTGGTGAAATTTCCCGGTGACGATGTGCCTGCATTGCCATATGCATCAGTCGCAGTAATTGTAAATAAATAACTATCATCAGCATTAAGACCGGAAAGCAACACGAAATGATCCGTGGCGTAGTTTGTCATATTCACATTGTTTGTAAGAGGCATTTCTGTTCCATATAAAACCAAGCTCCTGGTTGCTTTGTCCGTATGCCATGAAATTAGCGCGCTATCAGAAGCAAGTTCCTCCACTGTTATAGCGGAAATTACCGGATCGGAATCATCATGCCCGGTAGCGAAAGAATCATTGGTTGAATACCCTGTATTGCCACTACTATCTTGTGAAAATACTCTGAATTGATATGTGTTATCAGCACCAAGATCATGAGGTAACTCAATCGAATGAGAAGTGGAAAGGTCACTGCTTCCATACACTCGACCATAAGCAACCGTTGGTCCGAATTCCACAAATGAAGAAGCGGCTTCATCGCTGTCCCAAGTTACCAACACTGTTTGCTGATCCGCTCCGGAAACAGCAGCTGCAACATTGGAAATCACAGGTGCAACACTATCATCACCTCCCGACAACGTGCTGAAGTTGTTTTCTGCAGAGACGGCTTCATTTCCCATTGCATCTCGCGAATGTACCCGATAATAATAAGTGGCGCTTGAGGAAAGTCCTGACAGCGTAACTGAATGCGAGGTAACCATGTCGTTTGTACCCAACAGCAATCCGGCAGGAAAACCTTGAGTTAATGAATACTCCACAAAAGAATTGGAAGATTCATCGGTATCCCAAGTTATGGTAGCAGCGTCTTCGGTCGTTATGGCATTCAAGGAAGAAATGGCCGGAGGCGTAGAATCCAAGGGGTCCGTGATGAAAGGAGCCTGAGAATCATCAATTCCGACATTACCATATTGATCAGCTGATTTTACTTGGTAGTAATAGGTTTGTCCAGGCGTAAGTCCGGTAAGTGTAACGCTGTGTTCCGTACCCATAGTCGTAACTCCTATCTCGGAAGTAAAATCCCCCGAAACAGTTGAAAAACCGACAGTAGCATTAGCAAGAACATCGGTTTGCCAATTTAGTTGAGCCGTGGTTGTTGTCACGTTCGAAATCTGTATATTCGATATCACAGGAGGAATAGAACTAACTTCACCATTACCATCTGGTATATCACTGGTAATGTTGGAAAAGGCCGAAATACTGCCGTTCACATCTTCTGCTGTAATTTTGTAATAATATCTGGTTTCAGCAACAAGATCAGCATCCAGATAATAATTAGTCAATCTGTCTTCATTGGTTGCCACAGGAGTTGAGCCATAATTGATTCCATCACTGCTTCGCCAAATATTATATTTGGCGAATCCGGCTCCGGATTGCCCTCCATCAATAACATCCCAAACAATAAGCTCGCGATATTTATCATTGTCAACATCCGAAGCGTCATAATATATAGTATTCAGAGGTTTTGCCGGCGTAGTTACGGAGATATCGGTATAATTTCCATAGGCATCGCCTATTCTCAAATATACCGTGGCGGGATCATCGGTAAGATTGCCATATACATACGAAGACTGAAATGCTTGGTATGAGGTATCGTTAAAATCAGCAAAGTTGGAAACCATCATTTGATAAGAAGAATCATCGATCGGAGTATCTAAAGACAAAAGATTTTGAGTATGATCTATGGAAAAGGCGACATTTGTCGGATTCTTGGTATCAATGATAAAAACATTCGAGGAGTTGTATCCCAAATTATTTGCACCCTCAGAGTCATTGGCTTTTACTCTGACCTTAAAATTAGAACCATTGAATTGCTGTGGATAATCAATTTTTGGATTCCATGTAAGCTGATAAGTGCTCCAATTAACTTCCTGAACCGCTATCCCGGCGCCCACATTTCCACCAACCGTAGCGGCATCAACCCATGTCTCGCTTCCAGCTGCGCTGCAATTGGCGCTGCAATATTGCAGGGATATTTCAACATTGCCTGGAGTAGCGCCGGAAAGAGTGTCGGTATCGCGAGTTTCGTAATTTACAGTAACGATTCCATTACTTCCTTGTGATGCTGAAACGTTACGCAATTCCGGTGGCGCATTAACCACATACTGCATGGTCACATCGGATAGATTTGGAGCGCTTAAGCCATCAGAAACAAGGAATGCTCTGTATTGAATCCATTGATCATCCAAGCCATCCCTCAGGACACTTGGCATTGATTCTCCGCCATTTTTATCAGTAAAATAGCTCGCACCTGTTCCATCCGGACCCATCCAAGAAGTCCAGGTACCAGGAATACTTCCGTCATGCACCGCCGTACGTACTTGAAATCTCACATCAGTTCCAGACGGAACAGTTTCATTCCATCTTATCTTCGAAAGTATGTTAGCACCATCAGATGTGTTATACATCGTGGAAGTAAGCGTCATGGGCGAAGGGTAATATTCGTAAGAAATTGTGGCTTGCTGGAATCTTGGTGTTGCCGTATCGTCAGTAGTCGTAAAATTAACCCTATATTGATAATAGCGATGCTGCCCCAAGCTGGATATATCTCCTCCTTGAGAAACATCGACTATCCAAGAAGTCCAAGTGCCATCGGGTGTGCCATTATCACCTGCACGTACATCCAGGGTAACCGTACTTCCTGCTGGCGCATCGTACAAATAAGCCATAGTAGTATAAGTTTTGATACTCCCGGTATCCACAACTACCGAAGAAAATGATCCCGCCGTATTGTAATGAGTTACGCCAAGCACCAAGGTTCCTGAAGCTGCACCCCATACTTTTAAAGGTAATGATTTATCATAATAATTATTCGTGCCAAGCTGTCCGTAGTTGTTCATGCCCCAATTCCAAACAGAATTTCCATCGGTTGACAAACTGGCAGTGGAACCATATCCGGCAGTAATTGCGCCTATGCTGGACAAATTACCCGTTCCCGCAGAATCAAGGGCTTGAACCGGATAGTTTTTATTTATTGAAGAGTTATCACCTAATTGTCCGTAGCCGTTCCAACCCCAAGCCCACACGGTGTTGTCAGTCTTCATTGCAACCGTATGCGCATTGCCGCAAGCAACAGAAGAAACGTCGTTGAGAGTGCCACTGCCTCCCGCTCCAACAACCTGACTTGGCATATGAGCATCAACAATAGTTCCATTACCAATTTGTCCATTGCCATTCCAGCCCCAAGCCCAAACAGTTCCATTGTTCATAAGTGCAACCGAGTGCAAATAGCCCGCAGAAATTGATGATATGTTTTGCAAATATCCGCTACCCGTAGAATCGAATACTTGAATCGGGGCAGATTCATTTTGAGTGGTATTATTTCCCAGTTGACCGTTACTGTTATATCCCCAAGACCAAACAGTACCATCGTCTTTAAGCGCCAGAGAATGTTTTTCTCCTCCCGCAACCTTGGATACTCCAGACAAATAACCCAGTCCGCCTGGACCGACCACTTGTACTGGAATCATTTTCATATTGGTTGTATTATCCCCGAGCTGACCGTTTGAATTGTTTCCCCAAGTCCAAACTGTGCCATCGGTTTTCACCACAAGCGTGAAGGTGTTTCCACAAGCAATAGATTCCACATCAGTAAGATAGCCTATGCCGTCTGAATCTGTAACCTGCGTCGGGGTGTATCTGTTCATTGTTGAATTATCGCCAAGTTGACCATAGCCGTTCCAACCCCAAGCCCAAACGGTGCCATCTGATTTTAAGGCAAATGAATGAGAATATCCCGCAGCAATCGCAACCACATCAGTAAGATTGCCACTTCCACCCGAACCCAGAACCTGGATCGGGGTTAACCTATTGGTTGTCGTGTTATCACCCAGTTGACCGTTTCCATTCCAGCCCCACGCCCAAACTGTTCCATCATTCTTCAAAGCAAGTGTGTGTGAATATCCGGAAGCTATTTTGGAAACATTAGAGAGAAATCCGCTGGCTGGACCCCATGTTTGCAGAGGTAATCTTGATCCCGTAGTAGTGTTATTTCCAAGCTGTCCGCTGACATTATCGCCCCAAGTCCATAATGTTCCGTCATTTTGAAAAGCATATGAATTATCATGACCTCCTGTTATAAATTTAACATTGGCAAGATTTCCGGTTCCCAGATTGTCCATAACTTGACTGGGAAGATAACGATCAACGAGCGTATTATCAGCCAATTGTCCTGTTCCGTTATAACCCCAGGCCCAAGCATTTCCACTTGAATCTATCGCCAGTGAATGTTTAAATCCTCCATTGATACTGATGATATTTGAAAGATTTGCCAAGCCGGAAGAATCCAAAACCTGAACTGGCAAATGTTTTTCTATTATGGTGTTGTCTCCGAGCTGGCCTCTATCATTCAATCCCCAAGCACGCACCGTTCCGTCAGTCATAACGCCAAGTGAATGATTTGAACCACTGGCAATTGCCGTTACCCCGCCAAGAAAATCATCACCGGCTTCATTTAATACTTGTACAGGCGTCGACTTGCTGATTATAGTATTATCACCCAGCTGTCCATTAGCGTTCAAACCCCAAGTCCAAACAGTGCTGTCGGATTTTAAAGCAATCGCGTGAGACCCTCCTGCCGAAATATTTTGGATACCACTAAGTGTTCCCGCGCCACCAGTTCCAAGGACTTGTACGGGAAGATGTTTGTCAACAACTGTTCCGTCGCCCAATTGACCGCTTGTGTTCAAACCCCAAGCCCAAACGGTGCCATCTGATTTTAAAGCAAGTGAAAATCTATCTCCCGCAGCTATGGCTACAACATCCGTAAAATCGCCAGCACCATCAGAATCCACAACTTTTATGGGAGAATTTTTTTGAGCAACCGTATTATCTCCGAGTTGACCATGATCATTATTTCCCCAAGCAAAAACCGTGCCGTCAGCTCTTAGCGCAAGCGAATGAGAACTTCCTGCGCTGACCGCTTCGATCTCCTCGAGATATCCAGCGCCGCCTTCACCCAAAACTTGCACCGGTGTATAGCGATTGGTAATTGTACTTTCACCAAGTTGCCCATTACCGTTCGCTCCCCATGCCCAGACAGAATCATCCGCCCTGATTGCCAACACATGGGTTTGACCGGCAGACAATGCCGCAACGCCGGCAAAACTCATTTTGACTCCAGCAGTAGCACCAGCACCAAAAACTTTAGTATTGGTATTTGTTCCGGAGTTGAAACCGCCTGAGTTATGGGTGTCTTCCTCGCCGGTACTTGATGTTTGCAGTGAAGACTCGGCGGTCCACGCAACCGAAACATCATTGCCGCCATTGATAATATCCGTATTCGCATCTTTTGCGAAATACTCATTCCAACTTGTCTGGTTAGCTGGATGCGCGGCATAATTGGCAGTCGCTCCGCCGGACCAGCTGGTTTGCTGCCAAGTATAAGTGGCTCCCTTGGTGTAACTATAATTATTCAAAAAAGCCGTAATGACTATAATAAATATAACCAAAAAGGAAACAGCTCTTTTGGCAAAAGTTTTTTGAGAAAAAGTTTTTATAAATTTCTTTTTTTCAATTAAACATGCTTGCTGGAATTTTTTTATGAAATTTTCAAAACTAAAATAACCATCTTTCAAAACCACACTGGCCATTTTTCTCAACAAAGAATCGTTTCTTACCATGCGTGTCGAAAGAGAGTTTCTTGAAATAGAAAATCGGCTCTTGCTTAGCTTTAATTTTCTTTTTCTTTTTTTCAAAATAAGTTTATCCGGCAAGCTGCGGAAATTTTCAAAAACTTTCCTTGCCTTATTTGATGTAAATGCAACTAGCGACAAAATGTTGATGAAGATGTGCGAAACACAAAATGTTGGTTTTTGTCTTCTTGCAATATTATTTCTTTGCTCAATGCGTCTAAAGCCATCCATTGAACCACGGTGAAAACCGCCCTTCTTCAGAGAGGCATAAGAAATTACTTCACCTGCAATTTTTCTCGTCGATTTTTGTTTTATTTTTTTCATTCCGGCGCTGAACACCTTGTTTTGAGAGAGAAAAATTATCATAAACTAAGACAGACAATTAGAACTGTCCCATAGTATAAATTATACTATCTCCTCACATTATTCGCAAAGTTTAACAAGCGCCCTGTTTTTGCTTTCCTTAGCGTTTTTCTAAACAAATACACCGCAATGATTTTGGCAAGAAATTTTATATTTTTCTACAAAAAAATCCGGCTCTTTCAGCCGGATTTTTTATAAGTTTTGATTGTAAATCATCTTTTTTTACACGTCCAGATTCTTCACACTCTTGGCATGAGTTTGGATGAAACGACGTCGCGGCTCCACATCACTGCCCATGAGAATATCGAAGATACGATCTGCTTCTTCAGCGTCTTCTATTTTTACCTGAAACATCAAACGATTTTCCGGATTCATAGTCGTTTCCCAGAGCTGTTCAGGATTCATTTCTCCAAGACCTTTATAACGCTGGATGGTCACTCCGGCAATCTTTTCCACCTCTCCACCCGCCGCTTCAATCTCTCCTTGAGTTAGTTCTTCTCCTTGTACATTTCCCTGATCCTTATTTTCCATCCCCTTATTTCCCTTCTTTCCCTTATCACCCATTGTCTCTTTGACCTTCTGTCTGAATTCTTCCACGATAACATCTTTCTGATCATCGTTGTATACCCAGCGGACATCCTTGCCTTTCTGAATACGATAGAGCGGCGGCTGCGCAATATACACATGTCCTCCGGTTATCAGCTCTTCAAAATAGCGATAAAAGAAAGTCAGGAGCAAGGTGCGAATATGTGAACCATCCACATCGGCATCGGCCATAATGATGATTTTGCCGTAGCGCAGTCTGTTGATATCAAAAGTTTCACCGATTCCGGTACCTAGCGCGATAATAATCGGCTTTAAGGTGTCTGATTTCACAACTTTGTCCAAACTTGTTTTTTCCACGTTTACCAATTTTCCACGCAACGGTAAAATCGCTTGAAATTGCCTGTCGCGTCCTTGTTTGGCACTGCCGCCAGCAGAGTCTCCCTCTACGATATAGAGTTCCGAGGAATGTGCGTCGCGCGAAGAACAATCCGCCAATTTTCCAGGTAGCGTCATTCCATCCAGTGCGCCTTTTCGAAGCACCGCGTCTTTAGCTGCACGTGCTGCAATACGAGCTCGCACAGTAAGTAAACATTTTTCAATCATGCCCTTGGCATCTTGCGGATTTTTTTCCAAATATTCATTTATTCCTTCCGAAGTCACTGAGGAGACGATGCCTCGCACTTCCGCATTTCCAAGTTTGGACTTAGTCTGCCCTTCAAATTGCGGGTTGCGCAATTTTACACTTACCACCGCAGTAAGTCCTTCTTTCAAATCATCACTGGTCATTGCACCTTCTTTTTCCTTAATCAGATTGTTCTTCTTAGCATAATCATTGAGCACGCGTGTCAGTGACATCTTGAATCCAGTCACATGCATCCCGCCCTCGGGAGTATAGATATTGTTGGCAAAAGAAAACAGATGTTCTTTGAAACCGTCCGTATACTGCAATGAAAGCTCCACTTGAACATCATCGACGTTTTTTTCAAAGTGAAACGGCACACTGTTTTTCACATTCTTGCCGCGATTGAGAAATTTCACGAAAGAAACAATGCCTCCGTCGAAATAAAAACCGTGACGACGAATTTTATATTCATCCTCTTTGCTCGTTACTTCTCGTTGATCTTCTATGATAATTTTTACGCCTTTGGTTAGAAAAGCTTGCTGACGCACATAATCCAAGATTTTAGTCCAGCTGTATTTTATTTCTGGAAATATCTCACTGTCCGCTTTGAAAATCACCGTTGTGCCTGTGTCATCAGCTTTACCAATTGCTTTAACTTGCGCCACCGGTTTACCGCGCTTATATTCCTGCATCCAGAGTTTTCCCTCGCGGCGCACTTCCACACGTGTCCATTCGGAAAGCGCATTAACCACTGAAACGCCCACGCCATGCAATCCTCCGGAAATTTTGTAACCATCGCCACCAAATTTTCCTCCCGCATGCAAAACCGTAAGCACTGTTTCCAAGGTTGATTTTTTGGTTTGCGGGTGAATCTCCACCGGAATACCTGCGCCGTTATCTTCAACAGAAACAACATTATCAGGCAAAAGCTTGATGGAAACCGTATCACACCTTCCAGCCATCGCTTCGTCGATCGAATTATTTACGATTTCCCAAATAAGGTGATGAAGTCCTTCAGTAGACGTGCCACCAATATACATTCCCGGACGCTTTCTTACCGGATCCAACCCTTCGAGCACTTGAATAGATTTAGCGCCATATTCACTTTTCTTTGCAATATCCTTGGACATAAAAGTATAAAAATTTCCAATTTCCAATTCACCTAATTCACCTAATAAAATATCCAATTCAAAATTTTTGCTATTTGGCTATTTTTAATTTTATTTGGTGAATTAGGCAATTAGGCGAATTTGAAATTCATAAAATAATAACTTTACAAAACGCACTTTTTTTATCTTCTTGTTAGGAAATAAAGTTCAACCAATAGCACCCCCGCCACAACCAGCAGTCCATCCCACCAAGTCAACACTCGATAACTCTGCAATAACAAAATTATCGCTGCCAAAATAGCAAGCAAAATTCCTTGCCGGAAACCGGTACCCAAAACTACCGCCATGTTTTCCCGATCATGATCTAATTTCAAACGTGACCAAGTGAGAAAAAGAATGAATATGCCACTTAGCGCCAGCATCAGACTGCCATAAAACAGTGCCTGCCCTGCCAAACCAGAGACTTCTGGATCGACAAAAAACAGTACTGTGGCGAATGCGCCGACAGACAAAAGCGTCCCTATCCTGATCGCCCACAGGTACGTTTTGAGGGTCATGATTGGTTGTATTATTCGTTTTTGTTATTTATCCTTCTTTTGTCATTTTAACGCAAAACAAAGCTTCTGGCAAGCAAAAAACAGCATCTGAAATGCTGCATTATTGCGGGGCATTGTGAACGACATTAGGATTTTCTTTGAGACAGAGAACAACTTGAACTTTGCTCCCCTCAACAAAGACTAATTTTAAAAACATTCGGAAATACAAAACCCCTCGATGGGGGGAGGGGGTCTAAAATATGGGACATAGCCAGAAATGCTTCTTAAAATTACATTAAATCTTTCTCAAATAGGGGTAAAGCATTTAGATATGCTTCTCTATTTTCATAGAAAGCAGTAGAATTCATAGATTCAAATATTTCTTTCATTTTTTTATCTAAAATCAAATCTGAATTCTTACAATAAAACCATATTTTAAACAACTTAATCAGTGGTAAGTTTTCCTGAGTTATACTTTGATATAATTCGCAACAATCATAAATTAAATACTCCGAAAGAACAGCGTCAAATTTTATAGTTTTATCCTGGTCTTCCCTGTTTGCGTGTTTGAAGAAATTTTTGGCATTATGAAAAACACCATAAATCTCCTTTTGCCTCTCCTTTTTTATATTATTTTTTATCCAATCATTTATGGCTGATTCTTTATTCTGTTTTTTGGCAAGGTCATTCAGAATATTGTGCGATGCCCCTGCTAAGGTATGAATAGCCACCACATCTCCATATCTAAAAAACAATCTTATTGCGATTTCGAGCTGTCTTTTAGCGGCGTCTATTTTTGAAATATAAATATGATTCGACATAATTTTTTTAAAGCTATGAGCGGTGGAAATTCAAATAAGCACTAGCCAAAAATATCAATTGCGACTTTTGAGCCGTTTTTTTTATTGGATTTTCTTTGGGGATACCACTTGGTCAAAGAACCATTTATGAGAATACAAACTATAACCCTATACTTGCGTGTGCTTGCATAAGGAAACAGATTTATTCTGCGAAACAAGGTTAGCCTTTAACTTGGTCGATGGAATATTGGCACTGTGCGTTATACTCCGAGGTTGAGTTTTCCCCTTCCTATGGCAGGGTTATTCTTTTCAACGTCTTTTTGGGTCAGTGCGGTGAGGTTCGGCTTTCCAGCCGTCCTCGTTTAGTCGAGGGACTTTTTACAAGAAAGAACTAATTGCCCTCTAAATGGCTTTTGGTTCAGTTATACCCGCATCCTTTCGGATACTTGTTTCGGTTTCTTTGAAGTCGTTTTTATTATAGCGTGCTTTTATCTAAAGGTAAAAAATATTAGTTGAAATCAAATATTGCCGTAAACCCTGAGTGCTAAAAATGAAATTCCAAGCAGGGCAATTATTATTTCAGCCACAAAAAGCCTGCTATTTATTTTAGAGTCTGGATTTATTTTTTGATTGTTAAAGTTTATTGCTTGTTGAATTGCTAACAATGGAAAAATTCTTAAAAATGTAATAAGAAAAACCAGATTATCAGCTCGATTGAAAAGAATAGCAAAAATGTAAAAAAGATATAGCCCCAATATTGAGAAGTTGGTTTTATATCCTAATTCTTTCGCTGATTTGATAATCCTACCAAACAGGCTATAGCAATAAAAAAGGTTAAAAATCGGCAAGGCTCTTATTCCAGCAGACATACTAAAAAATGCTTTTTCTTTTTTTTCTTGAGCAAATATTTTCTGCCAATTTTTGTAAAACCAATAAAAATCGTAAAGTCCGAGTGAAATAATAGACATTATGGCTAACTTTATTAGAGATACTGAAAAATATTCTATTGCTGTGGAATTTTTCTTTTCAAGTGATTCCTTTTCTTCCTTCTGCCATTCTCCACAAAAACGACATTTCGTGGCTTCTGATTGAATTTGTTCTCCGCAAAATTTACAGGTTTTCATTTTTTTTATTAAAATTATTTTAGTTAATTTCCAAATGGTCGTGGCTCTGGCGGTGGTTCACTTGGGATATTATCTGGAAAATAATCAAATCCAACGCCAGCATAAATATCATCTCCTCTTTTCCAATTTTCGCATTCCACCTTTAGCCTAATGTAGACAGGATTATCCTTTTTTAAGTAGCAGGCAATTCCCATTGCTTCCATTGTTTTTTTCTTTTGCTCATTCCATAATCTCGTCTCTTTCCCATCAGAAGTAAAGTATGGCTTATAGGCATATGTGTAAATAATGGGAATGGTTAGAATGCAAATCAACCAAATAAACACTAGGCGTGTTTTTTTATCTAGCGTGTTTTTCGATTTAAAAAAGGCGAAAGTCAGCAGAATAATAGCAAAAAATAATGAACCCATATTTTTAAAATTATTTTTTAACCAAACAAAAAAGGACAGCCGAGCTGTTCAACCATAACGTTCATCCCAAGGGAATCCCGATTACGGAACTCGGACTGCCCCTTACTACCCACAATCGGGCGTAAAGACACAATCTCCCTTAGGAAATTTAGTTATGGTTGAACACTTATAGCTTACTATAGATAATCAGCAAAAACAAGGACTTCCAAGATTGCTTCTGAACGTAATTTGGGGTAAATTAAAGATACAGAAATAACAATAAAACTATGGATTTAACACCAGACCAACGAAGAAAATGGGTTATTGAAAAAATTGTAAATAATTTTAAGAATTATCCCAAAATAAGTAGCAAGACTTGGTATAAAGTCGACACCCAAGAAAGCGACCCCCCACCAGAAACACAAAGAGATATTGTTGAAAAAATATTGGAGGTTTTTGAAGCCATAAAAATTTTAAGCAGAAAAGAATCAAGAAGTGGAAAAAAAACCAAAAAAGAGGAAACGAACTGGTATGACATTGAAATTGTAAGTCCAAAATTTGATGAACTATGTGAAGAATATGGCATAAAATTTGAGAGGCGTATTAACAAAAAAGACTGCTACTATGTGAGCATACTGGCAACCAGAGTAATCGCATTAAATGATAAATACAGACTTTCAAAACCGAATGTCGAATCAGAAAATGACCATTTTTTTAATTATGTCTTCCACAATCCTAATAAGTTGATTTTAAGGGAAGAGATTGAGAGAAATGAGAACGCAACCATAGGAAAAGATTTTCATCACATATTAAATGACCTTGGATTCAGAAATGAATTACGAAAATTATTTTTTGAAGTTTCTAAAAATGCTGTAAAATTTAGAAATTTCATTCCAAAAAATAGAATGGAAGAATTTGGGATAGATTCAAATAAACTTACTAATAATATTTCAAAGCTAAAAAGCATTGGTGAGTAAGAAACATTAAGAAGTATTAAGAAATACTATTGAATAATTAAGAAGTAGCAAGATTAAAAGGTAAAATATTTTCACTTAAAGTAGGCTAGATATAGTCTACTTTTTTAATTTTCTAAAATTCTATGCAATTGACCGCCGAACAAGTGAATAGCTACAGACTTCTGCACAAAAAGCTTTTCGGTGTGGAAATTAGCGAAGACGAAGCCTATGAACAAGGAATGAATCTTGCCTGTTTCTTTGAGTTTCTCTTGAAACCCACTGACAGCAACAAGGAAAACTAATTATTAAAAATCAAAAAAATGGAAAACATTAGTCAGGAAAAAATAATTGAAAATCTAAAAAGATGCTCGCATTTTGAAAGATGCTCGCAAAATCTTTGCCCGCTTGATTTAGAGCTTTCACTGCGGGTTGGGGCTACACGAGATGAATGCCGTTATATGCGAAGACCTAGGCAGGTAAAAATTGGCGGTAAGGAATTTGTATCAGGAGGCACTGTTGCTCCAGATGCTGTCCTAAATTTTACGCCTAGCGAGAACTTAGACCGCCTAAACGAGTCGTCAAAAAAGAGATGGGAAGAACTTAATAAATTAAAGCCAAAAAAATGAAAATAAACTTCACCGAACTGGAAGTCAGAATTAAAAAGGTTGCCGACAAAGCCAAGCACCCGAATCTTCTAGCCTATGTAACCGTTATTTTAAGAAATGATACGGGCGACTACCTTTCAATCACTGGCTTCACTGTATGGAAGAGCAAGTTTGAAAATGGCGGGCTAAATGTTGAAGAGCCAGGCAAACGAGGGTTTAAATATGTTTTATCTGAAAAATCATTCGAGGAAAAATTGAAAAGAGAAATCTTGGCAAAATATGAATATGCAGAAATTCCAATAGTGGGAGAAAGCCCAAATGATGAAATAAACATTGATGAAATTTTCTGATTCGTTCGCTTACATTCCCTATAGTTTATTACTAGATATAATCTATAGTCTTATTTCCCTCTAAATGTAAGAGAAATAAACTAAATTGCTAAACTGAAACTAGAACTACTAAGCAGTTATTATGAGCAAAAGAATATCGGACGAGAAAATTAAATACTTTGCCTACATCCGTAAAAGTAGCGATAGGGACGATGCACAGACTTTGAGCTTAAAAGCCCAAAGACGAGAATTGAAAAGTTTTGCGGAAAAACACAATCTGAAAATCGTGGCTACTTTTGAGGAGTCCGCATCTGCTTATAAAATAGGTCGTCCCCAATTCAACAAGATGCTTGCGGAAATCGAGAAAGGCAAAGCTAACGCTATCCTGGTTTATCACCTTACCCGTATTGCCAGAAACAGCTTTGATGGTGGCAGGGTAATTTATATGATGGACGAGGGGCTTATCAAAGAAATCAAGACACCCGAAAAGGCGTATTGTGCCAGTATTGGAGATGACAAATTTATAATGCAAATTCATTTCGCTATGGCGAAAAAATCTTCGGACGACACCAGCCAATTCGTGAAACGAGACATTCAAAGCAAAATTCTCAAAGGCGAATACCCAGTTTCCGCACCCATCGGATATTTGAATTTAGACGAGTTCGGAAGAATAGCTGGAAAGCGTTTTGATAATAAAAAACAAGAGCTAATAGAAAATTGCATCAAGACGGAAAAAAGGAAACCAAAAAGAATCGAGCAAGACCCGATTTTAGCTCCGATAATCAAAGAACTATTTCAACTTTACGCCAGTGAAAAACATTCGCTGGACAACTTGCGATATAAATCACTGGAATTGGGAATCAAGGGGGTTAGAAACGACAATCAACTCACGAAATCGACTCTGGTCAGAATGTTAACAAATCCTATTTATTACGGGGCTATACCTTGGAAAGGCGAAATTCACGAGCCAGAACAACTCCCAGAAGAAAGCAGGCATATTCCGATTATTGATAAGAAACTTTTTTCAGAAGTTCAATCTATACTCAACAATAAATCCAGACCACGAGGGCAAGTCCATAATTTCGAATACACGGGACTTATGCGATGCGGTGAATGTGGGTCAATGATAACCGCCGAAACCAAAAAGGGCTTCATTTATTACCGATGCACGAAGAAACGAGGCATCTGTTCCCAAAAATACCTTCGAGAAGATGAGCTTGAAAAACAACTCCACAACAATATGCTCGAATACATTATCCCCCAGGAATTTGCACAATGGGCTTTGGAAGTTCTAAACACCAATAATGCCAATGAGGACAGGAAAAGGAAAGCTATCTTGCTTCAACAAAGAAACCAGCTCACACACATTGAGCAACAACTTGGAAACCTCCTCAAGCTTAAAATTTCGCCCAGCAATATGAACGGCGAGCTTATTTCAGACGAAGAGTATATAGACCAGAAGAGCGTATTGCTGTCCGAAAAAAAGACCATAAACGAAAAACTTTCTGATATTGAGCAGAATATGGAAAATTGGCTCGAACAATGCGAGCAATTCTTTGATTTGGCTGTAAATTGCGAAAAAAAGTGGAATCAGAACAATCCTGGCAACAGAAAAGGAGTTTTTGCTTTTATGTTCGGCTCGAACAGCCTTTTAATAGACCAAAAAGTCCTATTTAAAGCCAAAAAGCCGTTATTTAAAACAGCTCTTTTAGCTAAATCGTCTAATTGGCGGGAGCGACGGGACTCGAACCCGCGACCTACTGCGTGACAGGCAGTCGCTCTAACCAGCTGAGCTACGCCCCCATCATTAACCCCTCACACCTTTGTACCAGGGGAGAGATTCGAACTCTCGACCCCAGGCTTATGAGTCCTGTGCTCTAACCAACTGAGCTACCCTGGCTCAAAAATGCGAAGGGGTAATTTTTAACTTTGTTGCGGGGGGCGGATTCGAACCGCCGACCTCGTGGTTATGAGCCACGCGAGCTGCCAGACTGCTCCACCCCGCTATATAAAAATAACGCTTTTTTTCAAGCATTTCCCATTATACACCAACTTCCATGACTGTCAATATCAACAGCTCTATAAATTTCCGTATTTTTCCGTAAATTCCAGTATTTTTCTGTACGTTTATAAGAATTCCAGATACCTCAAGAAAGTTTCGAAAGTCTTAATGGTAGATTCAGCCAGATCACGATCCACTTTGAACGTTTCGTCATGCACGATACGGTTACGAACTTCGTGTACCCGTTGCAAATCATCAGTCATATAATCAAGTTGATCCGGCCTGATTGTAGCCAAACGTTCGCCCATATTGGCACCTTTGTACCCGATTCCCGCCAAAATCTCATCAGCGATAGCGTCCGCTTCAATTATTGCAACTTTATATTGGGATTCATTTCCATCTCCAAGCCTAGCAATGACTTTGTCCCAACGTTTTTGCATTTTACTTTTGGAAGCAAGTGGGATATCCGATCCTCTCATAGTCACGCGATAATTTGCTGTCACTCCGCGCATCATCAAAAGCATCACCAGATTTATAAACACGATGATTGTATATGCCATTAAAAATATTTTAATGACAATCAAAATCCAGGAATGAGAAAACCATTCCCAGCCGTTTAATACTGAAAAAAATATCGATTCCGCACCTGGTTGATTTGCGCTAGAAAAATCCATATGTTACGAACTACGAATTTAAATTCTACGAAATACGAATTTTTGCAAATGCACGAAGCCTAAAATCTCACACGTTTGTACTTTCGTATTGTTCGTAATTCGTAGAGACTAACTAATTTCGTACGCGTGCACAGCATTCAAAAGCCCTTCTTCATCAAACCACTTGCCCATCAACTGCCCTCCGATTGGCAATCCGCCAGCTGGCGGATTGCCATCCGTTGGGACTGTGCCGATCGGGAAAGATATGGCTGGCACACCGGCAAGATTAGCAGTGATTGTATAAATATCGGACAAATACATCTTGAGAGGATCGTTTGTTTTTTCGCCAAACTTAAATGCGACTTCTGGAGCAGTCGGGGAATAAATGAAGTCAACTTTTTTAAATGCTTCTTCAAAATCTTTTCGGATAAGCGCGCGAACCTTCTGCGCCTTAAGATAATAAGCATCATAATATCCGGCGCTGAGCGCATATGTTCCGAGCATGATACGGCGCTTAACCTCATCACCAAGCCCAATTTTTCTTGTATCCAAATATGTTTCCAAAAGACTGCGAGGAATACCGCTTTCCGGAACATCGGAATCAACCTGATCATTGACTCGCATGCCATACTTTATTCCATCAAATTTTGCCAAATTGGAACTAACTTCGCTCGTCATGATAATGTAATACACAGGCAAGGAATATTTCACGTTTGACAAGCTTATAATTTCAACCGTAGCTCCCAATGACTTAAACTTTTCAACCGATTGCTCGAATACTTTTTTTATATTTTCATCCAACCCCTCCATATATTCCTGCGGGATGCCAATTTTTTTTCCTTTGATTTCTCCGGTTAAATATTCTTCATAACTTTTTTCGGAACTTTGTGCGGAAGTTGCATCTTTTTTGTCTTCTCCTGCGATAGCACTCAAAACAATAGCAGCATCCTCGGCTGTTTTTGTCAGTGGACCTATCTGATCAAGGCTCGAGCCCATAGCGATAGCACCATAGCGAGAAACTCTTCCATATGTTGGTTTCAAACCTACTAAACCACAAAAAGACGCAGGCTGACGTATCGACCCTCCTGTGTCGGTACCGAGTGCCCACACTGCTTCACCAGCAGCTACTGCTGCCGCACTTCCGCCCGAAGATCCTCCTGGTACACGTTCCGTATCGACCGGATTTTTAGTAACTTTATAGGCACTACTTTCAGTGGAAGAACCCATGGCAAACTCGTCTTGATTAACTTTACCTAAAATGACAGCTCCTCGCTCCTTCAGTTTTCTGATTACTGTCGCATCATAAGGAGCGATATAATTATCAAGTATTTTCGATCCAGCCGTAGTTCTCACCCCCTCTATGCAAATCATGTCTTTGATTGCCCCAGGAATTCCTTCCAATAATCCTATTTTTTCTCCACGTGCGATTTTTTCGTCAACAAAGACGGCTTGCTGCATTGCAAGGTCTCTGGTCAATGTTAAATATGCTCCAATCTCACCATCCTTTTTTTCAATCGCATCAAAATATTGCTCCGTAAGTTTTACGGATGTTATTTCTTTGTTTATAAGTTTGTTATGAAGTTCTTTAATCATTTCGCATGGGCTACAAACATACAAATTTTTACAAAAATACGAAAAGTTGAACGCGAAATTTTGTATTTTTGTAATTTTTTGTAATTTCGTAGTGATATTTTACAACACACTCTTAACCTTAATGTAGCCGTCTTTCGTCTCTGGTGCGTTCTCGAGAATCGCATCCTTGCCGATTGAACCAAAATCTTCAGCTTCGTCGTGGCGCATACGGTCGGTCATGCCCGTAATGTGCCCTATCGACTCAACATCATCCGTATCCAATTCTTCCAACTGTTTGAAATAATCCAAAATCGCCGAAAGATCTTTCTGATATGATTCGACATCCGCCTCATGCAAGCCTATACGGGCAAGCGCAGCAATATTTACGATTTCATCACGTGTTAACATAAGCTAAAAAATTTCAAACTTACTTTCAGTAATTCACCAAATTTATAATTCACCTAATTCATCTAATAAAATGTCAAATTCACAAATGTCTAAAGCATGCCCTATTTGATTATTTGGAATTTTATTAGGTGAATTAGGCAATTAGGTGAATTTTGAATTCAAAATATGATAAATTGATAATTAGGCGAATTTGTTTAGCAATCAAATGTTGCTAATCATTTTTCCAGCAACACCCTAAATTCCTCCTCCCCAATAACCTTAACCCCCAATTCCTCTGCTTTTTTTAACTTTGAACCTGGATTCTCACCAGCAACGACATAGTCAGTCTTTTTACTGACCGACGAAGACACATCGCCCCCGCTTTTTCTTATCATATCCTTTGCCTCGTCCCTTGTAAAGCCAGCTAGCTCCCCGGTCAAAACAAATGTCAACCCTTTGAGTTTATTTCCTGCCTCTCCTTTGCTCCCTTTACCCCCTATCAAAACCTCAATTCCTCGTTCCTTCATTCTATCAAGCAATTCCAAATTGGTTTCATCCGAAAACCATTCCACCAAACTTTCCGCCGATTTTTCGCCAATCCCCTTGACTGCCAACCATCGCTCCTTGGAAATTTTTCCAAACTCCCTAATGATTTCCCCAATCCCCCCAATTTCCCCAGTCACCCCAACCATGTTTTTCCCGATCAACACTGCCGTTTCCTCCCCGACATAACGAATTCCCAAAGCAAACAAAAATTTTTCTAATTTTATTTTCTTACTCTTTTCAATTGCTTCAACCAAATTATCCGCTGATTTTTCCGCAAATCTTTCCAATGGCTGCAAGTCACCTTTGTTAAGTTCAAAAATATCCGCAAAATTAGACACCAATCCTTCATTCATCAATTGTTCCACAATTTTTTCTCCCAGGCCTGGAATATCAAACCCCTTACGACTAACAAAGTGGATGATTTTTTGCAGTTCTACGGCAAAACATTTTGGGTTTAAACAATAATGAGCTGCACTTTCAGAACCTTTACCTTCTCTACCCTCTTTACCTCCTATTGACTCTCTCCTCACATCTCCGCCACATATCGGACATTTGTCTGGCATCTTGAATTTTTTTTCTTTCCCTGTACGCATATTTTTCACCACATCCAAAACTTCCGGAATAATGTCCCCGGCCTTGCGAATCACCACAGTGTCACCGATACGCACATCCAAACGGTTTATTTCATCTTCGTTGTGCAGCGTTGCACGACTCACCACAGAGCCAGCAACTCGCACCGGGCGAAGGTGGGCCACCGGCGTAAGCGCCCCGGTTCTTCCCACTTGCACAGTGATGTCTTCCACAACCGTTGTCACTTGCTGAGCCGGAAATTTGTATGCCACGCCCCAACGCGGTGCCTTGCCTGTGTAACCCAAAAGTTCTTGTAATTTGCAGTCATTTACCTTAATGACAATACCGTCCAACTCATATTCTTCCTTATCACGATTCTTGGTCCAATATTCATAATATTCCTGCACCTCTTGAATAGATTTACAAAGTCGATACTCCTTGTTCACCTTGAACCCCAGCTTCTTCAATAATTCCAACTCCTCAGTCTGTGTCTTCGGCATTTTACCCCCCGATGCATCCCCCCTATTTCCCTTATCCCCCTCATCTCCAACAAAATCTTCCAGGTCGTAAACAAACGAGTCCAATCTCCGACTTGCTGCTATTTTTGGATCAAGTTGCCGAATCGAACCTGCCGCCGCATTGCGAGAATTGGCAAAGAGCGCTTCTCCTTTTTTCTGGCGCTCCTCATTTATGCGGGCCAACTCACTTTTTCCCAACCAGCACTCCCCAACTGCAATCACATCCGCTTTCTCATTGAGAACTAAAGGGACACTTTGGATCGTACGAACATTATGTGTTACATCTTCACCAATGCTTCCATCACCCCTGGTGGCTCCTTGCACCAGCTCGCCATTTTCATAAGTCAAAATCATCTTCAGTCCGTCAATCTTGAGTTCGCAGCAATATTCCAATCTCTGTTCATCTCTTTTCTTTTTTTCATCTCCCCACTCCCCCTTATTTACCTTATCTCCCTCTGATTTTTCGATGAGTCTTTTTATCTTCTCCTCCCAAGCCTTGAGTTCTTCAAAATCAAACACATCATCAAAAGACCATTGCTTGCTGCGATGGGTCACCTTCTTGAATCCTTTGAGCGGCTCGCCACCCACTCTTTGTGTCGGGCTGCCTGGTATAATCATTTCCGGAAATTCTCGTTCCAATTTTTCCAATTCCGCGAACAAAGAGTCATATGCTTCATCGCTTATTTCAGGCTTATCCAAGACATAATAAAGATACCGATGACGATCTAGCTCCTGGCGCAATTTCTCAATACGCTGCATGATTGTTTTATCCGTCATATCTGTCCTGTCTGTCTTATTTTTATTACAAATCCATTATACCCCGTACTTCAAAACAAGGGAATAAAAAAACAAAAGTCGCCACAAGGACGACTCCTGAGTGTTTTCTTTTTTGTAGCTTAAGTTGGCAATTTGGTCCAATTTCTCAGAGAAACTGTCGATTGCACAGCCATTAATCCAGCATCCTGAACATCAACCAGGGATGATATCGTAACCCTTCCGGCACTCGATGCAGTCGGCAAAAGAACCCTGAAATTTACATATCCTCCCGATCCCATATTTTCCACTAAAGTGCTTGTTGGCGTCACACTTTCATTCTTGCAGTCATTAATACTAGTTGATGCGCCAACGCCCATTTTTAGTGCTCCGCTAACATAACTATAAACAATGCAGGCACTGGTACTTTGCGAATGATCGTACACCTTCAACTGTTGAGTATCTCCTGAAGTAGCCATGTTGACAACCGTACTTGTCCTGATAACTTTAGTCATGATATTCATGGCCTCATTGGATTGCTCCAGCGCTTTTTGTTGAGCCCTCACCACTCGAAAAGTCTTGAAAAAACTGGCAAAAGTTCCTGAAATCATGGTCATAGCCAAAGTGAACACAAAAAGAGAAACCAACACCTCTATCAGGGTAAAACCTTTTAATATTTTTGTTTTTTTATGATTCATTGAAATAATTTAACTGTTCTTCGTTATTTTTATTTCTCAATAATGGTTTTGTATGCGACACATTTTTTGGCCAAAGAGCAATCAGACTCAGGTGGATAAGAACCATTCCAGCTTACAACACTTATTACCACTTTTTTGTCGGAACTTCCTTCATCAGTTATTGAAATCCTGCGACTGAATTTTGTGGCAATTCCAGTTGAAGAACTACCATAGAAACCGGTTGCCTGATTTAAATACAAAGCATATGGACCACCGCTGCTGGTGCCCTTATTACAAAAGCTTGCGGATGAAGTGCCCCAGGAATCAAGATCGCTATCAGCAAATATCACACACTGATCGCTCCCGGAAACTTCTTCCAGGTGCAAAAATTGGTCCGATGCGCTAGAAGCTATATTATTGTCCCTAATAAAACGTACCAGTTCCGTACCTTCTTGGGCAAGTTGAGAGGCAACTATCTGGTCACGACTAAGCATGGTTGTCTTAAGATTATTGGACATCAGAGACAGGACTCCTAGCAAACCGATCAATATAACGAAAATTGAAATAACCACCTCCAACATGGAGAAGGCTTTTTTATTCCCTATTTTTTTTATTTTTTTGATAATTTTATTTTTCATATAGAAATATTAAGGGCAAGTTGCATTACCCTCTAGTTCTACAATATTTCCCGTGCTGGAATTTATGCACAAAGTCCATTTTTTGCTATTATCAGAAGTGGATTGAAGTACTATTTTCCCACCACCGGTTATTGAAGCTCTGGGAGCATTAAAAGAAATGGCTTGCGTGTCTGTTGCTCCACTATCATAATTTACACCACTTATCTCGCCCGACAAATCATAGCTTCCCGTAGCACCGGAACACGTACCACTATTGGACAATGTATATTGGGAATTATACGAAAGCTTTCCCGAAGCATTTACTATATTAATGGTAAAGCGACATGCAATCTGATCATTACTCGGTCCAACCATTTTGCCGGCAAGAGAATCGTTTTGAACCTGTCTAACCAAGGCGGCAAGCTGGCGGGCAGCGACCTCCACGGTCTTTTGCGGCTTTACTCCTTGAAGACTAACGATAGTTGCAGCAGTCATTATTCCTATGATTGCCATAACCACAATCAATTCAACCAGGCTGAATCCTTGCTTATTTAATAAATATGTTTTTTGTTTTTTTATATTTTGCATATATTTGCGAATAATTCACATGCTTCCAAAAATTCGCGCTTATTTATTGGCGACAATTCGCATGTATTTAAAATTTGCATCTATTCGCATCCTAATTTTACATCAAAAACAAGAAATTTTCAAATTGAGGAAACATTTGCGGCAGCATAATTGCAAGCAACATACCCACGACAAGAAACGGCGCGAACGGCACTTGGCTCTTCACTGTTTTTCTACGTAAAAAAACCAGGATCATACTTACTACAGCTCCTACTGTAAATGAAAAAAGCAATGCCAATAATATGCCCGGCCAACCCATGATCAAACCTGCCAAAAGACCAAGATAAGCGTCTCCCATGCCCATCCAGGTTTCTTTCGAGGCAGCTGCCAAAACAAAGAAAAAAAGAAAGGCCACGATACCCGCAATCAGACTTGAAATTAAATTAAGTGAAAGCAAGCTATCTGCCGTGCCGAATTGATTCCAATCAGCAATCAGAGAATACACAACAGCTACAGCTACGCCAGCCCAAAGAATAATCATTGGTATTTCCATATACTTAAGGTCGTAAATGAAAATAATAATCAACAGCGAAAATTCAGCCATTAAATAAAGCGTGGTAAGCCAAGAAAACATATCAGCTTGAACAAAGAAATATGACCCGATCATAGCAAAAACAATCCCCGTCATCAATTCAACAGCGGGATATTGCCAAGAAATCTTCTCTCCGCAATCACGACATCTGGCACTCAGCACGATGAAGCTAAGCAGCGGAACGTTGTCAAACCAACGAATCTTTTTCTTACAATGTGGGCAATGCGACCGCTCCCAAAGCGACTCGACAGCATCAAGGCGATATACAACGGCATTTAAGAAGCTGCCGATAATCAGACCTAGGATGAAGAAAATTATAAACATAGAAAATTTATTGCCATATTCTTTATGCCACTATTGTACAACAGAAAATAAAAATAAACCAGCCAGAGACAATCTCTGGCTGGTTTTAATCAACTAAATATAGGTTTCTAACAACCTGTAAATATTACGCCTGCCTGAGTAAACGTTACACCTGTGCAAGTACCAGCTGGCCAACCTGCAGTGACGGTAATATCAAATGTTCCCGCTCCATTTGGTCCACAATCGTCATTATTAGGAGCAGTTTCCGAAATAGCTATGCCTGTAGTATTCGGGTTTGGCAATGGAATGTCTCCAGAAATATCCGTAGTTCCATCCAAAGCACCGTCACAAGCTATGATTGCACCTGCTTGCATTGAAGAGATCTGCGACTTGAAATTAGCAACCTGCGCTTTTGTTCGCGCGTTGCTCAAACTGACAAGCACCACGGATGCCAAGATACCGATGATCGCAATAACGATCAAGAGTTCGATAAGCGTAAAGCCTCTTTTTGTTTTTCTCATTATGTTCCTCGGCATTCATTCTTTACCTTTTAAAATAAAACAAGTATGCCGATTTTTAAAATTATTAAACCAAATAAATAGGAAAGACCAACAAAATCAAAGATTTCATATGTCTGCCAAAATAAATCAGCAGACAAGAAAATCTTCGATTAACATCCCGTGAAAGTCACACCTGTTTCAGTATATGTGGTAGCTGTACAAGCTGCAGGCCTGCCTCCTGTAATGGAAACACTAAACGTTCCAGCTCCAGTGGGTCCGCAACTTGAAGCGGTAACATTTACAGTAATGCCGGATCCAGCAGGAGTAGGCACATCTGCGTTGGCAATATTGATTCCCGGAGCACCATCACAAGCGATAATCGTACCCGCTTGCATCGAAGAAACTTGCGATTTGAAATTAGCAACAGTTGCTTTTGATCGCGCATTGCTCAAACTGACGAGAACTACTGACGCCAAAATACCGATGATCGCGATAACGATCAAAAGTTCAATCAAAGTAAAGCCTCTTTTTTGTGTCTTCTTCATAAAAAACACCTCCTTTCTTTTTTGGAAAAGCGTTTTCAAAAGCATGATACCCTATCTTTTCTTGCATTATGCCTTCGGGGTCGCTTTCCGCTTGTTTATATTTTATATCCTTTATCAACTCTACACAACAACCTTATCCACACAACATCGGTACCGTCAATAATTCACATGTTTCTCTATTCGCATCCATTCACCTTTATCATTCGTGAAAATTCGCATATGCTATTTTATTTGCCCTGCTATATTGTATATCGGCATAAGGATTGTGAAAACCAATATTGCCACACCGATACCAAGAATCACAATCAAAATCGGTTCAATCAAGGTTGTCATGTTACGCGTCATGCGATCAGTTTCCCTTTCATAAAACTCGGCAACGTTTTTGAGCACCTCTTGAATTTTTCCCGAATCCTCACCGATTTTGATCATGCGTGGAATAATCGGCGGAAACTCCCGGGAGCGAGCGAAGACCAAACTCATCGCACCACCCGTCTTTACCTCATCAGCAGCGCGCAAAATTACTGACTTATACACATCATTGTTCACCACATCCGCCACAATAATCAAGGCTCGCACAACTGGAATACCTCCCGTTAGGAGAACAGCGAGATTTTCAGCGAAGCGCACCATATATAAATCGCGAAAAAGAGCCCCAAATACGGGGATTTTTAACTTCCACTGATCCCATTCCCGCTTACCAGAGTCTGTTTTTATATAATACATTACCCCTAAAACAGCTCCGATAATCAATATAACAATCAACCACCAATAATGTCTGGCAAAATTACTGGAAGATATAATCATTTTAGTATACCAAGGCAATTCTATTTCCATATCAGCAAAAATGGCGGTAAGTTTTGGGATTACAATGGTAAAAACAATAAAACCGATAATCACGGCTGCAGTCAGAATAAATCCGGGATAAAAAAGCGCGCTTTTTATTTTATTGGTTAGTTCATAGTTTTTCTCGGTATTTTCCGCAAGAAATGCCAATGATTTCTGGAGATTTCCGGAAACTTCTCCAGCACGCACCATGCTTACCATCAACTGAGTGAAAACTGTCGGATGCTTTGATAAACTATCGGAAAGCGACATACCATCTTTTACATCAAGCACTATCTCATCTATCACCAACTTGAAATATTTGTTTTCCGTCTGTTCACCTATGGTCTGCAAAGATGTGACTACAGGCACCTTGGCATCGATAAGAGTGGCAAATTGCCTGAGAAAAACGGCCAATTCTCTTTGACTAGCACCCTCCCAGATTCTTTTTATATCCTTTATGACATCAGAGTTCTTTTTTTCCTCTTCAATGGAAAGCGGGATCAAGCCGTTACTTTGAAGGATTTGTGCCACAGCCTCGCGACTCATGGCTTCGACACTGCCTTCTCGAACTTCCCCCGTGGAACCCTTGGCTTTGAATAAAAATTTCATAAAACTCGCGAATGCGGAGCCAATGACAACGAATTAAAGCAAATATTCGCACCCATTAGCCTTTATTCGCTCTTTATTAGCGAGTTACTTGTTTTACTTTTTTGAAATAAGCATCTGTAAATATTCCCTATTCTTTGCATACACGAAAGCATCATCAGCCGTAATTGTGCCGCGCATAACCAAATCAGCCAGAGCCTTATCCAGAGATATCATGCCTTCACGCATACTCGTTTCGATAACCGAATCTATTTGATATGACTTGTTTTCACGGATAAGATTCTCCACGGCATGATTCTTGATCATAATTTCCATTGCCGGAACACGTCCACCGCCAACCTTGGGAACCAAGCGTTGAGAAACAACGCCAACCAAAACGCTTGCCAGCTGGGAGCGGATTTGGTTTTGTTGATGAGCAGGGAAAACATCAATGATACGATCGATGGTCTGGGTCGTATCATTCGTGTGCAGAGTTCCCAAAATCAAATGCCCCGTTTCAGCAGCCGTCATGGCAGTACCGATGGTGTCCAAATCACGCATTTCACCAATAAGCACCACATTGGCATCTTCGCGAAAGACCGCACGTAAGCCCTCTTTGAAAGACTTTGTATCCCTTCCCACTTCGCGCTGATTGATGATACATCGATCTTGTTCGTAGATATATTCAATCGGATCCTCGATTGTGATAACATGTTTGTCCTGCGAGTGATTGATAAAATCAATCATCGCCGCAAGCGTAGTGGATTTTCCGTGACCAACCGGTCCGGTAACCAAAAGCAAACCTTGGGTAAGATGCATGAAATCATAAAGCATCGGCGATATATTCAATTCCTCCAGAGTTCTGATCTTGCCGGAAATTTGACGCATCGTAACACTAATATTGCCTTTTTGAAAAAAAATGTTGGTACGAAAGCGAGCCTTATCTTCAAAATTGTATGAGAAATCAACCTGCCCTTCGTCAAGCAGTTTCTTTTTATTATCTTCGCTCAAGATGGCATCGGAAAGATTTTTAGTATCTTCCGCAGTAAGCATGCTCTCTTGGGTAATCGGATAAAGTTTTCCGTCTAAACGCAAAGTAGGATACCTGCTTACAACCAGATGAAGATCGGAAGCGCCCTGCTGACACACTATTCTCAGCAGATTTTTCATGCGCTGTTCATTGTGCAATGTATCCATAATTTATTTTTTATTTTTTATCGTTTTTTTTGTTTTATTGATATTCGTATTGAACAAACTTTAGCATACACTGATAGCAGCCCTGATCTTTTCCACAACTTCCGAGGGAGTAAAGTGTGATTTAATAATGTAATCATTTACTCCCCGTTCCAAAATCTCATTAACACGATCTTTTTCGGAAAGGTTGGTCAACATTATTATTTTGAGATTTTTCCACTCTTCTTTTTTCTGAATTTTTTCCAGTACCTCGATTCCATCCATATATGGCATGACCATGTCCAACAAAACCAGATCCGGCAAATCTTCTTCGAGATATTTAATCGCTTCCACACCGTTAGTTGCACAAGTAACATCAAATCCTTCTTGCTTCAATTTGAGATTATAAATATCCTGCACAAAAACATCGTCCTCAACCAACAATATTTTTTTCTTATTTGCTTCCATATTATTGTTATTTATAAAATGAGAACCCGTCTTTTCAGAACTTACGCGTTTGAATTTTTAAAATTTCAGCAAATATTGTTTTTTGCGCACTGCCGGCCGACCCGAGAGGGAAAGGCAAGCAAAAAATATATATTTGCTTGAAATTTATGCAAATGCTTAACTCCTATTATTATAAAATAGAGGCGCGTCTATTGCAAATCAACCACGATCATCGTCAACATCGCCACCGATACTAAGACTTCCCTCAGTCACTCTTTCCACTTCCGCAAAAGTGGTAAGACCTTTTAAAACCTTCAACATACCATCTTGTTTCATGGTTACCATTTTAGTGCTTTCTGCATATTTTTTAACAAATACTTCTTCGCCATGATGCTCTGAAATTATTTCCTTCAATTCAGCATTCACTTCAAGAACTTCAAAAATAGCAACACGCCCCTTATATCCGGTCTTTGCACATGCTTCACATCCTTTTCCTTGATATATTCTTATGCCTTCATTGATATCAACCCCATATTTAGCCAACTCTTCAGAATCAATCCTGGAGAGTTCGTTTTTAATGAATTCTTTGATAGCATTAGAAACTTCCACTTCTTCTTTACATTCTTGACATATACGCCTAACCAAACGCTGAGCTGCTACCGCTTGCAATGAAGATGAAAGAAGGAATGGTTCTATACCCATATCGATCAAGCGCGGAATAGCTCCTATTGAGGTGTTGGTGTGTAATGTGGAAAAAACAAGATGTCCCGTAAGGGCGGCGTGTATGGAAAGCTCCGCGGTCTCCGTATCTCTAATTTCACCCACCATTATTACATTCGGATCTTGACGAAGAATGGAGCGCAAACCACTGGCAAAAGTATATCCGATTTCCGGTTTGATCTGACTCTGGTTTACTCCTTCCACGGAATATTCAACAGGATCTTCCAAGGTCACAATGTTTCGCTCTTCCTTATTGAGAATTTGCAAGAAAGAATAAAGAGTTGTTGATTTCCCGCTCCCAGTAGGTCCGGTTATCAGAATTATGCCATAAGGCTCTCTTATTCTTTTTAATAATATATCCCTGTTACTTGCAATAAGCCCCAGTGTTTCCACATCAATCATTTTATCACCCTTGTCCAGAAGTCGCAGCACTGCCTTTTCCCCCTCCACCACGGGCAAAGTCGAAACGCGAAAATCTACAGGCTTGCCGTTTTCCACCACCCTGAAACGACCATCCTGAGGTTTTCTTTTCTCATCTATTTTTAAATTGGAAATTATCTTAATACGGGAAACCACCGCTCGACCAACTTCCTTGGGAACAGCAAACGATGAATGTAAAACACCGTCAACCCGAAAACGTATTCGATATTCCTTATCCATGGGCTCAATATGAATATCGCTGGCTTTACCTTCAATTGCATGCTTAATTACAACACTAAGCAGTTTGGTGATTGGAGCATCCTGAATAGCCTCCTTTTTTTCTACTGTCTGATCTTTTTCAAAAATATCGCCAAAATCATCGCCTTGCAATGATTGCATGGCTTCCTGAATAGCCTTTTCCGTATTGGAATATTGCCCCAAAACCCCCTGAAAAACTTCTTCACCGATAAGATAAACTTCGAATTCTATTTTTGCGTTTTCCGCGATGAATCTCAAAATATTCATGGCACCCAAGTCATCCGGGTTGACGATTCCCAATTTCACGACATTGCCTTTTTTTTCCAATGGCACCATCTTGTGTCTCTTGGCTATATCTTCAGAAATTATATCCAAAACAGCCTTGGGAACTTTCGGCGCTTCCAAAATCAAAGGAAGGCGATATTTATCCGCCTTTTCCTGCAGTTCCTTATTGGGAGTATCTTTTGCTTCATCTTGCAAGCTGGCAGCAGAGATAATCCCATTATCCTTTTTTGCGTCTTTCTTCCCCTTCATATTTTACTATTTTATGGCAAAAAAGGATTCGCCTTTCCCGCGCCTGAAGCTTCCAAATTAGGCATAACCGTAGCAACATTTTCTCTCAACTTATCGACAGTGGAAAAATCATATACCGATCTTAAGAACAAGGGATGGCTATAGCCATTACTGATATTAACCATAGGCAAACTTGCAAAATTAATAGCTATCTTAGCCTCCAATGTTTGTCCGGAAGCATCTTTTGCCGTTTCCGTGGAAATATGGGCCGCCTTTTGAGAAGTGCTGCCGGCACGTGAGATAACAACAGAATCAAGAGAGCTTAGCATTTCCATATTATGCAGATTACTCAAAAAAGTCATAATAGATTCATAGGAACCGGACAGTAAAATTGTACCTTTTGTATAACTAACCACAGGCGTTTTAACTGTCGCCTCAAGTGAAGGGTCTGATAAGCCATCACCATTGCCTGAAACATCGGCAGCTACCCCTGCTGCAACAAGAGGTGTTTCTTCTTTAACATTCTCCAAATTAATGTTAAAGAGTATCAGTCCGTTGGAAAGATAATTGATTGAGTCAATAATCCTTTCCTCGGATCTATTCTTAGGAACATATCTCTCCGCATAACTCACTCTGTCAACATTTTTTTCAATATCGCTAAGGAGACTTCCCGCATTGCGACTTTTTTGATTCATATCAGCAAGCGTCGCTGCCAATTTATCTCCCTCCTTCCTGGCGACTTTTATTTCCTCCCACTGTGGAACGATGAAACTGAGCACTAAGGTGACGGAGACAAGTAACATTAACGGAAAAAATAGAAGTTTCAAGCGCATATTTTTTGTTCGAGAAAACTTTTCTAATCAGAAAAGTCTGCTCTGTTTGTATTTAATTATTTGTTTTTGAAATTACCGCTTATTTTAAAAATTATGCCCTTTTCTGTCCTTTTCATATCCTTCACAACCAAACTATCGATATTTCCGGAACTCTTGAAACTAAGGACCTGTTTAGCAATTGAAAGAAAATCATTGGCAATAAAATCTATCTCTAAAAGCTTGTTCTCATATGAAAAAGAATCGACATACACACCTGGCAACATAGAATTTTTGATTGCATCCATCATCTTATTGGCATCTTGCCTTGTTGTAAAATTTTCTTTGATAACATCCAGCCGTTGTTGCAAATCGACCATCCTGTTAACCTTATCCTTGGAAAAACTTTGCTGCAGTTGAACTATCTGCTCGTTCATTTGCTCATTATTATGCACAGTCCTGTAATGGAAAAATTTAAAGCCGCCCCAAACCAGCAACGTCACCACCAAAACTCCTATGGAAATAAAGAAGCCTTTATCAGCGACAGCGTTCCTGTTGTCTGACTGGCTCAATTCATCCGTAGATGACTGATGAAAATTAATCGATGTCATATTTTTTATTTTTTATTATATTTGTTATATTTATGAATTTTCTAGTTGTTTGCAGTCAAAAATTCGCACAAGCATGTTCACAAAAATTTCATTTTCTTTGATATTCTTCTACTCCGCGCAAAGCAAGTCCTACGGCAACGGTAAAAGCTGATCCCAACTTCTCCACATGAGGCAACACTGACTCGTCACAAACAATTCTTCGCCAAGGATTACCTAGGGTTGATTTAATACCAAGAGCCTCAGCGAAATACTGCTCAGCCCCTTTCATATGCGCCGCCCCTCCTGAAAGTATCACTCCATCTATTTTAGCTTGCTGATTATTAGATTTATATGATCCAATCATCCTGTTCGCTTCATCCACAATCATGCCAATAACCGGCAACACAATTGTTGAATCTTTGGAATTAAGCAGGTCTTTTTCGCCTTTTTTGAATATTTCCGCACGAGACTTGGAAATATTCATACCCTCAGCTATCGCCTTTGTGATCTCACTGCTTCCAGCATCCATATTTCTGCTTATTCTCACGATACCTTTTTCCACCAGTATTATGTTGGTGGAACGAGCCCCCATGTCCAAAATAAGGAATGTGCCAGCATCATCGCCTACCAAAGCTCTGGCTATGGAAAAAGTTTCCAATTCTATAGCGCCTATTTCCAATCCTGCAGAATTTATCAACCCTTCATATTTGGCAACTTCTTTTTTGGGCGCAGCAACAAGCAACACTTGTAACTTGTCAATCGTGTCTTTTTCATCATTTTTCAAGATAGAGTGATTGTTTTTCCCGACAACTTCCCAACTAAGAGCTATCTCCTCGACAGTCGCCGGTATATATTTATGCGCCTCAAACTGAATAGCACTCTCCAATTCCTCATTACTCATTTCCGGAAGCTCAATAAGAGTTATCAATCCGCTGAATCCTGGCAAAGCTACAAAAGATGGCGCCTCCTTCTTGACCCCAGTCTGCTGGCAAAGTTCTTTGAAACATTCTTTAAGTTTATCCTCGTAGGATTGAAGCTTCATTTCTTTGACATCTTCTACTTGCAAAACCGCATCAAGATCTATCCAACCATAATTGATCAGATGAGGACGCTGTTCTTTATATGTTAGTTCGACGATTTTAATCGCAGAAGTGCCGAAATCCACACCAACAAAGTGATTTTTTTTACTTGAAAATATACCTAACATTTATTTTTGTCTTAACAGTATTTTTTATGAAAACCCTTTGTTAAAATTATACCACGACATCGATATGACCACAACCAACAGTAAGGAGCAACTATTCTTCTTCAAAATCAACATTGACAGTCTGACTTATAAAAAACTAAACTAAATACGTGTTTTAAGCTTACTTTATTATACAACTTTTTGAACTCATGTTAAAGCTCGCTATTTTTTCAGCTATGCACAGTTTTATTCTAGACACCCTTTTCCCTGTCCGTTGCATCTCCTGCCGCAAATATGGGGATTGGCTATGTGAAAAGTGCCTCAAAAACATCAAGCTTATCAGTGAGCACTCCTGTCCGCACTGCGAAAAAGTTTCCACTAACTCCGGCACTACTTGCCTTGATTGCCGTGATAATTTCTCACTTGATGGCCTGGTTAGTGCCGCCTCTTATCATGATGACACCGTTTCCGAGGCGGTGCATTTTTTCAAATATCGTTTCGTTGAGGATTTAGCGACGCCACTTGCCGAGTTGATGGCACGATCTTATGTTGATTCCAATAATCCCCTTCCTGACATGATTGTGCCTGTACCACTTCATCCTCGCCGCCTGCGTTGGCGCGGTTTCAATCAAGCGGAACTACTGGCAAGAGAACTAAGCGCAAAACTAGCGCCGGGAATAAACATAGGGTTTGATAATAATTTAATTGTTCGCAAAAAATATACGCGACCACAGATGAAAATCAAAAAATATCGCGACCGCATCGCCAATATGCGCAACACGTTTTCCTCTGCGGATGATGTGTCGCTTGTAAATAAACATATTTTATTAGTAGATGACATTGCCACCACCGGAACCACGCTTTTGGAGTGTGCCAAAATCCTGAAAAAGCTCCATGCGCGCAAAGTAACAGCGCTCATCATCGCCCGCCAAGAGCTCAAAAAAGATAAGTTTAGGTTTAAGCTTAACACAGCCAAGAACCACCATACCCTTGCTTTTTTCGGCGAAAAGTGATATAATGTAAAACTGGTAAATTAACAAATTTTCATTAATCTTTCTTCCCAAAGGAGGTACGACATGGACTATGACCTGTTGCGTCACCTGGAGATTGAAATTGAGAAAGCGGCCGGCAAAGCGGGGAAAAAAATTCCCTTCAATGCCATAAAGAAGAAAGTTATCAATTGTCACGCCAGAGAACTGGGGAATGAACTACATATATATGAAAAAGTAATCTCCTCGGACTTTGGCAAGAAAGGCGGCAGGGCTGCCGCCGAGAAAATATTAATTAAGCAATTCCTGCGTTCGACTCAAATAGAAGAGAGTCATGAACAAGAATTGTTTGATATGATCCGCCACGGCGACGTGGAAATAACAGCCGACGGCGATACACTCCCCTTGTATAACGGGGAGTGAAGGATAGAAAACAAGGGTGTTTGCGTCAATACGCAAACACCCTTTTGCATTCAAAAATATTATTCGATATTTTCGATATTAAGGCATGGGAGATATATTCTAAATTCCGTGCCCTCCCCTTCTTTGGAAGAGAAACGAAGATAACCACTATGCCTTTCCACGATTTTAATAGCTGTGGTTACTCCAATTCCTGTGCCCTCTTTTTTGGTTGTGAAATATTTTTCAAACAACCTCCTTTGGGTTTCTTCATTCATGCCGCAGCCAGTGTCAGAAATGCTAAGTCGGACGTATTTTCCCTTGGGGACTTCCGCACCGTCTTCATCCAGATCGAAATTTTCCGTGGAAATTACAATTTCCCTGATCTCGCTTTCTTCAACCGCTTGTTTGGCATTTGTAACAATATTCAGCACAACGCTGGTTAACTCTCCATAGCTTCCCATGATAAAATAAACTGGCTGCAATTTTCTGCAAATCGAAATTCCCCTTCTGTGAGCATCATTCATACTCATAGCATAAATATCCTCAGCAATATCATTGATATCCAGAGGATTCATGGAATATCCTCCTTTTGCCATGCGAAGCAAGTTATTTGACAGTGCGCATACCTTTTCTACACCATTGACTATCATATGGGCAAAATGTTTGTCCTTCTCGGAAGCGTCAGGAGAAGCTTCCAACAGAGAAGCAAAACCCATTATGGATGTCATGAAATTCCGGATATCGTGAATAATGCTATCCACTATCATTCCAAGAGAATCGGCGGTTTCCATTCGCATTAATCTTTCCTCAGCCTCAGCAGCTTCCTTTTCTCTCTTCTTTCTTTCAGAAATATCCCGCACAAACCCGATTGCACCCCAAGTACCGTCATCAAAAGGCAACTTTGATAAGGAAAGTTCGATAGGAAATTCCTCGCCGTTTTTGCGCAAACTCACCCATTCTGTGGTCTTATCAATAGTCATCCCCTGCCCGGTTTCTTGAAAATATCTAACCCCCTTATCACAAGAAGCATGCAGTTCCGTAGTTGCGATAAGCTCGTGAATATCTTTACCCACAGCTTCCTCCGTTGAATATCCGAACATGTCCTCGGCACGCGGATTGAAATATATTACCTTATTATCCTTGTCGGTAATAATGATGGCATCTGGTGCCATGTAAAAAATCTTTTCCAAAGCGATACCCAGATCAATCCCACCAAGTTTTTTTCGCATTTTTTTACCCTCCTTTTGTCCTATCAGGTTCGTAATATATTTTTTGAGAATATTTTTAAATAACTTTTTATCGTGCGATTTTATTCTCCTTTTTGCGTTTTGTCAATACAAACATCACTGATATTGACACTTTTTTTCATTCGTGTAATAATGGTTTTTCACGGCAATATCCGTGTTTTTGTTTTGAATACAACACACCAAACGCAAAAAAAAGGGGGGTTAGCTAATGTCTTGGAAAGATTTTTATCTCTTTTTGGCAACATTCAACAGCTTCTTAGATTCATACCTCGGAAGCCGTCAAGAAATTTCAAGGCTTAATCTGGCACAGGGAGTAACAGTTGTGCATGAAAAATGGGGCTTCTCCGTGTACGTATGCGAGAACCTTTGGGAGGTGGTGATGGACACCCAGGGTATCAAGAGGATGCTAGGTGATTCCATAAGAAGAATCGACATTTGCGGCAGCAGTATGGATCTGCATGCTCTCGTCTCCAAACATCTTCGTCCCAAAAAAATCAGCGGCGGAAAAAAAAGTTTTCAAAATAACGAAGCTCAAGTCGCCAAAGCGGCTTAAGCCAAAACGCTGCAAAAAAGCAAAGAGCTCTCAGCAAAAGTTGAGAGCTCTTTTTATTTTGTAAAATATTCAAAGCCCTAGGCATGCAGCGCTTCTTTGTATACACCGATCACGTCTTCCAGATTTGCCGTGCGCGGATTGGTAAATGAACAAGCATCTTTCATTGCATTCATTGCCATTTTTTTCAAGTCCCTTTCTTTAACTCCAAGCGCTTTTAAGTTTACCGGGATACCGATATCTTCGGATAATTTTTTAATTGACTCGATTGCAACTTCTGCAGCCTCTACGACGGAAAGTCCTTCCACATTCTCACCTAAGGCAATAGCAATATCGGCAAATCTTTCTTCCTTGGCAATCAGATTAAATTTGGAAACATGCGGCAAGAGAATTGCATTACAAACTCCGTGCGGCAAATCATAGAAACCTCCTAATTGATGCGCCATCGCATGCACATATCCGAGCGATGCATTATTAAACGCCATCCCGGCCAAAAATTCCGCATAAGCCATTTGGTCGCGCGCTTCCAAATCATTGCCGTTGGCAACCGCAGGCCGCAGCCACACACCGATAAGTTCAATTGCTTTAAGCGCCGCGCTATCCGTTATCGGTGTCGCGATTGTGGAAACATACGCTTCCACAGCGTGCGTAAGCGCATCCATTCCTGTAGCCGCAGTAAGACTTTTCGGCATTGCCACCATGAGTTCGGGATCATTGAAAGCGACATTGGGAGTAGTGCGCCAATCAACAATAGCCATTTTCACCTTGCGCTTAGTATCGGTAATTATACAAAAACGGGTCATCTCACTAGCCGTGCCAGCGGTCGTGTTAACTGCAAACAAAGGAGTGATTGAATTTTTTGATTTATCTACACCCTCAAAATCATTAATGATGCCACCGTTATCCGCAACCAACTTTACACCCTTAGCGCAATCATGTGGACTTCCACCTCCAACCGAAATGATGATATCGCATCTGTGTTTTCTGAAAATTTCAAAACCTTTGTGTACGTTTTTATCCGTAGGATTAGCCTTGACTTCATCCCAAACAACCGCCTCAAAGCCAGCCCCTTCGATATTTTTCTTGATAGTGTCCGCTATGCCCGCTTTCACTACACCTTCATCAGTAACAATCAGCGCTTTTTTCTTGCCAACAATCTTCATTTGTTCGCCTACTTTTTTAGCGCTACCAAATCCCATCAAATTAACCATCGGCATGAAATAACCATACACTTGGTCTCTCATAATTTTTTTGTTATTTTTTATTTCTAGAATTTATTATACACAAAAAATCGTTTCACGTAAATGAAAACAATTCACAATATTTTTTATATTTTTATGGTAGAAAAATATTACTTTTTCAGATTTTTTCATACACCAACTCCTCACCCTCAAAAGAATTTTTGATAACTTCAATCACTTTGCCAAAAACCTGGAAATCTTTTCTCATGATGATCGGACGATACTTCGGGTTTTGTGACATAGGTGAAAGAATGACGGCGTTGGGTGAAAAATTTATTCGTTTGATGAGCGCCATGCCATCAACGATCGCGACCACGTTATCTTTGTTTTTCACGTCAATTGTTTTCTCCGCAAGCACCAAATCCCCAGTCGCAATCCCAGCATCACACATGGATTCACCGACCGCTCGAAACACGAAAACGTTTTGCGGATCGCCTCCCCGAAGAAAATCGTTGTCGATTGTGATGAACTCATCAAAAGTCTGCTGAGCAAAAACTTCCATGTTGTCGCAACCCGCCGCACTGAGCACCGGAAGCGTGACGGTTTCACTGCGCACAGTTGCACTCAGAATACGTATTCCCCTGCTTGCATGCGCAATTCTCTTGATCAGATTTTTTCTCTCCAAACTTTCCAAATATTGCGTAACTGTACGCAAAGAAGACACGCACATATGCTCAGCAATTTCGCCAATAGTTGGAGAAGCGTCGTTTTCCTCAAGATATGTGCGGATATATTCAAATACTTTTTTTTGTTTTGGCGTGAGTGTTTGCATATTTTTCGGGTCGTACGCAATTCATGGTTCTAAAATACTTCTTGTCGAAATGTTTTCTTTTGAGGCCGTTGATGACGACAGGAATCATGAGCTCTTATTCATAACTTTCGACTAAGAGCGTGCCTTAAAGGGAAACAGTCCGACAAGAATGGTCCAGCTGAAACCATGGGATATGTATAGCCCTCTTTTTGGACTCGATTTTCCTATTATACTTTTTTTCGGTTTGTGTATCAAGAAGGAATTATACACACAATATACACAAGTGTGTATAAAACTGTGTATAACCGTTTTTGTCTTTTTTACGCCAAAAAACCGACTACATGTGAGTCGGCTGAGAAAATTTTATTAGACATTTCAGTTAAACTGTGGATAAATCAACTACACAATATACACAAATCAAAGTGTCACCACATCTTGCAGATCATCTTTTTGACAAACTGCCTGCGGAAAAATCGTGCAATACCATTTCATAACAACGAATGCCCCTATCAAACTTGCCGCCGCCAGGAAAAATGGCCATTGCCGATGCGCCTCAAAAAGAGCGCCGCCCGCAACAGGTCCAACAATCATCGACACAGAAATTATGGAAGACATAATGCCCAAAACCTCTCCCCTTCTCGCTTGTCCAGCAATACCGGAAACCCGACTCGGAATAACCACATGGATGACTGATTGGACAAGCACGTTTATAAACATACCTAAAAAGAGCGCCCACAAAAACCCTCCGCCCATGAAAGCGAATGCTAGAGCTAGGGGCAAAAACAACCATGTTTCAAGCCAAGACTCTTTGAATTTTTTGAGCCAAAATTTCTTAAGCAAAAATCCCTGATTAATGACCATTCCAATTCCCATGGCGGTAAAAAGAAAACCAGTTTGCGTACTGTCATATTCAAACTCATCCCTAACATATAGCGCAAAAACCGTTTGGATGATTGCGATTGCAAATCCGAAAAGAAACCAAGTTAGGTAGCGGGAATGTAACAGCTTGTCCTCAAAAGCTCTTTTCAGCGGGACAAACGGATGGAAATTTATGGCAGTTTCTTTTTTCAGATTCTTATTAGTTTCCGGCAAGAAAAAGATCGCGCCTATGGTGTTGAGAGTCGCCAAAATTCCCACCACCCAAAAAGGAAGTGCCGGGTTGACCGCGCCTAGCGCTGCGCCAACTGCAGGGCCAATAATAAAACCCAGGCCGAACACCGCTCCGATTATGCCAAGATTTGATGTTCTCTCTTTATCATCTCTTGCTATATCAACAAGGTAACTTTGGGCGATCGGAAAATTACCGGCAGCCATGCCGTCGATTATCCTACCGACAAATAACATAAGTTTGTTTTGGGCGCCGGCAAATACGAACCATCCCAAAGCGCTACTGGCGATACTGACAATGAGCATCGGTCGCCTGCCATAACGATCAGAGAGTGCTCCAAGCAAAGGACTGGAGAAAAATGAAAACAAAGAAAAAACCGCGAACAGCAATGTTGTTCCGAAAGCGGATACTCCGAAATTTTCAACGTAATATGGCAAGACCGGAATAATTATTCCAATGCCCAGTACATCGATAAAAACAGTCAATATTATGATAACTTTTTCCTTCTGCAATTTCATGTGATAAAAAATATAGATTTAGCTAGGTAATTGTACTATATGCCAGAGCAAACTTCAATAATTCTTAAATACAGACAAAACCGCCAGAAACGGCGGTCTTGTAATGATGCGGAAAGGGAGGGATTCGAACCCTCGAGGGGTTTTATCCCCTGCCTCGTTAGCAGTGAGGTGCCTTCAGCCTCTCGGCCACCTTTCCGTATTATCCATATCTCCAGAAACAATCTTTTTGAAAGCATTGCCTCCTTTGTATGATTTTACTATTTTTTCTACTTTTCTTGCATCAGAAACATCGGAGAAAAATTTATAGCAAACCAATTGCCAATCTCCATTATGAGTCGTTTTTCCTCCAGTATGTTTTTTGTGTCTTTCTATACGCTTATCAAGTTCAAGACATGATCCCACATAATACCTTTTACTTATCGAGTCTTGAAGTATGTATACGTATGCCATAATAATATTCTGCCTCGTTAGCAGCTCGCCCCGCCTTGGCGGGGTAAAATACCTTCAGCCTCTCAGCCACCTCTCCATATTCAAATATTCAATTTTATATTCAATTTCGTGCGGGCTACCTCGGTCTGGAACCCATGAATATAGGGAATTGTAAGGCTTTTTTGAGGGTCTGTCCAGTCTTGGGATTTAAAGAGGTCGGGTCGGGTTTTTGAGGGTAAAATGAGACAAATGAGACACGGGACAGCTACTGTCTCATTTTAGAGAAAAAGACAATAGAGTGTCTCTTTTGCTTAATTTTTCACGCTATTTTGGGACATTTTTGCATTTCAGGTTATAGCATTATTTTACCGTTTTAGACTTATATACACCATTTATAGATGATTTATAATAGATCTTGGCAGATACTCCAGTGCTTGTTATTGCAATTTCTGCAAAATCTCCCAAATATGAAGGATTCTTTGTCATGCCAGGAATTGTGAAATATTCCACCCCATTCAAATTGATATGGAAAAGCTCTTCAGTGTGTCCAGAAAAAACAGCAACAACGTTATTTTGAGAAAACATATTTCTAAGCTCAGATGCTCCTCTTAGAGATGTTCTTGATGAATATAGGGGCTGATGAATAAAAACTATTTTTTTCTTTGCACTTGATTCCAATTCGTATTTCAGCCATTCTTTTTGCTGAACCGATAGCATTCCAGGCGTAAAAGATTTACCAGGACGCACATCTGAATCATCCTTGTAGTAGAAATTGCTGTCGACAATTATAATTTTGTAATCACCATTTTCAAAAGATTTGCTTATGTAGTCAATTCCGAGAGATTCTTTCCATTGGCTCTTGATGACGCTGCGCAAATCATGGTTGCCAACCGTCCAATATTTTTTTATGGATGTTTGATTAAAAATATCGCGACATTGTGATAATTCTTCCATGCCGATTTCGGCTGGTCTTTTTGTTCCCTCGATGACATCGCCGTTAATAAGGATGAAATTTGGAGCAAAGCTGTTGTTCATTTGTTTAATGAAATATTCCATCCTCTTTCGAAGTTCATCATCGATCTGGATAATGCTATTACTATATTGTGTCGATGTGATATGGATATCCGTTATGAACCCTATTTTTAACTCACCATCCTTGGTCTTTATTTTCGGCTTTTGTAAACTTACGAGAGGCCACACCCATTTGGATTTAACTACTAATGGAGATTTCTCTTCGGGTGGAATATTTTCATCAACAATATCTTCAGTCAATATGACTTCTTTAGCATCAACTGATTCTTCAGCTTGAACTTCTGTCGGTGTGGTAACATCTCCAATGTTTTCACCCAAATCCTCAACTGCATCGCCAATTACCTCCAGGGCACCATCATCAGCCTGATCCACAACCTGATGAGCAATTTTATTTTCACTATTATCCCGAATCCCTGAAAAATTGAAGAATAAAAAGACCAATATTAAGAATATCGCCGCCAAAAATGATACGCGATTTTTTATAACAAATTTAGATATAGCTTCTATTTTTTTATTCATAATACATCAAATATCTCAAAAAAATCATCAGCAAAAACCACTGGAACTTCTAATTGATCTGCATTTTGATTAAGTCCAGAAGGATTACTTTTTTCCAACACAAGCGTTCTTTTTTTCGTAGAAGGCTTCTCAAAATCAAGAACAGTTTCAAAAGTGACAAATTCATCAGTCATCCAATCTTCTTGAGCATGCACTACTGCTGTAGCAATAATTTTTTTGTTGCCATCCAGCAACTTAATTGGAAACTGAGCTTCAAAAAACCAAGGGCCTTTTGCCTCACCCTTAATAGTCAGAGGACTTTTAATTTCTTGATTTGGACGAGGATTTGCTATTTTAATCACGTCCCATTTTCTAAATTCATTTCCTATGTCTTCAGCAAAAATCTTTCCATCGGGCGCAGAGCACTGCCTTGGATAACTTTCACGGACAGCGTAACCAGCATCAATACATGCTTCAAAATTATTTATCCTGTTAGGATTTATAAACTTACCCCTATTAATGAAAATGTAATAACCCATTGTAAAAAATAACAAAAGGGCAATACTCAAAAACATGAATTTCGACTCATTCTTTTTCATATCAGTTATTATTTTTATCTATATCCAGCGCATTAACATAACTCAGAATACTTCCTCCATTAGTAAATCCGACTTGTATAAATGGATAGGCCCCATCTACTCTGCGAGCTCTATCTTCCCAGCGGAAGAAATAGTTCGCTTCTTCCTTGTTACCACCAGTAGCAGTTAATTGATCCAGATTTATTTCGGGATTATGATTCGCAATAAAATTTTTAGCCATCCTTTCCAATTCGGCCTCTGTATACTTATTGGAATAATCATATGCTTTTTGCTTTCCTCCAACAACTGACGGCTTTGGACCAAATTGTAGAATTTCACCAGTTTTTGAATTTACTTCAAATTGATCGAATTCGGAAATGTATATGTCTTCGTCTATACTTCCATCATATGCAAATTTACTTTCATTGGCATATTGTATTTTCAGATTACTGTCGTTCATAAAGTTCCTTATTTCCGAAATAGCCTTTTCTTGCTTAGTGGGTTCAGAATAATGCCTATTTTTAAATACAATGAAAAGCCAAGTCACTATCAGAACCACTACCATAACCGCCAAAACAATTAATTTACCCTGGTTTTTCATATTGTGCATATGTAATAATTAAAAAATTATAACTTTTATTTTACTTGAATATTCGCTAAAAATCAAAGCTTGCCTGATGTTTGAAAAAATTTCCTGTATGATATTTTTCTTACTTCCTCAACAATAATTATAGATAATGCAATCAAGATAATGGTGAGCCATTCTTTTCCCGACAAGGGAACTGTTCGCAAAACTTTTTGAAAAAATGGATTATATATCGCCAACATCTGAAGAGATATGACTATAAATGTAGCTCCCAATAAAAATTTATTAGAAAAAAGATTCATCTTGAAAATAGAACTGCTTTCAGATCGGCAATTCCAAGCATTAAACCATTGGAAAACTGCAAGCGTTGTCAGAGAAATCGTCCAAGCTTTTGCAATGTCTGTTTGGTAGTTTTGACTGAATAGATATAGCGTTCCAATAGCCATCGGCAAAGCCATGAAAAACATTCTTTGCAACATCAATTTGTCCACGATAAAAGTTTTTTTATAAATACTGTTTTTTCCTTCCTCTTTCGGTTCCATTGCTAGCGCCATATCTAAAAATCCATCTGTCACCAGATTGAGCCATAAAATTTGAGCCGCCAAAATTGGCAAAGGAAAACCAATAAGAAGTGCGCCCAAAATTACAAAGACCTCGCCCAGGCTGGTGGAAAAAAGATAAAGTACAACTTTTTTGATGGTGGTAAAAATATTACGACCTTCTTCCACACCATGAGTTATGTTTGCGAAGTCATCATCAAGCAGAATAATGTCTGAAGCCTCTTTGGCGACCTCGGTACCTATTTTGCCCATACCTATGCCGATATCCGCTGCTGTGAGTGAGAGCGCATCATTAACACCATCTCCTGTCATGGCAATCACAATTCCATTTAATTGATAAGCTTTGATTATTCTAAGTTTCTGATCGGGAGTAATTCTAGCAAACACGGAAACATTTTTTATTTTTTCCGATAATTCATCATCAGTCAGTTTAATTATTTCCTCGCCACTTAAAACCTCATCATTTTTTTTATAAATTCCAGCATCCTTAGCGATTGCCCTGGCGGTAATTTCATGATCTCCAGTTATCATCACAACCTTAATCCCAGACATGGAAACTTGTCTGACAGCTCCGCGAACTTCTGCTCGCAGTGCATCCTTAATTCCCCAAAAACCCCCGAAAACGAGCTTAGGGATGTTTTCTTTATCCAGAGTGTGCATATCAGTTTCCAAGTAAGCAAAGCCGATAACGCGAAGACCATCTCCAAACATAGAATGCATGACTAATTTAATTTCCTCTCTTTTTTTATCTGAAATTTTTTTAGCGCCAGCAATGTCCCATTCTTTCTCAGCTAATTTCAAGATAACCTCTGGTGATCCAGTCACAATCAAAAGATTCTGTTTCTCTTGCCCATGCAAAGAAGCGTGAAATTTCAGTTCATAATCAAATGGAATCTCATCCATAGTCGGAGATTCTGAAAGAATGTCCTCCCGGTGAAACCCTATCTTTTTTGCAAATACCGACATTGCTCCTTCAGTAGGGTCACCTGCTATTCGCCAAGACTTTTTCTTTTTTTCAAAAATCAAATTAGCACTACTGTTCAGTGCTGCCAGTTTTCCAGCCAGCAGAAGTTCTGGGTGATTAAGCGGATCGATTGTTTTTCCATCAATCATAACCTCACCCTCTGGAACATATCCATTACATTTAACTTTGAATAAATTGTTTCCTACATAGACATTTTCCACCACCAATTCATTTTTTGTCACTGTTCCAGTCTTATCAACAGCAAACACTTTTGTTTCACCCAAAACTTCCACTGCTTGAAGTTTTTTAACCAAAACATTTTTCTTGCCCATTCTCCAGACGCCACTTGCAAGAACTAGAGTGATTACAATCGGCAAGCCTTCTGGAATAATGGACACTGAAACCGCAACCATCGTTTTAAATATATCTTTCATCGTATGCCCATTGAACAAACCTAGAGCAAAAAGAAATGCGGAAACTATAATCACAAAAACAATCACCATGCGGGAAAGTTTTCGAATATCATTTTTGAGTGGAAATTCGCTATCGATATCTAGTGTTTCTTTCGCTATGTTTCCTAAAAAGGTATTGATTCCTGTTGCAACCACAATCGCTTTTCCATTTCCAGAAACCACCACGGTGCCTTTGTATGCCATGTTTTCTCGGTTCATAATTGAAACACCGATTTGTTTGCAAGCTGCTATAGTTTTAAACTTAGGAACCGATTCGCCTGTAAGTGCTGACTCATTAATCTTAAGTGAGTTAGAAGTGATTATACGCGCATCTGCGGGTATTTTTTCTCCCTCGCGAAGAACAATGACATCTCCAGGAACTACATCTCTATCTGGTATCATCATTTCCTCATTATCCCTCAAGACAGTTGCACTGCCTTTGATGAATTTTTTCAATGCCAAAAAGGTATTCTGCGCTTTTCCTTCTTGAATGGTTCCAATTGTGGCATTAAAAAGCAACACAAAGAAAATCACCAAAGAATCAATACTTTCTCCCATTAAAAAAACAATAATCCCAGCAACAAGAAGAATGTATATCAGTGGACTCTTAAATTGATTCAGAAAGATAGCTGCGTAACTATCCCTCTTGGCTTCGGGCAGTTCATTATATCCATTTTCCAAAATTCGCTTTTTTGCATCCGCAGAAGAAAGTCCATGCTGGCTGGAATTGAATTCATTTATGACAGCATCTGGTTCTTGAAAATAATATTGATCAACTTTATTCATTATTTTATATTTTTATTTTAATATTGCAGACTTAAAAAGATTTTCATATTCATCAACCATTTGCTTAACAGAAAATTTTCGCTCCACACTTTCCCTGCATTCAATTGCTGAAATGGTTTTGATTTTTTCAATTGCCTTTGCCATCTCATCCACATCTTCAACTATGAATCCATTTATTCCGTCTTGTATGATTTCTGGCACAGAACCTCTTTTAAAAGCAATGACTGGTGTTCCACAAACCAGCGATTCAATCATTACCAAGCCGAATGGCTCATCCCATAAAATAGGAAACAACAAGCAGCTTGCATTTTTCAGGTATTCAACTTTTTGCAAAAAATTAGCCTCGCCAACATATTTTATAAGCTTGCCGTCAATGCGTGGCTTTACTTCTTTTTGATAAAACTCCCGATCAGATGAGTCTATATTGGCGGCAATAATAAGCGGCAAATTTGTTTTTTCTGAAACTGAAATTGCTTCCAATATACCCTTAGTGGGAGTTATCCTTCCTAGAAACAGCAAATAATTTTCCTTTTCTACACTAAAAGGAAATCGCTCAACATCAATACCATTATAGATAACCCTTGAATTTGGAATAAATGATAGCGGACTGCGGTGATTTTCACTTATAAATACTGGGAAATTGTTAGGCGGTAGCAAATTATTCTTATAATATTCAAGGTGCTCTGGCACATTAGTGGAGTTATGGAATGTAAGCACCGCTGGAACAGAAAAAAGGTCAAGCAAATTGACTTTTTTGCCTTCAATTTCAAAATTCAAAACCGCAGGCTCATAATTCAAATGAATGACATCAAATTCATTCTGCCTTTCAATTATGGAGAGAAGCTGTTTTTTCTCCCACATTCTGTTTTCTTCAACATGATCAAATGTCGGATAAGGAGATGTTTCCACGCGAGTAATATTACCCCCTTCGATAGTCGACTCTCCAGAGCAAAAAACAGTTACCTGATGGCCTCGAGTAGCTAAGCCTTGCGCTAGCTCAGCGACAATCAATTGAATACCACCGTATTTTACAGGAGGCACAGGAATTATTACTGGAGATACTATAGCTATTTTCATAATTTTAATTCAAAAGTGATTTATACATTTTCTCATGTTCCATGGCCATAACTGAAATATCGAATCTTTTTTCTGCTTCACTGCGGCACGTCTGCCTAGAAAGTGTTTTCACTTTTTTTGCAGCCTCAACAAATGATTTTTCATCTTTAACAACAAAGCCCGTAACACCGTCACGTAAAACCTCTTGCACAGCTCCATTTTCAAGCGCAATCACTGGTGTTCCGCAGGCCAATGCCTCAACCATCACCAAACCAAAAGCCTCACTCCAGCGCGATGGGAAAAGCAATGCATCAGCTTCGCAAAACAAGCGGACCTTTTCTTCATGTCCCACCTCACCAACAAAGCGAATTTTCTCTCCGTCCACATAAGGAAAAACTTTTTCTTCGAGAAAAGCTTTATCACTTTCACGAATTTCTCCAGCAATCGTCAATGAAACATTTAATTCTCTTGCTGTGTTAACCGCAATGTCTAGTCCTTTATTTTCCGAAAGAGTTCCAAGGAAAACAAATCCGTTTCCAGCTCCATCTGTGCGTGACTCAAAGCTTGCAATGTCTATGCCGTGATAAATTGTTTTTGCATAATTTAAGTCAGGTGCAAGTTTGCGTTGAGAATCGCTTATTGAAACAAAGGGATATTCCTTGAAAGCATCTGCCAGATATGGAAAATCGGGTGGCAAACTACTATGCAATGTTGTCACGAAGGGTATCGGAATAAATGGGGCGAGAGCAATCGGATGAAACCCCATATGATTATGAACAACATCAAATTCTTTGATGCGCTTTCCGAGCTCAAAAAAAGAAAGAAACTCGTATTGCTTGATTCCATTCCAATCAAATCCTCCAACCAAGTCATACATTGGCTTGTCAATTATAGGTAACAATTTACCAGCAACTTCAGAACCTCCGCAGGCAAATGTGGTGACCTCATGACCAAGGGCAGTCAATCCTTTTGCTAAATTAGCAACAACAAGTTCTGAACCTCCATATTTCTTAGGAGGCACGGTTTTCCAAAGTGGGGCAAGAAGTGCTATTCGCATATGTTTATTTTTATCGTTTTAAAGAAATTTATTGTATTTTAATTCAGCTTCAGAAAGAATTTTCTTTGAATATTCTTTGGTGGGTTTTATTTTCCAATAGACATAAAAGATGGAAAAGACAACCGAAGCTGCAATCAAAAATGCCACTACCATGATTGGCTTTCCCCACCAAATAGCAGCCAACGCACCTAGAAGATACCACGATCCCAAAATCAATTCTCCATAGGCATTTTTCATCAAACTCGGCATTTTTTTGAGAATAAATTTATTAGTTCTTTCAAAGCCAAACTTGCTTCCAAAAACAAAAGCGATCCATGCCTCGGAATAAACTAAGGACATTCCCATGTGAATGATGAAAGCTTTAAATGCACGAATAACAAACTTATGTTGCTTTCGAAGTGTCACCAAAAAAAGAAGCATTTTTGATGCAAGTGTTATGAAGATAGCCAGAGAAGCAAAAACTAGTACTTGTTTATGATAAGCCGTCACTAGAATGGCAGGGTGCAAAATTACAGGAAAAGCGGCGAGCGCAGCGAAGGGCAAAAACAAGAACTGCTGCCAAGCTGTTAAATGGGTAAGAAAACCGATCCATGACCTGAAAGGAATCTTTCCAAGAAGCACAAAAAGTGTTTTGAGTGATTGAGCATTTCCAAAGGCCCATCTCCATTTTTGTTTTCTGTATGATTCAAGATCATATGGCATCAGTCCATATCCGACAGGTTGATCAACATAAATTCCATGATATCCTGCTTCATAAATTCTAAGCCCGACATCTGCATCTTCAGTCAATGCCTCTCCTCTAAATCCACCGATCTTATTTAATACATTCAATTTATACACACTCACTGTTCCCGTGGAGGGAACACAGTCCAAATGATTGGCCATATTCATATATATTTCAAAAAAATGCCTGTATTCATCGGCAATAGACTGATTTTCTGCAATACAATTCCTATATTGTTGGGGAAATTGCACAAGAGCTGTTTTTTTATCTGAAAAGAATTGCATGGCTATCTTTAAAAAATTCGGCTCCACTAAATAATCAGCATCAATAATAGCCACGTATTCGGATTTTTTGTCTATCTTTTTTAGAATATAATTAAGTGCTCCCGCCTTAAATCCAGGTAGTTTATCGACATGAAAAAATCTGAACTTACCTCCAAGTGTTTCAGTGAAAGTTTTTACAGGTTTCCATATGTTTTGATCTTGAGTATTGTTGTCTATGACCAACACTTCAAAATTGTCATAATCAAGTTTGGACATTGATTCAATAGTTTGCATAAGAATTGCAGGTGGCTCATTATAGGCTGGGATCAAAATTGAAACAAAGGGTTGCGTTTTAATCTTACGACCCTTTGGCTTTATATGCGGAATAACAGAGATAATAATCTGCGAAACCGATAAAAAAAGCCCCGCGAAAAGATTCAGGACCAAAAAAATAACTACATATTTAGGTATGAAAGCAGAAGCTATCAAGATGAGAATAAAGAATAGTGAAATACTCATAAGTTGATTTTAATGCTTAAGTAAGGCAAGAAATACATATTTGATAAAAAATAACGCCCACCGCAAGAGTTGGCATTAAATACGCCTATTTTTTCTTTTTCTAATTGTATCCTAGCACAATGACAGAATTTTTCCAGTGTAAATATTATTTTAGAATGGCGTTATTTCTCGAGGTTTTTTTCAACAAGCTTTCGGAGGTTTTCTTCGCCTTCTACGCCTTTTAGGCGACCTTGGAGATATCCAAGGCGATAGTTCACTCCTTCACTCATCAGGCGCCAATTTGTGTGCTTTAAGGTAGTCTTAAGAAGCCTTTGGAGATCATAAACGCTCTCGCGGTCATTTCTGCCAGATTTGGCATCTTGAATGCCAAATCCCAAAACTACATCCTTTTGAATGTCTGGCTTTTCAAACTCAAGCTTGGCATAACCAGCTTTTTCTATCACTGGATCAAGGAAGCTTTGAAGCTCCGCAACAGTAAGTTTCTTTATTTTTGCAATGGCATCATATAGTTCACTGTTTTCCTCTTTTTCTTCAACTTTTTTCATGAGATTTGTTGCTGCTTCCAAATGTTGCTTTCCGAAAGAATATTCAATGCCTTCTTCTTTTGAAAGGCAGTACTTTTTCCGCTTGTATTCAAAACTTGGATCGATAGCTTCTTCTTTTTCGCTAAGATCGTAGCTAAAGGTGGTTTCGTGATGACATTCAGGACAATGGTAAACAGTTTCAACAACGCTTCCTTTTTTATTATGACTGCTTTCCATTTCTGAATTACACTTCTCGCATAATACTGGTTTTGGTCGCCACTCAATTCCATTTTCCCAATAAGCTCTACGCTTATGGCATTTGTCGCATTCAAACAAAAAGACAACTTCTTCGTTGCCCTTGGAATTGGTCATTAGATCGCGAGAAGTACAATTGGTTAGTGGTCTACTGCAATGAAGGCAACGCACGCCTTTGGGCTCAATGGCATTTTCCAGTTTCTCATCCTTTGCCTGGTCACGTTTCATCCATTCATTGATCGTGGTTTCTTTATCAAGATAGCGTTCGCCTTTAACAAAATACAAATGAAGATCAGCAAGCAGTCCGCCATGAAGTCTTCGGGATGGTTTTGTTGGATTGAACTTTTTGCCTGATTTTACATGAGCATCATAAACCTCGCTATCCCAACATTCACATTCATCAATGGTTATGCGGTCGTATAGCTCGCTATAATGGACATAGTCCCTGAGATATTTGTAATTATTATCGCTCATTTATTCTAATGATTTAAACATTTCAGGAATTATATTTGCAGTCTTATTGAATTTCTTATAAATTTTATGCCTCTCCACTAACATTTCCAAGAAATTTTTATTATGACAAGCAATAAACCTAGTGGCATTTTCTATAATTGCCGTACTGTAATTTAAAATAAATTCTTCTGGCAAATCTTTCTTTGCTGCCTTTTTATAATTTACTAAAAGTATTTTGCCCGAAACTGGAAAAACAAATTCAGAAAGACAGTTTATAGGATCGTGATCATTTAATCCAGTGGTAATAATTGGACCATCTCCAACCATATACCAATTTTCATTATCACCAGTATAGAAAAATTTCCAATCACTTAACTTATTAGCCCAATCTGTATCTTTATAAAAAGGAACGAATGGTGCAATAATTCTTGTTACCTTCTTAAATGCATCTGATCGTCGCATTACCTTGGCGATTTCTTCTGGAGCTTTTTCTCCATTTTTTTGCATCAGCCTGAAAAAATCAAAAATTCCAGTCTCACTATGAAATAATTCTTCTGATAGCTTTTCTGCATACTCGATATTTTTTGGCAATCTCCAATGCTGAAATAACAATAATAAAAAGAGATGCATTTTATCTAATAGTTCGATTGGATTCTTGAAGTGAGAATTACGAATTTTATCCAAAGAATCCCAAAATGAACTTTCCGCATTAGCATAAAGTTCTTCTAATAAATCAGAATACCCACTTTTTGGCAAAAGTACCGTATTTAAATCATTCTCGAAAAATGCAGCTGCTGGGTTAGTATAAAAAATCTTATCTTTTTGCTTATCATAAACAAAAAAGCAATTATTGCTATCAATGAATCCCTTTAAGAAATGCCTGGGCAGATAATGATGTTTTTTGCTCCGGTTGTTCATCTAATTATCTGATCTTATTGTTATCAAACATATCAAAGAAAAAATAGTCACAAATAAAACGACTGGCGGGAAAAGATACAGGAGTAGAATGGAAATATTATAAACGACTGAGATAGTGCCGTTTAAAAAGTCGACAACTCTTGGAACGATATAAAAATACATCGTCAAAATCAAGAAAATCCAAATAAGCGATTTCACAAACTTATATAGCTCTCGACTGCCCATGATTTCAACAATTACGAAGTATAGAATTTTCCACAATTTAACAACATAATAAAGAAAGGCTCCAATTGTTACAAATACTAATGCACTATAAAACTCTCTGACCAATAAACTTGGTTGTGAAATAGGATTTATTGGTCTCCACTCAAAAGTCGACCCTTTGAGAAAATACCAAATTGAAAAAGCAAAAGTAATGGCAATTGAAACTATCGCCGAATGAGTTATTTCTTTCTTATTTTGAATTAGTATCTTCTTATGCCACTTCATAATACTCCTAACCTTCAAATTGAATTTTTCTTAATTGCATCTCCTCGGCGACTCTTTTTCTTTCGTGCTCCTCGCTTTTCAAGAGACTAGTGATCATTTCATTAGCGAATTTTTTAATTCTCTTATTTTTGGATTTTTTATATTTCTCCAAGGAATTTACTCTTTCTTTATAAGCATCAGCAATTCCATATTCTCCAGACACTGTTCCAATGCTATAAATGGTGCCACCAATCATTTTATGTATTTTCGAATTATCAGTTTTGCCTACAATCTTCATACAAAATTCTAAATCAGCCCCATGGGTTCCGTCCATGGCATTTATGACGCGTATTAAATCATTGTCATTTCCATTTTCTACAACTTCGGAAAATACTTTCATCCCATCTATTTTCAATGCCTCTAAAAATCTACTGACTTCCCAGTTATATGTAGACCATCCAAGTGTCATTGCACTGATCCATTCGTGCATTTTCTTAGGAAAGTTTTTATCATTTGAAATAAGGCTTTGCATGTCTGGATTCAAATGATACGGAATGGCTTCAAATTCTTTTCTTTTCATCCACCTTTTCATACCTCGAGATTTATCCATTTTTTGCAATGCGTCCGCTCGTCTTATTCGCTGTTTAAAAACATCCACTATGCAATCAAAATCCTTATTGCAAAGCGCAATCAAAAATTCTTGGAGGTGCCAATCTAAATCATGAGCTTCAATTACTTTCTTTAAAAGAAATTTTTTGAAAGCTGTGCTTGTCGAAGATAAATCAAGCCATTTGAAAACAGTGGCGACAAATTGTATTCCATGATAATGAATCTGGGAATATTCAGGATTTTTTTCTATCTCCTCCTTCAACAAACTTTCCATCTTTTTTTGTTGCGGCTTGGAATTGAAGGAAAGTGCATGAAATAGACGATCATGCATATACCACATGCCGTTATCCTTTTTCTTTGTTTTTAGGAAAGCAAATCTTTTTTTCTTGAAAACAATTTCTTCTAGAATCTCTATCTCATTTTTTCGCAATTTTCTAGGCGGTTGCTCTTGGGTATACCCCAATAATGAATTGCATATACCACCGATAAGATAAGCATCTCGCTTTTTAATGATCATTTCCGTATATTTATCCCAAAGATCAAATCTTTGAGCAACTTGGAAACCAATGAGAAAACTTTCGGAAAATTTAACTAGCGCACCGTTCTTTCTAAAAGCGATCTCTAAAAATTTATCAGCAATGTCTGGTTTTTCTATGGAAAGTCTTTCGAGAAATCTTTTAAAATCACCGAGCTTCCACTCTTCAATAACTTCTTTTTGTTTGGCGAGAATCTCTAGAGTTTCCAGCCATTCTGCAGAGTTTTCGTCAGAAATTTGAGCTATAGTATCTTGTTGATCTTTCTCTCTGCGCTTTTTTGATTCTTCATAACCTTCTTCGCCTCTGTAAGCAGCACGTCCACCAATCATCGGGCATACTTTTTTATAGAAAGAATCTGCTATTATGTCATCCCTAAGTTTTGCAAGATCTGCTGCATGACCCTTTTCTGGCTTAGCAAAATAGTACATTCTTTCTTCTATTTCTTCCGCAACAGCAATATTCTCCTTTATGAGATTTGCGGATTCGTCAAAAATCATTTTTCTATATATCTCGGCAAGATATTTGGCATCCTCATCAAGCATTTTTCTAAGCTCATCAGAATAGGCAACATTTCCTGGTCCTCGGAGTGATTCCTCTATGACTGAAGATAGTCTTAAACGTATTTTATAATCTGAAGTTTTTTTGTATAGGTTATAAACCAGATTCATCGATTCTTTTCTGATCTTCTTGAGAAATTCTGTAGGTTGAACATGGGAAAAATTCATTGTAAGAGTTTTTTCATCAGTCCAAGAGGAGCCTTCAACAGAGGAGCTGAGAAGCTCTTTGATAATTACTAGTACAAAATCAACATTGGCGAGACTTTTTTTAGCAGGCCATTTTAAGATATAATCCAAAGCTTTTCTTTGTGCGCTATAACCAATTTTTGACTTATACAGAACTGCGTAATCATATTTTGAAAACTTCTTTACAACCTCTAATGCTTTTTCTTTGATATTTTTATCTTCACTCATGGTAACTTTTTCAAGAAGTGGTAAAACCTGATTTGGAATAATATAGCGTATTTCACTAAGCAATTCCAATCCTTTCAAAATAAGATCGTTGTGACTTTTTCCCTCAAAAATACCAAACTTTTCTTTTTTTCTTATTGCGGGGTTTGAAGTTTCTAAAATATGCTTAAAAATATCAATTGTCTGCTTTGGAACCTTATAAACAAACCCCTCGATTGTTTCTAGATTCTGATATATCAAAGCATTATTATCACAGGATGATATATTGTTTTTTAATTCATTTGCAAAATTAGTCAGCTGTTTATCAGCCTTTTTGTTTCCAATCATCATTAATCTATATAAAATTTGCTTCTGCATTTTCATAGTTTTGAGAATTTTTCTATAACCTTTTGAATATCTAATTTTCCAGAATTAATAAGCTCATTTAGGGCCGTCTTGGCATCACTGCTATCCTTCAAGGAAACTAATTCGCTAGTTACATTAATAGCATCAATTTGCTTTAGCCCACTCAATATAGACTGTTCTTCTTCTGAAGAAATATCTAGCAACTCTCTGACAATAGACCTGACTGATTCGCCCCTGCCATCTATATAAAATTCAGGTATTAAATAAATAAAGCACTGGTAAAAAATCAGCTTATCTGCAAACGCTATAAGCTTTTCATGATATTTTAATTTCATTGAAACAAAATTCTTAGAAACAGAAATTTCTGGAGATCCTAACAAAAAAGAAATTGATTTTTGAAATTTTGCGAAATTATCATCGATCTGTACTGCATTTTTTTTATATTCTCGAAGATCCATGGCAGAAATTTTTCCATCATGCGCCATGCCATGACAGTTACTGCAAATATATATAATGTTTTCGGATTTATTATTATCCCTATTCCCATCAATATGATGCAATTGCAAAGAGACCCTCTCCTTACATACTAAACAAGAATGATTTGACTCCACTTTTACTTTTCGCTGTACTACTGCAGGAATTTTTTTTCTAACTTTTATGTATTTCTTTTTCGCCATAAATTTACAAATTTCCCCTAAAAGCTTTTTGCATCAAGGATTGAAATTGATTTTCTAATTCTTCAGATTGAATAAACATCTTTTGCTTTAGACTTTCTGTTTTTTCTTTTAGATGAAGATACTTTCTCTGCTCATTAATTGGTGGCACAATTACTTTAATTCTTTTAACAATACCAACATTAACAATTCCCATTGTTCCGCCATGAGATACGCTCTTTATTTGCTTCTGAACCGATTGACTGATTAGTAGTTCTTTTAAAAATAAAGGCAGGATAATATTTTGATCTGGAGTTATTTTCATCAACCGTGGATTGATAATGCCTGGTTCAAATTTTTCTGGTACTACACTAATTTTTCCAAATGTTCCAACTAAGCTTATTAAAATATCACCCTTTTGTATTTTACAACTCTCTAAGGAGCGGTATTTTTCTTCATTAATGTAGTAATCCCCATAATTGAAATCGTCTTTTATGACTTGTTCTTGACCATAAATTTTATAGCCTGATTTTACATAAAACTCTTTTTTTAGAGACGAACCAAATGGTCCAGCCTTGATTGCATTCCTTTCTTTTACGGCCACGTCCTCAATTATTTTCATATCATAATTTTTTGGATTTTTAATTGGATCTCCGAACATTTCCAAAAAAATTGATTCGAGGTAATCTTCTAGCAAACTAATTGCTTGTTTTCTTTTTTGTCGAAGTGCATCGGCATTGTCAATTATTTTTACAATGCGTTTTTGTTCTTTTAGGGGCGGAAGCGGTATCAGTGGGTCGGTCAGGTTATTCAACTTGATATATTTAATAACTCCACCGATTGATAATTTTCTTAATTTTTCAACATACTTTGCTAAAAACCAATACAAATAGCGCGTATCCAGGATCGCTTCATCCTTACTTTCGATGATATAAGTTCTCTGATAAGCATCAAATTTTCCCTCATAATATTTAACATTAAGATCACCATTTCCTGCTACAAGTACACATTTACAATCATATGAATAAGAACTTATTTTCAATGGTTCTTTTGAACAAGTAAAGAATGGATATTCACCATTTAAAGAACTGGCATTTGCATCAAGCTTGCCAGTCTTAATATTCACAAAATTTCCAAGTTTATCTTTATTCATAATTACAAATTCTTTAAATCACTGAGACCAACAGAAATTTCTTTTTCCAAAGTTTCAATTTTTCCTAAAATTATCTTCGAATCTTCATATTCAACCTCTTCATGCTCAGTGACCTTATAGCGATTCAAACTCAAATCAAAATCATTTTCCTCGATTTCTTTTTTATCGACATAGAAGAATTTTTCACTTTGATTGTTTTCTTTTTGATCTTTTCTTGATTTCCATTTAGACACAATGTCCGGCAAATCTCCACCTCCATTTATTTTTGTTCTTTTATCATCAAGCGTGTAGCCATCAGATTGCATATCATAAAACCAAACCTTTTCCGTTTCACCGCCTTTAACAAAAATCAAAATTGCCGTGCTTACTCCAGCATATGGCTTGAATACACCACTTGGCATGGAAATAATACCCTGAAGCTCGCAGTCGTTGAGAAGCATTTTTCTAGCCTGCTTATGAGCTGAGCTTGATCCGAAAAGCACGCCGTCTGGAACAATCACGCCAGCCCTCCCTCCGATTTTCAGAGATTTAATAATTCTGTTCACAAAAAGAAGCTCGGTTTTCGTGGTATTCAGAGAAAGTGATTCATTGATGTCGCCTTTGTCGATACTACCCTTGAAAGGGGGATTTGCCATAATCACCTCAAACTGATTATCCTCATCATATTTTTTAGAAAGAGTGTCCTTTTGCTCAATGTTCGGACTGGATATTCCATGCATCATCAAATTCATAAGGCCTATGCGAACCATACTTTCATCCATGTCATATCCATAGAAGGTTTTTTCTTTGAGATGCGTCCATTGTCTCTCGTCTGTCAATTTATCACCGAGTAGTCCGCGAGTAAGACCATTTTCGTCAGTCTTACGGTTTTCCTTGCTAGTATGCTCGGTTATTATGTGTTGATAGGCTCCAAGTAAAAATCCTCCTGTGCCACAAGCCGGATCGCAGATCGTATCGCCGAGCTTCGGGTCAACCAATTCACACATGAGCTGAATGATATGTCTCGGCGTTCGAAATTGGCCGAGCTTGCCAGCACTAGTTATCTCTGAAAGCAGATATTCATATAAATCTCCCTGCGTATCTTGAAAGCCTTGTCCATTTGATTCTTGTTGAGCAATCTCTTCGAAAATTTCATCGATTATATTAACAGCTTCCACCAAGAGCGACGGCTTGGAGATGATGAAAACGGCATTGCCCATATGTTTGGCGAAAGAACTTCCTTCCTTGCCAAGTGTTTTCAAAAATGGAAAAACCTGCGTTTGGATATGTGCCAACATTTCTCCACCTTCCATTTGCCGAAAATGGCTCCAGCGTAGTTTTTCTTTGTCGCCATCAAATAGCGATTTGTAGGATTCTCCCGTAAATTCAGAATCTTGTCTTTTTTTGATATCCATTTCATCGAGCCGTTTCATGAAAAGCAGATAAGATATCTGCTCGATGGCTGTCAGTGGATTGGATATTCCTCCGCTCCAGAATTTATCCCAAAGACGATTGATTGAAGATTTTAGTTTTGGATTAAGCATAGTGTAAAATTTTATTTGTAAATTCCAAGACTTCTTTTTGCATTTGCACAGGGAAAATTCCCAAGAATCCACGAGCGTGCAGTTTGGTAAATGGCTCACTGACAAGATCCTTTTTGGTAAGTTCGCCATTGTTGATAATGAAGTCGCGAAGCACAATCAGGAACTGAATTTGATTCGGAGCAAGCGTGTTGTGTTCTGCGATGAATTCCGCAAAAGCTTCTGATACTTTTTCTGAAAATGTCACCAATCCGCCGATTCCCATGATGTATTTAATCAAATCCAAGAACCTGACCTTGCGAGCATCATAGGCTTTTTGCAAATTTTCCTCGGTCGGATATGGATCATGTTCAGCCAAGGTATCCGCCAACTCCTCAACTTCTTCCTGGGTTATGTTTTCACCACTCTTTATCTTCCTTAAAATCTCGTTTTCCTCTTCGAGCTTTTTAACCAAAGATTCAACCTTTTCGCGATATTTTTGGATTGTAATTCTCTCATGAGCTGGGCCGAATTTTATGAATCCTTTCTCGCTGGTTATATCCCTAAGATCCAAAGATGTTTGATCGGGCTTGATACCTTCCTCTCGATATTTCATAAGCGGAGCAATTTTTTGGATCAAAACTTCTAGCCCGTCTTCATCCGCCTTCGCCAAATAGCCGTTATGCAAAACATCATCAATAATTTCTTTTTCTTTGGCAACAACATTAACAGACAAAGGCAAATCAGAAATCATTTCGGTGATAACTTCCTCAAGAGTAGCTATTTTATTTTCTTGGCCAGATTGTTCATCAAGTTTCGCAATAGAATAATTCAAAACTTTCAATTCAAAGCTCATCGCTTTAAAATCTTCACCAGTTCGCGTGCGCATCAGAGGAGCAATGTCCTTTTCCAAGAAAAGCTTTTTATCTTCATTCAACTTCTGCCAAAAAGAATCATCTACTTTTTCCAATTTGCTTTTTGCATCCAAAACAACCACGTTGTTCTGCGGAAGCTTGGCAATATCTTCCTTTAGCTTTTGAATGGTTGTCTGAACAACATCGGGGTTATTTTTTAATTCAGCAACACTCAGCTTTTGTAATTTCGTTTCAAAAAGACGCACAGGGATAGGCTTCGCTGGCTTGTCGATTTTACCAGTTGGGTTCATCTGGAAATATTCAAAGTTTTCCCAACAATCAATGATGAGGAATTTATCTTTTTCTTTGCACCAAGGTTTCAATTTCTTAGGTTCCAATAATCTTGTGCCACGCCCAATCATCTGCCAAAATTTCGTGTAAGAGAAAACTGGTTTAGCAAATACTAAATTCACCAGTTCCCGAACATCTATTCCCGTATCCAGCATATCGACACTGATTGCAATGCGCGGAAAGTCATTATTGATAAATTGATCGAGCAATCCGCCTTTGCCATAAACACGAGAATCGTCTGAAACAATCACTTTGGCAATGTTGCCCTTATGTTCCGGATATAGATCGTCGAAAACTTCCTGAAGCCTTCGGGCATGCTTCATCGTCATTGCAAAAAAGATTGTTTTGCCAGGCAAAGTTCCACTCTCATCTTTAATGCACTCCTCCATGAACTCCTGAACAATGAGAGCATTAGTTCCTTTGTTAGTAACTTTCTTTTCAATTTCACTGCCTTCGTAATTTATTTCCGCAGGTTCCTTGCCATCGGCTAAAAGTTTTTGTTGTTCTCCAATGGAAATATTATTCTTTCGTATGCCTTCCTTTTGAAATTTCGTGCGAACTTTCAAAACCTCGAAATCACAAAGATACGGTGGCTTGTTATTTATCGCTTCCTCATACGAATATGCATAGGTCGGAATACCGTCCTCACACTCAAATAATCCGAAAGTGTTGTGCTCGACTGCATCTTTGGGAGTGGCCGTCAGTCCAAGCTGAATCGTATCAAAGTAATCAAAAATATTTTTATAGACATTGTAAATTGATCGATGACTTTCATCTGCTACGATCATGTCGAAAAAGTGCGGACTGAGTGGACAGTCTTTATCCTCGATAATATTGAGCATTGTCGGATAAGTGGCGCAATAGATACGTCTGTCAGTTGCGATCTCGTGTTCTCCGACTTTCGGCCATACTGGAGCATTGGGTAAAAATTCCTTGAAAGCATCAAGGGCTTGATTTCTAAGAGCGATTCTATCTACCAAAAATAGAACTTTCTGTATTCTATTAGATCGCATCAGGGAATCAATCATCGCCGCGCAAGTTCTCGTTTTACCCGTACCAGTTGCCATAACCAGCAAAGATTTTCTCTTGCCTTTGTCCAAGTTTTCAAAAACAGAACGAATGGCTTCGATTTGATAGGGACGACCAGCGATATCTCTATTGATCAGCTCCTGAGACAAGGGCTTTTCGTTCTTTCTTAAAAAAAGCATTCTCTCTAAATCTTTCTTGGTTGGAAAGCCATATACTTTACGTGGAGGATATTTTTCCGTGTCCCAAAAATAAATATCATGTCCGTTGGTATAAAAAACGAATGGCATGTCCTTGCCAGAATTTTTCTGGATATTTTCAGCATACTGACGAGCCTGTTCCTGACCGACTCGAGCATCTCTTGAAGTTTTCTTTGCTTCCACAACCGCCAAAGGATAGCCATTGTCTCCAAGCAACGCATAATCGGCGTATTGAAAACCTTGATGCTCATGTTCAGGTTCTTGCACTCCCTCGGGCAAACCAACCCAAATATCAAGTTCGGAAGTGACTTGGGCTGGATTTTTCACATCCCAGCCTGATTGCAAAAGTCTCTTATCAATGATTTCTTGTCTTGTTTTTGCTTCGCTTTGCATATTATTTATCAATATCTAATATTTTTAAAACATCCACTTTTTTATACCTTCTGTCTCCACGTTTACCAAAACGAATGGCTTTCAATGTGCCTTCGTTGTCCCAATTACGAAGCGTGTTAGGATGACAGTTTATAAGCTCGCAGGCTTCCTTGAGAGTTAATATTTCTGGGTATTCCTCAATTTTCTTCGGTTGATTTTTCATAGATTTTGACTTACCATTAGTTTACAATGAAATACCCGCTTAGTAAAGTAAAGAATCATGGATATAAAAAGATTTATTGAGGAATGTAACAGGAGCCCAGTTTTTAAAAATTGTCCTCCTGTTACAAGAAATAGCTTGAAAAGCATAGGTCTTATAAAAAAAGACTACGAATTAAATGACATCAATACGGCAAATAAGTTGTTATTTTTTATGACGCCCAAGCCATTCCTCAACACGAGTAAAGCATATGCAAAGCAAGATCGAGAACATAAAGACTTACAGCATTTACACAGATTGGATTTAGAAAAAAACAAGGAGCGGATTCGTGAAATTCGCAAGGCCTTACATATGCCATATGAACATTGCGGAATGATCTCAGTTCAATTCGAAAATAATCCGTGCGAATATATAAATATTCCTCTATCCAATCTGAACAAACAATACAAAAACTGGCTCACAAGTTTTATAAAAGATGATCCAGAATATCAAAAAGCTAGAATTCCAAAATTCTATATTGCAAAAAAGGTAGATAAGGCTGTTGAAGCCCAGATATACGCTTTATTGAGCGAGTGGAATTTATCAATTCGATATTTCGATGCACTTGTGTCACTGGTGCTATTCAATCAAATAATTCCCGCACAAACCGACATTCTGTTAAGATACACCCACCTAAGCAACGACAAAAATCATCCATTCCTTTCAATTTCTTTTGATGTTGATACAACTAAAGAAGATCTCATTAAGCATATTCAAGAAATTCCTAATGAAGTTTTAGAGAAATATAAAAAATATTCAGGCGTTAAGCAATACAAAAGGTCACGAATTGCACAGGAAACACGAGATATGAAAAAAATATATATGCAAAGAAAAAAAGGCTTTGATACTGATAATAAGATTTTTCAATATATAGCATCAATTTATGGGAGCAAGCCGAGTACCGTAAGGAAAAGAATTACAGGAAAATAATTTTCATAAGAGCTTTAAAAATACACTTTTAGTCTAGGACTAAAAGTGTATTTTCATAATTTATCATAGAGATATAAGTAAATAAAAACTATTTCTATGGCACAAAAACTGGTTTGGCGTACTGAAAAACGCCTAGTCAAAGACCTCCTCCCTTATGAGAAGAATCCTCGCACAATAAGCGAGAAGCAAATTGAGGATTTAAAGAAAAGTCTCAAAAAATTCAACCTCGTGGAAATTCCCGCCATAGACAAAGATGGCAAAATTATTGCGGGACACCAAAGGATTAAAGTCCTCCAGCTTCTTGGTCGAGGAAATGAAGAAATCGATGTGCGTGTGCCGAATCGCAAACTTTCAGAAAAAGAATATGAACAATATCTGCTCACTAGCAATGCTGTGGGTGGAGACTGGGACTTTGAGAATCTGAAATCATTCGACATTGGGATGCTTTTGGATATTGGTTTCAGTGATGATGATTTGTCGCAAATCTGGGACGATCATTTGGAAACAGAAGATGATAACTTTGATGTTGATAGAGAGTTAAAGAAAATCAAAAAACCAAAAACAAAACTTGGTGATGTTTATCAACTTGGTATACACAAGCTCGTTTGCGGCGACACGACAGATCCCGATGTTATCAAAAAACTTTTCGGAAAAGAAAAAGCCAACATGATATTTTCCGACCCAATCTACAACATTGGACTTTCATATGATTCAGGAATTGGTGGAAAGCAATCATACGGCGGAAAAACCAATGACAAAAAAACTACTGCTGAATACAAAAATTTTCTCAAGAAAAGTCTAGAAACTGCCATGTCAATTTCATGTGGTGATTGCCATGTTTTCTATTGGTGTGATGAAGCATACATTGGAGTTTTGCAGGAACTTTATCGCGAAATGGAAATTGAAAATAAGCGAGTTTGTCTTTGGCTAAAAAATGGACAAAACCCAACTCCAAATGTTGCCTTCAATAAATGTTACGAGCCGTGTGTTTATGGAGTCAAAGGAAAACCATATTTATCAAAAAACGAACAAAGTCTGAATGAAATTCTCAATAAAGAAGTCGGTACTGGTAATCGCCTCATTGATGATGTTTTGGATATGTTAGATATTTGGCTCGTGAAACGCTTGGCTGGAAGTGATTATGAACACCCAACCATGAAACCGCCGACACTTTATGAAAAAGCTATACGCAGATGCACAAAGATTGGCGACATCATCTTTGATGGATTCGGCGGATCAGGAAGCAGTCTCATTGCTGGCGAGCAATTAAAACGCAAGGTCTATTTAGTCGAAATAGAACCCATATTTTGTGATCTAATCATCAATCGTTATGAAAAACTTACAGGACAAAAAGCCAAAAAACTCAATTAAGCATGGCGACATATTTCAAATCGGAGATCATATTCTTGTTTGTGGAGATGCCAGAGATAAGTCACTGATCGATAAAACCTTGAAGAAGATGAAAGTATCTGCCGTCATCACGGATGTTCCCTATGGGGTGTTGTATACCGAAAGTAAAGCGGGATTTAGCAAAGTTAAGGTCAATAAAAATATTCTTAATGACGACATCACATCCGAAAAAGAATATGCGAAATTTACCAGTGATTGGATTATTCCGCTGTTGCCGCATCTTCAAAAGAAAAATACATTCTACATCTTCAATTCCGATCTCATGCTTTTTGCACTCCGAGATGGAATGTTGAGTGCAGGACTCAAGTTTTCCCAGCTCCTCATTTGGATCAAAAATCATGCAGTCATCGGAAGAAAAGATTATCTGCCCATGCACGAACTCATTGCAGTCGGTTGGCACGGAACACATGCTTTCAGAAAAGCTAAAGATAAATCCATTCTTTTCTATCCCAAGCCAAATAAAAGCGCACTTCATCCAACACAAAAACCAATTGGGCTGCTTCGCAGAATTGTTCTCAACAGCACGGAAATTGGCGATGTTGTTTATGACTGTTTCGGTGGCAGTGGCTCAACCATGGTGGCATGTGAGCAAACCAAAAGAAAATGCGTGATGGTTGAGCTTGATCCTGAATATTGCCAAACAATCATCAATAGATTTGAGAAAACTTTTGGCATTAAGGCAAAACAAATATGAAAAGTAACGACACCAAAAAACTTTTCTTAGAAAACCTCAAGAAAGTCCCAATCATCCAAGTGGCTTGCGAGAAAGCTGGAATTTCCAGGGCTACAGTTTATCGTTGGCGAGATAAGGACAAAAAGTTTCGCAAAACATTAAATGAAGCATTGTCCGAGGGTGAATCATTGATAAATGACATGGGCGAATCGCAACTCATATCGCTCATGAAAGAAAAGAATTTTTCAGCTATTCGATTTTGGCTAAACCATCGTCACGATAAATTCAAAGAACGTGTTGAGATAACCACAAAATCCGAAGAACAAGAAAAGCTTTCTCCTGAACAACAAAGGATTGTTAAAGAGGCCTTAAAGCTCGCTTCTTTTGGCAAAAAGAAATTGAGTGATAAGAAAGTTAATTAGTCTAATTATAATCATATGGAAAATACAATCATGCCCGCAAAAATTATAGATCAGATGATGAAAGACAAAGCTATTAGAGTAGCAATTACTCAAAAGAGTCACCTTATGTTCTTTAATTTCTATTTTGCTCACTATGTGAAATATCCAACGGCTGATTTTCAACAAGAAATTTTCGCACTAACGGAAGATGCTTCGGTAAAAAATCTTTTCATTGTTGCATTTCGTGGTTCTGCAAAATCAACAATTATTACCACCTCATATCCGATCTGGGCAATCCTCGGGGAACAGCAAAAGAAATTTGTGGTCATTCTTTCTCAAACGAGAATCCAAGCTCGCCAGCATATGGTGAATATCAAAAATGAATTGGAAAATAATGAAATGCTCAAAAACGATCTCGGACCATTCAAGGAATTTTCTGACGAATGGGGTCTGGCGACACTAGTTTTTCCTAAACTGAATGCTCGCATCAGTGCCGCCTCCTCTGAACAAAGTATCCGTGGTATGCGCCATGGGCAACATAGGCCAGACCTCATTATTGGGGATGATGTGGAAGATATTAATTCAACCAGAACTCGTGAAGGTCGCGATAAAACCCATCGTTGGCTCACGGGAGAAGTAATCCCTTCTGGGGACAGGGATACTCGCTTAGTTATCGTAGGAAATCTTTTACATGAAGATTCGCTTTTGATGCGAATCCAACAGGATATTGAAGAAAAGAAACTGGATGGCTTTTTCAGGTCATATCCTCTTATCAATGAAAACGGCGAAATTCTATGGAAGGGAAAATACGAGAATAACGATGCTATTGAAGAAGAAAAGAAAAAGACTGGAGATGACATTGCTTGGCAAAGAGAATATCTGCTTCGCATTGTTCCCAATGAAGGACAAGTTATTTATCCTGAATGGATTCAGTTTTATGATAAGTTACCGAAAGATAAAGAACCGCGATACACGGGAATCGGCATTGATTTGGCAATTTCCAAAAACGACACTGCTGACTATACGGCTATCGTAACTGGAGATATTCATGGCTATGGATCTGATATGACCATCTATATTCATCCCGATCCGATAAATTATCGAATGAACTTTCCCGAAACGATCATGCAGATAAAGACTCTCGCATGCGTTGGTAAAAAATCACCTTATTTTTACATCGAAGAAGTCGCTTATCAAAAATCACTCATTGAGCAGTTGAAATATGATGGGGTAAAAAATGTGCATGGTGTGAAAGTTCACGGACAGGACAAAAGAATGAGACTATCAATGACAGCTAATTTTATCAAATCAGGCAAAGTACTTTTTCCGAGAAAAGGTGCTGAAGCATTACTTCAACAACTAACCGGATTTGGAGTTGAAAAGCATGACGATTTGGCAGATGCATTTGCTAATCTTGTACTGAAAGCTATTGAGGAAAATAAGCAAAAATGTCGAGTGTTCACGCATAAACCCGAAGGCTTTTAGAGATTTTTCAGGGGTCTGGACTTTATTTGGATATTGCGTCATTCATTGGGTAAACCAATAAACCATATGAATAACGCAACTGTAGAGCAAAAAATAGGGCTTTCCAAGGGTTTTCAAAGCCAACAAGAGGCAGAACCGACTAAGGTCAAATATTGCCTGTACGCAAGAAAATCAACCGAATCCGAAGAACGCCAGGTACTTTCAATCGATTCCCAGATTAAAGAAATGCTCCAAATTGCCGAGCGTGAGAATTTGGAAATTGTGGAAATAAGACGCGAGAGCCATTCAGCCAAAGACTCAGCACAACGCCCAGTTTTCAATGAACTGATAGAAGATGTTCGGAGAGGAAAATTTAATGGAATCTTAACTTGGGCACCAGATCGTCTAAGCAGAAATGCAGGAGACCTTGGAACACTCGTCGATCTTATGGATCAAAAACTTCTGATGGAAATCAGAACTTATGGTCAGCAATTCAAAAACTCTCCCAATGAAAAATTCTTGCTGATGATTTTATGCTCGCAGGCAAAACTAGAAAATGATAATCGAGGCATTAATGTGAAGCGCGGACTTAGAGCAAGATGTGAAATGGGTATCTGGCCAACTTGCACACCAACAGGATATCTCAACGAAAGATTATCCGAAAGAAATTGCCGAGTAGTTATTGACCCAATTCGAGGACCGATAATCAAAAAGATGTTTGAAAAAGTTGGCTATGATCACTGGAGTGGAAGAAAGATTTATCACTGGCTTAGATTTGAATTGAACTTCAAGGGCAAAAGTAATAAAAATCTTTCACTAAGCAACATTTATCGACTTCTTCAAAATTCTTTCTACTATGGGCCGTTTGAATATCCTAAGGATAGTGGAAATTGGTATCAAGGAAATCATGAACCTCTTATTACCAAAGAATTATTCGAGCTTACCCAAGAACAACTCAAACGAGACCGAATCGTCAGAGAAGGTCGTGAGTTTGCTTTCACTAAACTACTGACTTGCGGACACTGCGGTTCAGGAATTACCGCTACGGAAAAATACAAGCAATTGAAAAATGGCGGATTGAATAAGCACATCTATTATGGATGCACCAAATCGAGGGACCTACACTGCAAAGCTGGATATGCCAAAGAAATAGATTTGATAAATGATCTGGTAAAAATCGTGGATGAATTGGAGATTGATGAAATTGGACTTCGAAAACAATTTGAAGAAGAAATTGAAAGATATAACCAATTCCAAAAAACGGTGCTTATGATGCAAGGCAAAGAAAAAGAAGCCAAGCTCCAGGAAAATTTTGATATCAGAACATATGCCAAATATGTATTGAGGGAAGGAAAAATTGACGAAAAGCGAGAGTTATTGGCGGGACTAAAAAGCAGACTGATTTTTATCAATAAAAAGCTAATTTTAGCCAAAAAAGATGAGACCACCATAAAATAACCGAGGTATTGAAAAAGTTCCTTTAAAATGTAATAATTAGGGTACAACATTGCCTAAACCCATGACGAAAGGCATGGGCATGGCAGAATATATGAATCCTAGACGAATAGAAACGGTCTCGTGACCGGCGCTTATTCGTCTAGGTCGATGTTCCGAAAGGTTCATCGGGCAGTCTCGAAAGGGATTGTCGTCCGGCTCGCGGGACCTTTTGTGTACCTTAAAAATCAATTTGTTAAGTAATTAATTTAATAAAACCTAGACGAATATGAACGAGAACAACCAGTCTCAAGGGCAGACTCAAAACGCCCCAGCAAAAAAGCCGTTTTATAAAAAATGGTGGGTCATTACCATCGGAGTAATTGTGTTTATCGCAATCGTAGGAAATTCATCCGAGGATAAAGGTAACAAACAAACATCGCAAGCACAGCCTCAGCAGGCTGAAAACAAAGTTAGTGAGACAGCTAATAAGAAAGAGGAAAAGCCAGCAGAACCAGAAAAACTTACTCCGCAAGTCACCGTAACAAGTGCCAATATTTCCAAAGAATACTCGGAAAATGAAGTCGCTGCGGATGAGAAATACAAAGGAAAAATTATCGAAATATCAGGAAAAGTCGTCAGCATCGACAATGGAACTTTCGATAATGAAATGATCGTTAAGCTTGCAGACGGTCAATATGATTTTTATGCACCATGGTGCTACATGAAACCAAGTGAAAAAGAAAAGGTGCTCAGCTTCAAAAAGGGTCAGCAGATTACCCTAATCGGAAAGGGTGATAGTGCAACTATGAAATCACCAATTTTGAAAGAATGTACTGTTAAATAAAAAGTTCGAGCAACAAAAAAACAGCGGTCGCAAAACTGCTGTTTTTTTGTTGCTCATTTTGCGGAGACCTTGGGTCTCTCTACCTTATGAGCTTTGTGCGGTGAGGGTGGGATTCGAACCCACGTGCCCCTTTCGAGACTAACGGTTTTCAAGACCGCCCCGTTATGACCGCTTCGGTACCTCACCTTATTATCAAATACGTCTCACTACCCAACTATTATCCAAAATACCACATTTGACCAATCCATGGTAACAGCTGTGAACAAAATTGTAAATATGTTAGAATAAGTTCATAAAAAATCACGCTCTAAAACAATGCTAGATTTACGCTCAGCGGCAACTCTCAAGGAAAAAGATGTCTCGTCAATAACGAATCCTCATGCCCATGGGGCTCATGTGCAAGCAAGCCAAAAAGCGGATCGGGCAGTCCGAGGATACGAAGGAGAAATATTAATGGATTGGCAAGCGCCGGAATTTGAAATATATGAGAAAAGTTTTTGGTGGTATGCAATAGCTGCAATAATCGATATTGTTGTTATAGCCTATGCTCTCATAACAAACAATCCGATCATGGCGATCACTTTCATCTTGGCAGGCATTGTCGGATATATCTATCTGCAAAAGGATCCACGCATCATTCATTTCGCCATAACGCCGGACGGAATCATAGCGGGAGATGAACTTTTTCCCTATGATAACATAAAGTCCTTTTGGATATTTTATGACCCCCCACATACAAAGACTTTGAGCTTGCACACCAAAGCGAAAGCCCTGCCCCATGTACATGTACCCATAGACGACCAAGATCCTGTAGAAATACATGAAATTTTGTCTGAATATATTCCAGAAATAGAACAGCATCCGAATCTCCTCGACACAATTGAACGTGTGCTGCATGTTTAAACGATACTATTGCCTTTTTTGGATTTTTGGTGTAGACTGCCTCTTGTGGGAATAAAACTCATCTCCATGGGTTTTATGTTTTATTTAAAGCATTATAATGTCCTTGTAGCTCAGTGGATAGAGCGTCTGGTTGCGGTCCAGAAGGTCGCAGGTTCGATTCCTGCCAAGGACACACGTTGTGTGTGGATTTGGCAGGAATCTAACCAGGAAAGGGGTCGGGAAAACCTGAGTTTTCCCGTGGAGGAAAGTATTGAAAACCGTGGGTTTTCAAAGAGCGCGAAGCGCGAGTGAGATTTTCCTGCCAAGCGCACACGTTTCATTTTTACTTGACAAAACTTTAATTTTATATATAATATAAAGTCCTTTAACAATACTTTCTAAAGCCAGCGCGGAGGGGGATTTTTTAAGAAAGGAGGGATAATTTCATTTTTCCGCTTGGCTTTTATTTAATGGTAGCACGCAGCCACGAAATCAAAGCATGGGAACTCAAACATCGACTGGAGGGAGTCACAGATGAATGAACAAGGGACAGTACCCGCAGGCAAAAACGGTTTCGACATGATAGCGCTTGGTTATTTTGATTCGGGCCCCGGCCAAAAACGCGTGAGTCTGGGGGTTGTCGGAAGGGGAAGTAAGGTCAAGCCAAGACCTATTTTTCACTTCAGGGGCCCGGACGCAAAGAAACAGGAGATGCTCATGGACAGCCATGGTCTCGGCCCGTTCAATATCCATGGGTTTAATGCGGAAAAAGGACTCATTGAATTCGTCAACAGCAGCGGACGCCTGGTGTCCGAAGTAGCCAGTAGATTTACAAGCGCAATATAGCCACCGACCGATTGCGCCATCCCTGAAGCCCCGACTTTATAACAAAGTTCCGGGGCTTCTTCTTTTTTATGCTTCGTTTTTACTATATACTATAATTATGTCTAATTTGGATTCAAAAATAACATCTGTCCCCCGCGTTAACGCCAAATATGCCGATGCTTTGGCGCGGCTTAATATTAAAACCATCCGCGATTTACTCTTTCATTTCCCCTTTCGCTATGAAGATTATAGCGAACGAGTACCAATTGATAACCTTGAAAAAGGCGCGGTGGCAACCGTCATGGGCACAGTCGTTTCTTCCAAACTTTCCCGCACTTGGAAAAAGAAAATGCTGATCGTGGAAGCGCACATCCAAGATGAATCGGGAACCATGCGCGCCGTTTGGTTCAATCAGCCTTATATCAGTGATCAACTTTTAGAGGGTCGGGCCGTGAGGCTCAGCGGCAAGGTTGGCGAAGATGCCAAGGGAATATATTTTTCAAATCCGGCATGGGAACGCTCTAGTCGCGAACCTACCAACACTGGCCGCCTCGTGCCGATTTATCCTGAAACCGAAGGCATCACCTCCCGTTGGCTACGTTGGCAAATCGGCAATTTAATAAAACTTGCCGCAGATATTGATGATCCGATTCCGTCAGAAATGTTAGGTGAATTGCATTTGCCTGACCTAAAAACATCTTTGAAATATATCCACTTTCCCACTTCAGAAAATCAGTTTTTGCTTGCCCAAAAAAGATTCGCTTTTCAAAACATGCTCTTGATACAACTGGCATCGCTCCGCACGCGCCAAGCTTGGGAAAAAGAAAATGCCGTAAGTATTCCTTTTAATAATGGAACTATCAAAAAATTTGTTGATTCTCTTCCCTTCCAACTTACTGGCGCGCAGAAAAAAGCTTCTTTTGAAATTTTGAAAGATCTTGAACACAGCAAACCGATGAACCGCTTGCTTAATGGAGACGTCGGATCCGGAAAAACAGTCGTTGCCGCAATCGCTTCACTTTCAGCTATAAATTCCAATTGCCAAGTCGCCCTCATGGCACCGACGGAAGTTTTGGCACGGCAACATTTTGAATCAATTTCAAAATTATTTTCCAAGCAAAACATATCCGTCGCGCTTTTTACCAATGCATATAAAAAGATTTTTACATGTCATTCCGGACTTGATCCGGAATCTAGAAAAGCCTTGCAAGACGAGATCCTGAAACAAGTTCAGGATGACAAGAGAGATACATTTTTAGAAAAGATAAGGAATGGTGAAATTGCTATAACGATAGGCACACACGCCCTTATTCAAAAAGATGTGAGGTTTAAAAATCTAGCATTAGTGATTGTAGACGAGCAGCACAGATTCGGCGTCCAACAGCGCGCATACTTACAAAGAGAAATAGCAAATATCAATGACGGTCTTCCAGGCAAAATACCCCACTTGTTATCAATGACGGCTACGCCGATACCAAGAACTTTAACCTTAGCATTTTTCGGAGATTTGGATCTTTCTATTCTAAATGAGATGCCAAAAAACAGAAAACCGATAATCACAAAAATAGTTTTACCAAGCAAGCGCAGCGAGGCATATGATTTCGTGCGCAGCGAAATCGCCAAAGGTAGACAAACATTCATCATTTTCCCTCTCGTGGAAGAATCGTCGAAACTTACCGAGCTTAAGGCTGCAACGCAGGAGCATGAAAGACTTTCGCGTGATATTTTTCCCGATTTGAAACTTGGTCTTCTTCACGGAAAATTGAAAGCGAAAGAAAAAGAATCGGTGATGCAGGATTATAAGGACAAGAAATTTGATATCCTTGTCGCGACTTCAGTCGTTGAAGTAGGCATTGATGTGCCAAACGCTAGCGTAATCATGATTGAAGATGCCGACCGCTTTGGGCTTTCCCAGCTTCATCAATTTCGTGGACGCGTCGGACGCGGTGAGCATCAATCATACTGCCTTCTTTTTGCCGGCAAAGGAAAAACTTCCGAAAACAAGAGACTCAAAGCGCTGGAAAAAAACAGCGACGGCTTCGCCATTGCCGAAGAAGATCTCAAGCTTCGTGGTCCTGGTGAATTTTTCGGCACGCGCCAATCAGGGATTCCCGACATCGCCATGCAGCATATTGGTAACATAAAATTAGTTGAGATTTCCCGCAATTACGCCCAGGAATTGATCAACGAAGATTCTGCGCTGGATAAGCACAAATTACTCAAAAAAGAGCTCGAAAAATTCACAACCAACGTACACCTTGAGTAGCCTGGCTAATTAAGTTAAAATAAACAGGTAAAATCCCCAATAACCCTAACCACCCCAAAATCTATGAATTCTTCAATTTTTAAAGCCTACGACATTCGCGGAATTTATCCGGAAGATCTCAATGAACTTGACGCATACAAGATTGCGTCAGCAATTTGCGAATTTTTGAAGCCGACCGAATTAGTGATCGGCTGCGATGTGCGTCTTTCCTCTCCATCATTGAAACGCGCAGCCATAAAGGCCACCACGGACCGTGGCGTGAAGGTTATTGATGTGGGAGAAATCTCCACGGACATGCTTTACTTTGCTGTAGCCCACTATGGTTACGCTGGGGGCTTCACGATTACCGCTTCGCATAATCCCAAAGAATACAACGGGATGAAAATTGTCCGCGAGGAGTCAAAACCGATCTCCGGAGACACCGGCATTTATGAAATCAGGGACATTGCCCTGAAAATGGAAATTGATGCGTCTGTTCTTGAAGGAGAAATTGATTCGTCGTTAGTCGAACAAAAAAACATTCTTGATGATTATGTGGCCAAAGTCAGATCCTTCGTCAACATGAGCGCCATTCGCCCGTTTAAAATCGTCGTTAATCCCAATTTCGGAGTCGGGGGCAGAGTTATCGATAAAATAATAGAAGGTACCGGTATAGAACTTATCAAACTTAACTACGAATCTGACGGTAATTTCCCCAAAGGTCGTCCTGATCCATTGATTCCTGAAAATCGCGAAGAAATTTCCAAGTTGGTTGTGGAAAGCGGCGCGGATTTTGGCGTCGCCTGGGATGCAGATGCTGATCGTTGTTTTTTCTTCACAGAAAAAGGCCAATTCATCGAGGGATATTTTATAACAGCACTGCTGGCTCGTATTTTCCTCAAAAAAGATGAGAACGAAAAAATCGTCCATGATACTCGCCTCACTTGGGCAATCGAAGATATGGTAAAAAGCCTAGGGGGAGAATCCGTATCCACCAAGGCTGGCCACGCTTTCATCAAAGAGCGCATGCGCAAAGAAAATGCCATTTTTGGAGGAGAGATGAGCGCACACTACTATTTCCGCAATTTCTACTACTGCGACTGCGGCATGATCCCCCTGGTTATGATGCTGGAATACCTTTCCGGACATGTGCGCAAACTATCCCAGCTTATTGAAGAACATTTTTGGCAAGACTATTTCGTCAGCGGTGAGATAAATGCCGAAGTTTCCGATGTGCAGATGGTCATTGATGCCATACGCGAGAAATATGCGCCACTCGCCACTTCAATCGACAACCAAGACGGCATCTCGCTGGATTTCATTGATCAGGAAAATCCGACTGACAGCTGGCGCTTTAGCCTGCGTGGTTCCAATACCGAACCTTTAATCCGCTTCAATTTGGAAGCCAAATCGCAGGAAGTCATGGAAAAAAGACGCGACGAAATCCTCTCGCAAATAAAGGTATAAGAATAACATCAGCATCTTTACGCAAAAATCGTCCCCAATTTACCAGGACGATTTTTTTGATGCACCAGTTATTGTTTTTGATTAAATTTCTATCTCCTCCCTTACCATACCATCATTAACTTTCACACGAATCGTCTTTTCAAAACTCTGTCCGCCAAGAGTGTTGCCAGAAAATTTTGCCAAATAACTGCCATTTTCAGCAAGTAAATAATACCGACCAAGAACATCAGATACGGCAAAAGCAATTCTTCTATGTGGATCATCTTCTCTATAAAGCGCTACCATAGCAAATGGTACAGGTTTACCAGTTTGGCTGTTTTTTACCAAGCCGTAGTGATTTTTTTTGAAAAATAATTGATAACCAAGCAAAACCAAGTATATGGCCAATAAAACAACATTAAGCGGGCTTGGGAACATCAAGGCTATGCCCAAACCAATAACAAACCCCGTATAAAAGAGCACTATGAAAAAATCTCTTTTTATAATCGCAAAAGTTGAAGTATAGGCGGCAATTTTTCGCTTTGCAAAATTTTGCCAATTAATAGACGTAGCTGTGAGTGATATGTTGATCTTTTCGATTTGACCTTCTTTAATGTTTATATTCCCGCCTGTATAAGTTGTTCCGTATAACATATCTTCGTTTGAAGACGTGTTAAGCTTATAGCCTCGACACGAAACCATAATTGCATAATTCCCATGGTTGGGCAAGAAACCATAGCGACCATGAGAGTCAGACACCGTTGTATCTGCAACATGACCATTTTCATCAATCAGTGAGACAATAGCACCGTTTATAGACTGTCTAGTTTGACTATCGAAAACAATCCCCCAATCTTCGTATTTCTTCTTTTTTCTGCTAACAATTCCCATGATACTAAAAAGTCGGAAAATGCCCCCGGTAAAAGGTTGCGGGGTTGTGGCAAACAAAGGAATTGCAGCTGATGATCCTGCTACCGCCATGCCGGCAGCCAAGCCTGCAAACACAACCCCTGCTAATTCGGCAGAAAACTCATCAGCTACTTCTTTTATTTTGCCCACAACATCTGAATATCTTACACCATCCTTCTTTTTCCCTACTTTTTCATGATACACATTTATCGCATCATCATTTTTTTTGTCTGTTTTATTATTTTCATCGTGATCATCAGACACATCATTGATAACAGCTTCTTCCTGATCGTCTTTTCTATTCTCTTCACTTTTCCAGACTAAAATAACTGACGCTTCGTTAGAATAATCAGTATAACTGTCTCCTTTGAAACCAAGGATTCGATATGTATATATTCCATAGACACCGACGTATTCATCGTCGTAACTGGTGTCATTATCATCAACAGATGCTATTTGCTTGAATGATCCATTTCCAACCTTGCGCTCAATCAAAACACCATTGATCTCCTTGCAAGATCTATCCCAAGTAAGTAAAATACTATTTTGATTTTTTTTAGCTTTAAGCTCATTAATGATACATTTTTCATCATTCTTGATATTTTTTTCAGTTTCGGCATGTTTACTATCGGAAAATTCAGAAAATATTCCGGAGTCCTTTTCAGAAAACCTTATCCTAAATGAGTACTCTGTATCATGTTTAAGATCTTCAATATTAATCGTAATCTTTCCGTTTCCGCTCGCACGCTTGGTTACTGTTTTGGTGTCAGTATCATTATCGTCCCTGTTTTTAATCTTGATCTCAAAATCAAGTTCATGATCAGCATATGTTTGATCCACTTGAATTTCAAGCTGGAGAGAATTTTTAGTAATATCCGTAATATCTTCTATTTCAGGAGTAGAGGGGATAGGAGCAGGATCATCTTCATCGAGTACGTTGATAACTTTCCATAATTCGCTATCTCCATATATTTCATCTGCCCCTGAAAAATACAAATTATTTCCTGATTTTACAAGCTCTCCTTCAAAGCCACTGCTACTGTCTGAATATAAATCCTCTATCATTTGAGAACCTCCTTCTGTTCCATCAGTTCTCCACAATTCCGTACCATGTTCACCATCATCAGCTGAAAAATATAGCATCCCATTGAATTCAATAAAATCGCCAGGGGTGGAATCTCCATCAGGATTGATATCTAAAAACAGCCGAGTTCCTTCCTCTGTTCCATCTGACCTCCAAAGCTCTACCCCGTCAATATCATTATCAGCCGCAAAATACAGTAAGCCTCCAAATTCAAAGGGTTTATAAATACAACCATGCCCATCTGGATTAATATCTAAAAACAGCTTTGTTCCTTCCTCTGTTCCGTCTGACCTCCAAAGTTCATAACCATGTTCTCCATCGGTTGCTATAAAATACAAGGTTTCATTGAATTCAAAAAGATTTCCCGGATCAGATTGGTCACTGCCAGGATTAATATCTTTTACCAGTATGGTGCCGCTTTCCGTACCGTCCGATTTCCACAATTCCTTCCCATTACTTATATCTTCTGCAGCAAAATACATTGAGCCATCAAATTCAAAGAAACCTACCGGATTTGAGCTAGCAATTCCGGAATTTATATCTAAAAACAGCTGTGTTCCCTCCTCTGTTCCGTCTGACCTCCAAAGTTCATAGCCATGCCCTCCTTCATTAGCACAAAAATATATTGAGCCATCAAATTCAAAAAATATACTGGCATTAGATCCGGCGCTTCCGACATTAATATCTTTTATAAGCGTGGTTCCACTTTCTGTACCGTCCGATTTCCATAGCTCCTCTCCGTGTTCATCATCAAATGCCTGAAAATACATAATTTCATCCATTTCTATAAATAATCTGGGATAAAAACTTGCACTTCCAGGATTCATGTCAGCCACCATTTGAGTTCCGCTTTCTGTTCCATCGGTTCTCCACAATTCGAAACCATTGATTCCATCATCTGCATCAAAATATGTCAAGCCATTAAATTCAAAAAAGTCTCCTGCTATACCGGGATTAGACCCGGCGCTTCCGACATTGATGTCCTTCACCATCACGGTTCCGCTTTCCGTCCCGTCAGATTTCCACAGTTCCGTGCCGTGTATACCGTCATCAGCCCTAAAGAAAATAGTATCGTTGACATCAATAATGCTACCAGGATAACTGCCGTTAGCCCCTTCGCTTATATCCTTAACGAGCTCTAGCTCGTTGGTTTCTGCTGCATATAAATGCTGCATAAATATAATCATCACAAACAGGATCACAACAAAAAGCCGGCTTATTTTTTTGATATTTTTATTATGTTTTTTCAATTTTGTTTTTTGCATGATTTTCCGTAATCTCTTCTAAGATTATATCATAAAAAAAATTTAAAGAAAAAGGCTTCTGTAAATTTTTTGCTATAAAACAAATCCCACTCTCCCTTTCACTTCATCCATTTTAGCCTTCGCAAGCGGGCGAACTTTTTCAGCGCCTTCACGCAAGATTTGTAGCACATCGTCATCGGAAATTGCATTGTATTTTGCCTGGAATTCAGTCAGGAATTTCGCGACAACTTCCGCCAAATCTTTCTTAAACTCCCCATAACCCTTACCCTCATATACCCCCTCTATCTCTTTCGGCGATTTATCTGCCAACAAAGAGTAGATATTAATCAGATTTTTAATAGCCGGCTTTTCATCGCTATACACGATTTCCGCGCCACTGTCAGTCACCGCTTTCATGATTTTCTTCTTTGCTTTTTCAATATCATCAGTAAGCGCGATATAGTTATATTCCGAAGCTGCAGACTTGCTCATCTTCTTGGTCGGATCATCCAATCCCATGATACGCATTCCCTCTTCTTTTACGAGAGCCTTGGGAATCGTGAAAGTTTCACCAAATTTGTGATTGAATCTTTTTGCCAAATCACGCGCCAATTCTACATGTTGTTTTTGATCCTCACCTACTGGAACGATTTCAGTGTCATATAAAATAATATCCGCCGCCATCAGAACTGGATAATCAAAAAGCCCCACGCTGGCACTTTCCCTGCCCTCCTTTTGAGTTTTATCTTTAAACTGGGTCATCTTATCAAGCTCAGGATTTTTCGCAATCGTGTTTAAAATCCAACAAAGTTCTGCATGTTCGCTTATTTGCGATTGGATGAAAATTGAAGATTTTTTCGGGTCGATGCCGGAAGCCAAATATATCTTGGCAACCTCGATTGTTTTTTTGCGAAGCGTTTCGGGATCCTGCGGCACGGTAATCGCATGCATATCAACCACACAGAAAATCGATTCATACTCGTCTTGGAGCGCGACCCAATTTTTGATCGCTCCTAAATAATTTCCCAAATGAAGATTACCACTCGGCTGGATACCGGAAAAAATACGTTTTTTCATATTTGCAAAAGATAAAATTAATATCCCCAAAATCCCCAACTTCCCCAATGATACTGAAAAAGCGGCTTTTTTGCAAACACGAATGCATAGAGACGAGGCAATGCCTCGTCTCTATTTCTATCTATTCGTGATTCGTGTTAATTTGTTTTAAAATTCGTGATAATTCGTATTTTAAACTTCAATAACCACAGGAAGCACCATCGGCCTTCTTTCCGTTTTTGTATATAGAAACGAACCAACCGACTCGCGGATGTTGTTTTTCACATAATCCCAGTTTACCGGTGCGTCTTCGGCAGTTTTTTCCTTAACAATCTTTTCCACCACACGTTTGGTCGCATTGACCAAATCAAAGTTTTCCTTCACGAAAATGAACCCTCGTGAAGTGACTTGCGGCGTACCAATGATCCGCTTGGTTTTGGAATCGATAATAACCACGATTGTAAACATACCGTCCTTGGCCAGAACCTGGCGATCGCGAAGCACAACCTCACCGACATCACCAACGCCCAATCCATCCACCATGACATTATTAGTAGAAGCTTTTTCTACTGCAATGCGCGCCTTTCCTTGCTCGTTAAATTCAAACATTGAACCGTTTTCACCAATCAAAACATTTTCTCTGGGTACACCTACAGCTTCCGCCAATTCTCCATGAATACAGAGTTTGAAATATGTACCATGGATCGGAATGACAAATTTTGGCTTGATCAAATTGAGCATCATTTTGAGATCCTCCTGGCGGGCATGCCCTCCGGCATGCACATCCATCATCTTGTAATGGATGACTTTGGCACCACGACGATAGAGTGTGTCCTTCACGCCTTGCACCGTACGCTCATTTCCAGGAATAACCGAGGATGAGAAGATAACTTCATCGCCGCGTTTTATTTTCACAAAGCGATGTTCATTATTAACGATACGCATCAGAGCAGCGTTTGACTCACCCTGCGCGCCCGTACACATAATCACAATCTTATTATCAGGATAATCATTAACTTTATTGATTGGAATGATAGTTCCCTTGCGCACTTTCACGTAGCCTAATTTTTGAGCGATTTCCACATTTGTCTTCATGGAATATCCTTCGATTGCAACTTTTCTGCCTTGCTTTTCCGCAATCTCAATCACAGTCTGAATACGACTGACGAGTGCGGCAAACGTCGCCACTACCACGCGCCCTGGCGCATGCTCAATAATCGAACCGATCGTTGAACCGATTGAGCCTTCCGAAATTGAATATCCTTCCACATCGGAGTCCGTACTTTCCGACATAAGCGCCAACACGCCTTCACTACCGATGCGTGCAATAGTTGCAATATCAGCCGGCTGATCAATAACCGGCGAATGGTCAAACTTGAAGTCACCGGTATGCACGATGTTGCCAACCGGCGTTTTGATAGCTAAACCGAAAGATCCTGGAATGGTGTGATTCACATGGAAAAATTCCACTTCAAAAACACCAAGTCTTATTTTATCGCCTTTTTTCACCGAACGCATGTTCAAAGGAGCTTTATCTTGAAAGTCTTCTTGGCGTTTGGTAATGATGCCGCGCGCCATTTCGGAGCAATAGAGTGGCGGATTGCCAATCATCGGCATCAGATGCGGCACAGCCCCGATGTGGTCATAGTGTCCGTGAGTGATGAGCACTCCGCGTACATTGCGCTCTTTTCCTTTGAGATAATTTACATCAGGAATAATATAGTCTACCCCCGGCATGTCTTCATCCGGAAATTGCAAACCCATATCTACGATAATGATATCATTACCAAATTCAAACAAGGTCATGTTGCGACCTATTTCTTGCAAACCACCCAAAGGAACGATTCGCAAATTATTTTTAGAGGCCGCGCGCTTCTTGATTAGCTGCTGCACGGTTGTTTTTGCGCCTCCTTTCGGAGACTGCATATTTTTCTTTTCCATAATATGCCTTTCTTTTTTTAACATTTTTTTATTGTAAGAAGTTATGCGTTACAAATTATCAATACGCAAAGACCCAAACAAAAGTTTAATTTATTATTGATTCAGACTAAAAAATACCTATCCTCTACAAAGTACGAATTTTATAAATGTACAAGCATATGCTAGTTGAATTTTTGTACATTTGTATATTTGCAAAAGATTTGTAATTTGTAGTTATTGAAGAAGATTATTCTAACAATTTTGTGCCGAAGAGAGGACTTGAACCTCCACGGGGTTGCCCCCACATGCACCTGAAGCATGCGTGTATACCAATTTCACCACTTCGGCTTGAAGAAATAACGACCTTTTCCATTACATCACCCTATGATTTTTTCTTTCTTTTCAAGACTTACGCGTTTGAATTTTTTGAATTTCAGCAAATATTATTTTTTGCGCACTGCCGGCCGACCCGAGAGGGAAAGGCAAGCAAAAAATATATATTTGCTGAAATTACGCGTAACCCCTACTTTTTTGAAAAAAGATGAGTTTTAGGCACCAAAAAAGCGCCAAAATGGCTCAAATAAAGCAAATTGTAAGAAGTTGAATCGTGTATATCAATTATACAC
>CAZAFB010000003.1:0-8100 GCA_964484505.1 uncultured Bdellovibrionales bacterium
ATATCAAACACAAAACGCCAACCTTACCAGTCTGGCGGGACTTTCATATACCTCCACAGCATTCGTAAAAATGACTGGTGCAAACACTTTCACTTTGGACACCAATACCTATCTCACAAGTTATACCGAAACAGATCCAAGACTGCCTGCAGCCGGAACAAGTGGCAATCTCCTCCAATCCAACGGCAGTGCTTGGACAAGTTGGACTCCGAATTACCTCACTTCCTATACCGAAACAGATCCTGTTTGGACTGCTGCCGCAGGAAACTACTTCAATCTTGCCGACAACGAAACGGTTACCGGCATCCCTGCTTTCAATGGTGGTATTACCGGAACATCCGCACCTTTTTCGGTAGATTCAACGTATCTTGTCACCAATCTTAATGCCGATCTTTTGGATGGACACGACACTTCATATTTCCAAGTAGCAGGATCATATCAAACACAAAACGCCAACCTTACCAGTCTGGCGGGACTTTCATATACCTCCACAGCATTCGTAAAAATGACTGGTGCAAACACTTTCACTTTGGACACCAATACCTATCTCACAAGTTATACCGAAACAGATCCAAGACTGCCTGCAGCCGGAACAAGTGGCAATCTCCTCCAATCCAACGGCAGTGCTTGGACAAGTTGGACTCCGAATTACCTCACTTCCTATACCGAAACAGATCCTGTTTGGACTGCTGCCGCAGGAAACTACTTCAATCTTGCCGACAACGAAACGGTTACCGGCATCCCTGCTTTCAATGGTGGTATTACCGGAACATCCGCACCTTTTTCGGTAGATTCAACGTATCTTGTCACCAATCTTAATGCCGATCTTTTGGATGGACACGATACCTCATATTTCCAAACTGCTCTCACTAATCCGGTGACTGGAACTGGTACAAATAACTATATAACTTACTGGACCGGCACCAGTACGGTCGGTGCGATTACCACAGGTAACAACCAATTCCTGACCACCAATGGCTCGGGAGTTCCAAGCTTCACCAACATTTCCGCAGACACTTTCACTCAATACGCACTCCTGGCTGGCAGAAACGGAGGACAAACATTGATCGGGGGCTCAGGAACAACTGATGATCTCATCTTACGAACTACTTCTGGCATCGGAGCATCGGGAGCGGACATGATTTTCCAAACTGGAAACAATGGTGCGACTGAAGCGATGAGAATTTTGTATGATGGCAGTATTGGTATGGGTATTAGTAATCCAACTTCAAGGTTCATGGTGAAGGGAACTGGTAATTCAACTGCTTCGCTGGTTAATTTTTCCAATAGTGACAGCACCTCGCTCTTTTCCTTACTGGAAAATGGCTTACTGACTCTGGCGGGTGTTCCAACTGGTTCAGGTATTGGACAGGGAAGTGTTTATATCAATCCAGCAACTGCTAATTCCAGTTTTTCTTTGAGCTGGTCTGCAAAAACTGCCTGGAATTTTCCTGATATAGGCTCTAGAGCAAAACCGGAATTTGCGGATCTAGATGGTGATGGCGATTATGATGCTTTGATCGGTGATGATGGAGGAGTCTGTTACGCCTATAAGAATACAGGTTCAGCTAGTTCCCCGACTTGGACAGCTGAATCAAGCTGGAATACCGTAGACGCTGGTGGTAGTGCTGCTCCAGCCCTTGCGGATCTAGATGGTGATGGCGACTATGATTTGATTATTAGTGCGAATGGTTCAAATAATTATGCCTACGAAAATACAGGCTCAACAAGTTCCCCGACTTGGACACGAAGAGCAGGATGGGATCCACCAAATTTATCCAATATGTATAAGATTGCATTTGGAGATCTTGATAATGATGGGGATTACGATTTATTGATGTCCAGCAATAGCTCCCAGACTTTGTATGCTTATGAAAATACGGGATCTTCCAGTTCTCCGACATGGACAGCTAAATCCGCTTGGAATCTTTCAATAAGTGGCAACATGTTGCCGCATCCTGCTCTTGTTGATTTAGATGGAGATGGCGATCTTGATATTATGGTTGGAAATGGTTCTACTGGATATGTTAATGGATATGAAAATACTGGCTCCCTAAGCTCTCCTAGTTGGTCGTATAAATCAGCTTGGAATTCCCCGTCTCTTTCAACAAGCAGTGTGTCTCCTACTCTGGCTGATTTAGATAATGATGGTGATAAAGATATGCTGGTTGGAGTCCTTAACGGTGATAGCAAGGCTTATGAAAACACCGGGACAGGAGCTGGAGTAGTCACCACTCTTCTTGGTGTTGCAGTAGGTGGTTCGGAAAAGTTTTCTGTAAAATCAAACGGCAATCTCAATGCGGCTGGAAGTTTGACTTTGGGTAGCAATTTGGATGTCAACTACAATGGAATTTTAGCGGCTATAGATGTTACTCAAAGCGGTACTGGAGCTATTGCCAATTTCAAGGATGGCGCAAATTCCGTTTTCTATATTAAGAATGGTGGTAACGTCGGCATCGGAACAACAAATCCAGGACAAAAACTTACAGTTGATGGAACATTTGGAATACTCGAAGGTGGAAGTACTCCGACTTATCACACTATTTTCCAAGGCGGTGACCAAAGTGCAGATATTACCTATACCTTACCAACCGCCAGTACCACAGGTCTTCTTAAAAACACCGCGGGTGTTTGGAGTTGGGATACAACGACTTATCTTTCTGGAATAGTTGGTGCAGCCAATGGTGGTACTGGCCTCGATACCTCATCTTCAACAGGGGTAGCTACCGTATCAAGCGGAACATGGTCAATCGCAAGTTCTTTGGGAGTAACTTTGGGAGGAACCGGAACAACAACCCAATTTACGCAAGGTTCAATTGTTTTCGCTGGCGCAAGTGGAGTATATTCTCAAGACAATGCGAATTTCTTCTGGGATGATACGAATAATAGATTGGGAATCGGCACGACAAGTCCTTCTGCCAAACTTGATATTACGGGAGAAGTTACGACTGCTTCAATAGGTTCGGAAATGATATCCAGTTCAACCGACCGTGATTTCACAGGCAGTCTTGGCAATTGGACGGCTGGATCAAATTGGACATACGGCACCAACAATGCTTCACATACAGCCGGTTCCTCGGGAACGCTTTATTTGGACAGCCCTTATTTTTCATCCGCAATTGTTAGTGGTAACTCTTACCAAATAACTTATACTGTATATTCAACCGTAGCTGGATCAGTCATACCTTCAATTGGAGGCATTAATGGGTCTCTGACCAATTTTGATGCGTACACTTCCAAAACTATAACTCAAGTCATGACGGCCTCAAATGCTAACGGGGTGTCATTTATCCCAGATTCCTCTTGGCAAGGAACAATTGATAATGTTTCAGTTAAACTTATAACCAAGACTGATGCCGTGCAGATAGTGCGCAACTCCAATGGTTCTATAGGTTTGGAAATAAGAGCTGGCGGTGCTGGACTATATAATTCTTATGTTGGCGCAAATTCAGGCTTGGTCAATTCGACAGGAAATTATAATTCGGGTTTTGGATATAGAGCTCTCTCTGTCGACACTACGGGATATCAAAACTCGGCGTTTGGCTATCAGACACTTAAATCCAATACTGATGGCTATGAAAATTCGGCTTTCGGTTATAGTGTGCTTGAGAATAATATTTCAGGAATTCAAAATACCGGTTTTGGAGCTTCCACTCTTCAATATAATGGTACTGGATATTCTAACGCTGCTTTTGGTAGGAATGCTTTGCAAAGCAATACTACCGGATATAGAAATACATCTCTGGGGTCGGAATCAATGCAGTATAACACTACCGGATACACTAATTCAGCCTTGGGATACCAAGCAATGTATAGAAATACTACTGGCCAATATAATGTGGCATTGGGTGCTAATGTTCTTAACTATAACCAAACAGGAAGCCATAATACAGTAGTTGGCTATACAGCGGGTTATGGCGTTTCTTCCAACTCGTATTCAGACAATTCTATTTTTGGATATGGTGCTGGATTTGGGCTAACTACTGGTTCGAATAATATTCTTATTGGCTACCAAGCAGGAAATGCGTTAACTAGCGGATCATACAACATCCTTTTGGGTTACGACATTGATGCGCCTTCCGCAACCGGATCAAGCCAACTTTCCATTGGAAACTTGATTTTCGCCACTGGCGGATTTGGAACAGGCACAACTGTGGGAACTGGAAATGTTGGTATCGGCACCAATAGTCCTTCCTATAAGCTTCACGTGGATGGAGATATCTATACATCCGGAGATTTGCGTGTAGCGGGAGATGATCTATACATGAACACCAACACTTCCGGTTATCTCCTTATTGCGGACGGAACCAATTACAATCCCGTTTCCATGAGTGGAGATTTAACCATCACAAGCGCGGGAGTTACCACCATCGAAGACAACAGCATAGACGGCACCGATATTGCTCTCGGTTCTGACGCCCAGGGAGACATCATGTATTACAACGGCACTGACTGGGTAAGACTTGCCGCCGGAACAAGCGGCTATTATCTCCAAACTCAAGGAGCGGGCGCAAACCCAAGATGGTATCAAGCTACCGGAGGAACAAGCGATTGGACCAAGACTGGCGGAACACCCGACCTTACCTATCTTACCGATACCGCAAGCGACTTTGTAATCGGAGGTTCAACTCTGGCTGCATCCATGTTTGGCATTGATGAATCCAATGGTGATTTTTATCTCGGATATGACAACTCCGCAAACCCAACCTTACTCTTTGAAGCTACTGATTCCGATGCTGGCTCATTTGGTTTTAATACCAATGATTCTTTCTATTTCAGCGGGGCAAATGTGGGAATTGGCACGACAAGCCCAACCTCTCTTTTCTCAGTAGGCGCTTCCAGTGAATTCCAAGTAAACAGCAGTGGTCAAGTTGTATCCGGCGCTTGGAATGGCACAGCGATCAGTGCGCAATATGGAGGCACAGGTCTCAACACTTCCGCATCCACCGGAGTACCAACAATTTCCAGTGGCACTTGGAGCGTATCTTCAAGCCTCGGAATCTCTATGGGAGGAACAAATGCAACAACTATCGGCAGCGCAGGATCAGTAGCATATTCAAGTGGTAGTGCCTATGCCTTCTCTGCAGTTGGAACAGCGGGACAAGCTCTCATATCCGGAGGATCTGGCGCACCAACCTGGTTTGCACCAACCGCAGGTTCACTGCTGTTTGCGGGAACAAATGGAGTGCTTGCTCAAGACAATGCAAATCTGTTCTGGAATGACACAGATAACTATTTGTATCTGGGAAGCCAATTCTCCATGGGAATCGATACAACTGATTCTAACAAGTTTAAGATATATCCAGGAAACGGTATTGCTGGAACGAATGTATTTTCCATCGACACTAGTGGGGTGACTACTATTGCCAGCTTAAACATGGGTTCACAAAATTTTGCCGCTGATTCTGGTGCAATCAGCTGGATTGATATGCCGGTAACATCTTCAGCCACCAACGGTACCGTGGAAAGCTATACTGCTCAACTTGATGGTAATGCGATGCTTACAATTTATGGCACTTCAGATGGTGCAGGAGGTACGAGTAATCGCAGTGTAAGACTCGGAGCACCTCTCGGATTCCTGGAATCAACCGGCGCAACCTACTACACATATTTCCAAGGTGGTGATCAAAGTGCAGACATTACTTATACTTTACCAACTTCAAGCTCAAACGGATTCCTTTCTAATTCCTCCGGAACTCTTAGTTGGACAAGTGCTTCCGCTGATACTTTCACTCAATACGCGCTACTTGCTGGAAGAAGTGGAGGACAAACATTGATCGGTGGTACAGGAACAACTGATGATCTCGTCTTGAGAACAACTTCAGGCGTGGGCGCTTCCGGAGCGGATATGATTTTCCAGACTGGAAACAATGGCGCGACTGAAGCTATGAGAATTTTGTATGATGGCAAGATTGGAATTGGCGATACGAGCCCAGACTCATTGCTTGATTTGCTTTCCTCATCTGCTGCCAATACGGTTCTCAAGATCGCCAATACTAATGCCGGGGATTATGATCCGTCAATAGGGTTTGAATTGGCAGAAGGCACACATGTGTTCACCATGGGCGTTGATGATAGCGACAGTGATAAATTCAAAATATCCACAACTGCATTAGGAACAAATGACAGGTTCGTTATTGATTCTTCTGGAAACGTTGGTATCGGAGATGCGTCGCCAGCATCATTGTTCACGGTCGGCAGTGGCGACTTGTTCCAAATCAACTCCTCCGGTCAAGTGACTGCAGGAACATGGCAAGGAAGCGCGGTGGGAGTTGCCTATGGTGGCACTGGCACAAGCACGCAATTCACCCAAGGCTCATTGGTTTTTGCGGGAAGCAGCGGGGTGTATGGTGAGGATAACAGCAATCTTTTCTGGGACGACTCGAATAATTATCTGGGCATAGGCACAAGCTCTCCTGCTGCAAAGCTCAATTTGTTCGGTACAGGCACCCTCATGAGACTTTCCTATGATGCTTCAAATTATGCGACTCTGGCTTCTTCCAGTACCGGTGCTCTGCTCATAAACAGCTCCACGACAACCCAGTCCGGTATCACGATCGGAACCGCTCTTGCGGAAGATACTTTCATCAAATATGACGGTAATGCGCAAGATTACTATATCGGTCTTGATGATACGGATGACATACTCAAACTCGGTTTAGGTGGAACCATCGGCACAAGCTCCTTCTTGACGATCAATTCCAGCGGAAAAGTAGGTATCGGCACATCTGGACAAACAGCTTTGTTGCATCTTTCCGGTGCGGCCGGAACTGTCGGTTTCGAACTCAACTCCAATGAATCCACCAGCTCAAACAATATTTTGATGCTTCGCTCCGATGTGGCAAGCGGAGACGATGCAGTTTTCCGCGTGCAAGCAAACGGCGCAACCTATGCGGACGGTTCATATACCGGCACAGGCGCCGACTATGCGGAATATTTTGTCGCTACAGACAAAGATCTTGCTCCTGGTGAAGCTGTCTGTGTTGACACAACGCGTTCCAACTCAGTAAAACGTTGTGTCAGAGCGCAAGACCCTGATATCATGGGTATCGTTTCAACCAGCCCATCAGTGATTGGAAACTATCAAGACGGTCGTGAAGCTGATGAAGATTATGCAATTATCGGTATGTTGGGACAAGTTGATGCCAATGTTTCTGATGAAAACGGCTCGATTAATCCGGGAGATCTTCTGACTTCCGCCACCAAAGCCGGATATTTGATGAAAGCAAATGCTGGTGATTCGACGGTCGGTGTAGCGATGGAGACTTTGCAAGAAGGTGAAGGTAGCGTTAAGGTGCTTATTTCACGCAAAAACAAGAGTATTACGGTAGAAAAAGTGGAAGAAGCCGTAACTCAAAGAATTGCTGAAATGAATGTGCAAGATCAGGTCAACCAAATGATCCAAATGGCGCAAGCACAATTGACAGAAGCGATAACTTCACAATCGACGATTGTCACCGATCTTTCCAGTCAACTCAATGTTCAAATCAATCGAATCGCCACCCTGGAAAGTCAGATAGAATTGATTACTTCCCAAAATAATGCAATTTTGGATTTTGCTGTGGCGCTAAATGCGGAGAAATTGATTTTCAAAGATGAACTTGGCAATGTCGACTTGCTTGGAGGAAAATTGGAAGCGGCGGAAGTTGTTGCCGGAGCTTTTACGGTAAAAGCGGCTGATCCTAATGCAAAGACGATAGGTCAGTCATATATCGCCGCGGTAACTGTTGATGACAATGGTGATGGCATTGATGATGTCACGGGAACGGACGGAATGAGTTATGAAATCAAGACTACTGCTGCAAGGAGCAACGTGCGCATATATGTGACGCCGGTCGGTTCAACTGAAAATCAGGTTCTATATATCGCCGACATCAAGGAGGGTGAATCCTTTACGGTTAAGGTTGATCAAAAAGTAACCCATGACGTAAAATTCAACTGGTGGATAGTGCAGACGGAATAGTTTTGTTTTATAAAAGGATGAAAATTGTTAAATGGAAAAAGGAAAATGGTTTAAGAGAAAGGAAAATTGAAAGAAGAAGTACAAAGCATTTTTCCGGTTTCATCTTTCCTGAACAACTTTCTTCTTTCTATGGAACT
>CAZAFB010000003.1:8200-14306 GCA_964484505.1 uncultured Bdellovibrionales bacterium
AAAGCATTTTTCCGGTTTCATCTTTCCTGAACAACTTTCTTCTTTCTATGGAACTGATTTCGGAAAAAATCGAAAATTGTTTAATGGAAAAAGGAAAATGGTTTAAGAGAAAGGAAAATTGAAAGAAGAAGTACAAAGCATTTTTCCGGTTTCATCTTTCCTGAACAACTTTCTTCTTTCTATGGAACTTATTTCTGAAAAAATATATGAAATATAAGATAGTTAATAAAAAAAGATTTGCCATTTTCTGCTCAGGTTGTGTTTTGCTCACAGTCATCTTTTTTGGCGGGGGATTTTTATTTTATCGCTGGCTCAAAGCGCCGGAAGTTTTGGCTTTGGAAAAAATCGAAGGGGCGCAAGAGGCGGAACTGAGAAGGTCACTGTTTGAAAAAAATCTGGAGATGTTCAAATTTGAAAATGAGGAAGAAAAAAAAGGAGACATAACCCTTACCACTTTTGATGAAAAGGAAAGCGGCTCCAAAGAATCACACTTTATTTTCGCTGAAGATTACGCAAAAGGACACAAATTCAGCCAAGGCGGTTTGGATTTTGAAATAATTCCCCAAAACATCGAAGGCTTGAAATTCAAACGCAAAGTAGCCTCCGATGTGGAATTTTCCGATTCCAAACAAAAAAATAGCGGCCAGTTTGTCTTCTATGAAGGGGAAAGAGGCGAAAAACACATTTTTGCTCTTTCGCGAAAAGAAAATACGCTCAAGCAGTGGGATCTTTACCAGGAATATCAGCCGCAAATATCGGAAAAATGGGAGCTGAAAGGAACTGTTTTGCGCCAACTTGAAGACGGCACGATCGAAGTATATAAGCAGCCCGTCAAGAATGAATCGCTGGAGACCACAAAAAATTTGGATTCAAACATGGCGGCAAGAATCGAAGCGACGCTAAAGGAAGAACTTGGCGAAGATTATTATTATCAAAAGAATAATTTTTTGTTTTCCATCCCGAAGCCATATTATATGGGCAAAAACGGCGAGCAAAAAGATGCTCAAGTGATTATTAGTGATCATAATGTTTTGGAAATAAAAGTTGAAGCGGCAAAAGATGAATTTCCCATATTGATTGATCCTACCATAACGCTAGCCAGAAAGATGAATTATCTGCAAATAAACGGAGATGCGGCATCTGATAACTTGGGCACAGCAGTCGCTTCCGCTGGTGACGTCAATGGGGATGGTTTGGGCGACGTTATTGTAGGTGCCTACAATGACGATGACGGTGGCAGCGCTTCGGGTTGTGTGTTTATTTTCTATGGTGGCACAAAAACAACGGGAAGCGCGACAACAAGGGCTGATGTTAAACTCACCGGTGACGCGGCTAGTGATCAGTTTGGCTATTCAGTTTCCGTTGCTGGTGACATGAATGGTGATGGTTTGGATGATGTGATTGTGGGCGCGCCATATGACGACGATGGCGGATCTGCTTCCGGCAGCGCGTTCATTTTCTATGGCGGCGTCATTTCCGGAGCTGCCACAACCAAGGCAAATGTTAAACTTACCGGTGACAATGCCGATGATGCTTTTGGTTATGCTGTTTCTTCTGCGGGCGACGTCAATGGTGACGGCTTAGATGATGTGATTGTAGGCGCGTATATGGACGATGATGGCTATATCAATTCCGGCTCAGCGTTTGTTTTCTATGGAGGTGTTTCTTCAGGCAGTGCAACCGCCCAATCTAGCGTTAAGATAACGGGGGATGCAAGTAGTGACAATTTTGGCTCAAGAGTTTCTTCGGCGGGAGACATGAATGGCGATGGCCTGGATGATTTTATTGCCGCTTCGGTTAATAATGGAACTATAGGAGCTGCATATTTCTTTTATGGTGGAACAACTTCCGGAACAGCATCCGCAAAAGCAAATGTAATTATTAACGGTGATAGTGCTTTCGATTATTTCGGCAGTTCCGTATCTTCGGCCGGTGATGTTAATGGAGACGGTTTGAGTGATGTGATTGTGGGCGCATATGGCGATGATGATGGTGGCAGTGAGTCAGGTAGCGCGTTCATTTTCTATGGCGGTGTCACTTCGGGCGCGGCGACAACCAAAGCAAGTGTTAAAATAACGGGTGATTCAGCTAGTGATCGCTTTGGTTGGGCGAGCTCGGGAGGGGGTGATATAAATGGCGATGGGAAAAGTGATTTCATTGTGGGCGCTTATCAAGATGATGATGGCGACTCCAATTCTGGCAGTGCCTTCATTTTCTATGGCGGCGTGACTTCCGGAGCTGCCACAACCAAAGCGGATATTAAACTAATTGGTGATTCAGCATCGGATTCTTTTGGTGTAGGCGTTTCTCTCGCTGGCGATGTTAATGGTGATGGCAAAGATGATATTATAGTTGGAGCATCTGGTGATGATGATGGTGGTGGTGCTTCCGGCAGTGCGAAGATATATACTTTCAATGATTTTCAAAATTCCGTCAAACTTACTGGAGACAGTGTTGATGATAATTTTGGTCTTTCTGTTGCTTCTGCTGGTGATGTAAATGGTGACGGCCTGAGTGATGTTATTGTAGGGGCATACCAAGATGACGATGGCGCCTCTAATTCCGGCAGCGCGTTCATTTTCTATGGGGGTGTTACTTCTGGCGCTGCAACCACAAAAGCGAATGTTAAGCTCACTGGGGACAGTGCAGATGATAATTTCGGCGGCTCCGTCGCTTCCGCCGGTGATGTTAATGGAGATGGTCTGGATGATGTAATTGTGGGAGCAAATAATGATGATGACGGTGGTTCAAATTCCGGCAGTACTTTCATTTTCTATGGCGGTGTAACTTCCGGCAGTGCAACCACTAAAGCGAATGTGAAGCTCATCGGGGACAGTGCAAATGATAATTTCGGCGGTTCCGTCGCTTCAGCCGGCGATGTTAATGGAGATGGAAAAGATGATTTGATTGTTGGTGCTTATGGCGACGATGACGGTGGCAGTGCTTCCGGCAGCGCCTTCATTTTCTATGGAGGGGTTGTTTCTGGAGCGGCAACAGCTAAAGTTAATGTCAAACTCAACGGTGATGCCGCAAATGACTATTTCGGCTGTTCCGTGGCTTCCGCTGGTGACATGGATGGTGACGGCTTTGGTGATATTATAGTGGGCGCATATGGTGATGATGATGGCGGATCTGAGTCTGGCAGCGCCTTCATTTTTTATGGAGGCGTCTCTTCGGGCAGTGCGACTGCTAAAGCTAATGTTAAGTTGACAGGTGATAATGGTAGCGATTATTTTGGATATTCCGTTTCAGGAGGTGGCGATGTTAATGGTGATGGCAAAGACGATGTAATTGTGGGCGCTAGTTTTGATGATGACGGTGGGGGTAATTCTGGTTGCGCTTTCATTTTCTATGGCGGCGTTACTTCCGGAGTTGCCACTACTGTAGCTTCAGTGAAGCTTGTGGGAGATGGCCTTGGAGAATTTTTTGGTAATTCTGTAGCTTTAGCTGGTGATGTCAATGGCGACGGCTTGGACGATGTTATCGTGGGGGCATATATGTACAGTGGCGGGACTCCTATGGGCAGCGCCTATATTTTCTATGGCGGCGTGACTTCAGGAGCCGCAACAACTAAAGCAAACGCGAAACTAGTCGGTGATAGCAATAGTGATTTTTTTGGTTACTCAGTTTCTTCCGCTGGCGACGTCAATGGTGACGGCAAGGATGACGTGATTGTAGGCGCATATCAAGATGATGATGGCGGCTCTGGTTCCGGTAGTGCCTTCATTTTCACCCTCGGTCCGAGTGGAAAAATGTTGCAATATAATGGCGACAGCGCAAGTGATTCTTTCGGCTATGCCGTTTCTTCCGCTGGCGACGTAAATGGTGATGGCAAAGATGATGTAATTGTGGGTGCATATCAAGATGATGATGGCGGCTCAGCTTCCGGTAGTGTGTTTGTTTTTTATGGTGGCGGTCTCGATGGTTCGGCTAGTGGTAAAGCGGATGTGAAAATCACAGGAGACAGCGCAGATGATAATTTTGGTTATTCAGTTGCTTCCGTCGGCGATGTAAACGGCGATGGCAAAGATGATTTTATTGTAGGAGCGCCATATGATGACGATGGCAGTAGCGGCAGCGGCAGCGCTTTTGTTTTCTATGGCGGGGTAACTTCCGGAGGTGCTACTTCGCAGGCAAGCGTGAAGATAACCGGCGACAGCGCCGATGATGCTTTGGGAATTTCAGTTTCAGGCGGAGGTGACATCAACTTGGATGGCAAATCTGATTTTGTAGTGGGGGCGTATATGGACGATGATGGAGGTGATGCTTCTGGGTCAATATTTGTATTTTATGGCGGGGTTACTTCAGGCACGGCAACTTCGCAGGCAAGCGTCAAATTAACAGGAGATGCTGCCGGTGATCTTTTTGGTTGTTATATTTCTTCTTCTGGTGACATAAATGGTGACGGAAAAAGTGATGTGGTTGCGGGAGCTTATGCCGATGATGATGGCGGCTCTAATTCAGGCAGCGCGTTCATTTTTTACGGCGGCGTCACTTCTGGTGCGGCAACTACTCAAGCGAGTGTAAAACTGACAGGAGATTCTGCTACTGATTATTTTGGCAAAGTGCTTTCTTTTGCTGGTGACGTTAATGGTGATGGCAAGGATGACGTGATTGTCGGTGCATATGCTGATGATGATGGGGGAGCAGCTTCCGGCAGCGCGTTCATTTTTTACGGCGGGGTAACTTCCGGGGCAGCTACGACAAAGGCAAGTGTGAAACTAACAGGTGACAGTGCGGCAGACAATTTTGGCACTTCCGTTTCTGCTGCTGGCGATGTTAATGGTGATGGCAAGGATGACGTTATTGTGGGGGCGCCTTTTGATGATGATGTTGGTACTGGTGGCAGCGCATTTATTTTCTATGGCGGTGTCTCTTCAGGCAGCGCGACTGATAAGGCTGATGTTAAGTTGATCGGAGATGGTGTTGGAGATAATCTGGGTAATGCCGTCGCTTGTGCTGGTGACGTCAATGGTGATGGCAAGGATGACGTGATTGTGGGCGCATACCAAGATGATGACGGCGGCAATGCTTCCGGCAGCGCAAAAATATTTACTAGTGTAGCGATCAAAAACAATCCCGACTCGCCAATCTTTCAGTTGAATGGTGATGCAGCGGATGATAATTTTGGCTACTCTGTCGCTTCCGCTGGCGATGTCAACGGTGACGGCTTTGGCGACGTGATTGTGGGCGCATATCAAGATGACGATGGGGGATCAGCTTCCGGCAGCGCGTTTATCTTCTATGGTGGCGTTACTTCTGGCAGTGCCACAACCAAAGCAAATGTAAAGCTTACTGGAGATTCTGCCAATGATTATTTTGGCACTTCAGTTGCTTCTGCTGGAGATGTGAACGGCGATGGTCTTGATGATGTGATCGTGGGGGCAAACGGAGATGATGATGGTGGCAGCGCTTCAGGCAGTGCGTTTATCTTCTATGGTGGCGTCACTTCTGGCAGTGCCACAACCAAAGCCAGCGTCAAACTTACTGGTGATAGCACTGATGATAATTTAGGCTTGTCTGTTGCTTCCGCTGGCGATGTAAATGGTGACGGCAAAGGGGATGTAATTGTAGGAGCATATTATGACGATGATGGTGGCGACGCTTCCGGTAGCGTGTTCATTTTCTATGGTGGCGTCACTTCTGGCGCAGCTACCGCTAAGGCTAATGTAAAACTGACTGGTGATTCTGCTTATGATACTTTTGGTCGTTCTGTTGCTTCCGCCGGCGATGTAAACGGTGACGGTAAGGATGATATTATTATAGGTGCACATCAAGATGATGACGGCGGCCTGGCTTCCGGCAGCGCGTTCATTTTCTATGGTGGTGTGGCTTCCGGCGTAGCCACAGCTAAAGCAAATGTAAAGCTTACTGGAGATTCTGCTGGTGATTATTTTGGCATTTCCATAGCTTCCGCTGGCGATGTTAATGGCGATGGGAAAGACGATGTAATTGTGGGTGCGCCTTTTGATAATGACGGTGGCTCGTCCTCTGGCTCCGCTTTCATTTTCTATGGTGGTGTCACTTCCGGCGCGGCGACAACGAAAGCGAGTGTGAAACTTATTGGCGACAGTGCGGCAGACAATTTTGGTACCTCTGTTTCTTC
>CAZAFB010000003.1:14406-22642 GCA_964484505.1 uncultured Bdellovibrionales bacterium
TATGGTCACCGCATCAGTCCTGAAATGCCTACGACTCTAACGCCAGCCTCCGGAACATATACATATGGTCAAAGCGTTAGCATTGTTTGTTCCGGTGGGACATATAACACGACTAAAGACAAATATGGACAAACAATTGCTCGAGATGTGCAAGCTTTCTATGGTGGCTCCTGGAATGATGTTGTGGCTGAAGATGCCGACGGGTCATATTCCTGGAGTGTCAATAATATTCCCAACGAAGCTGGTGTGAAACTGCGTTGTCGCAACAGCATCACCGGACTTTCCGGAGGTTTCAGCAGATGGCTCGAACCCATTCAAACCGGACTCACCATCATACAGGGAGGAGTAAAAGTTGAGGGTAGTGCAAAAATCGAAGGCGGAATAAAGATGGAATGAAACTAATTTCTGAAAAACACTATGCAATATAAAATTGTCGACAAAAAAAAGTTTGCGTTATTTGTTTTTGTAATAATCGTTCTGGCGGGCGGTGTTTGTTTTGGTGGTTACAAACTTTTCAAAAAATATTATCATCCGGAACTTACTCTTTCCGGCGCAGCCAAAATCGGTGAGCAAAAAACGATGCAAGTGTTGGTGCAAATTTTTGAGCCAAAAGGAAACCCGGAGGCAATCAAGGGCAGTTATAAGCGTGGCGACATTATCCAGCTTGCCGATGAGAACAAAGAATGGTCAACGGCTGAGCAAGAAGGATTTTTGATTATTAAAATAAAAATTACCCAGGCGCAAGCAGATCTGCTCACGCAATCACTTGAGAAAAGCACGGGGAAAAAACAAGAGGACGGCCAAGTTGAAAAAGAGCAATTGCAGCTACGCCGTTTTTCAGTTGATCTTGGCAAAATAGGTGTCTCGCCTGACGAGCAAAAGGGCAGAATGGTTGATAAGATTTTTGAGTGGGAAGATGTTATAAAGGAAAAACAAATGAACGCGAATTGATGACGAATTTTCACTAATCACGAATATCATGGCTGATATACTGGAGAAAGAATTATGTTATAAAATACAAGGGTGTGTATTTGCCGTGGCTAACAAATACGGCAGGGGATTAAAAGAAAATATTTATCAAAAAATTTTGGCGGAAGAATTTGCAAAAGAAAAATTGAATTTTAAGGAGCAACAAAGAATTGATATTTATTCTTTTGATAGTGGCAAAAAACTGGGAACATATGTACCAGATTTTATAATTGAAAACAAAGTTGTTGTTGAAATCAAAGCATCGAATTTTACCACAAAGCAAGACATCGAACAGCAACGTTCGTATTTGCGGATCAGTGAATATGAAATTGGTTATCTGATTAATTTTTGCACACCAAAACTGGAGATAAAAAGGTCGATCTATACCAATAATCGCAAACCTTTTATTGCAAAACTCCGTGCATGATTCATGTTCGCCTATTCGTGATTAGTGGACATTTGTTTTCCATTAGTGATTATTCGTCTATAAAAATGAAATTTCTCAAACTAACAATCTACACAGCGCTTTTCTTTTTGACACCATCTATCGTACATGGTGCTACAAACGTTTTCTACTCTGTCGGACAATCGACTGCCGACCTCAAAACCGGCACCCCAGCTGTAACCATCACCAGCGGGGCTGCAGTCTTTTCAGAAGCGCAAACCGGCAATATCGGCGTAGGAGACCGGGTCACATATAATACCTCAGATATCGCATATTTTGCAGCCAAGACGAATTCTGACGGCATGCATTGGACCCTTATTACAGCCACCGGAGGGGTTCCTGCAGATATCACCACTTCAACCGTAGTTTCGATTAAACATGAATACACATCTCTCAACAGTGCCGTAGCTGGCGCATCCGATGCCAATCACATCAACAACATCGACCTTACTGCCGCCAATGTAGTTTTGAATATTCCGTGCTATTACGACTCCGGCGCGGATACAACGGCGGTGACAGTGAGCGGTTACACAACAGGCGAAAGCAATTATATAAAAATTTATACCCCGACAAATACTGTAACAGAAGCAAACAGCTTGCAGAGGCATCAAGGAAAATGGGATAATCAAAAATATTATCTTCAGAGGATTGCTAATAATGGAAAAATACTTCGTATTAATGATGATTACGTGAAGGTAGAAGGTTTGCAAATAAGTAACTTAGGAACTTCTTATGCGGATAATGTTTGGTATCAAGGAGGTGGCAAATTTTATTTTTTCCATTCCATAGTAAAAGATGGAATGAACAATGCCAATATTGATTTTGACGGTATGAAAACCGGAGGCTCGATATATATCTATAATAATTTTTTGTATGGAGAAGGGAGTTATTATGCTACATATTATGATTTTGGCGTTAGCGGAACTGCATATATATACAACAATACTATAAGCAAAGGGACAAAAGGAGGTATAAAATGCAACGGTTCCAGTTTGAACATGTATGTGAAAAACAATATCATTCAAGGTACTGGCGTAAATTACGATCTTTGTGCCGGTACAAATGTGACTGCGAATAACATTTCCCAAGATGCAACCTCACCCAATTCCGGCGCGACCGATTGTGGTGGACATTCTTGCAGAAACCAAACGGTTTCTTTCATCGACGCTGCTAATGGCGATTTTCATCTCAAGTCGACCGACGCTGCCGCCAAAGGCGCGGGAGTAGATTTGCAAGCTGATTCATATTTTGCTTTCGATAGGGATATCGATGGACAAGTGCGTGTGAATCCTTGGGATATTGGTGCCGATCAATTTCATGATACACAAGTACAGGCCCAGATGTCTGCCCCAAGTTTGGACAGCGGTCTCGTGGGGCACTGGACTTTTGATGGCCAAGATATTGAGGGAACTGTTGCTAAAGACACTTCCGGATATGTCAATAGTGGCACTATTAGCGGTGCAACGGCTACGCATGGTAAATTGGGACAAGGAATGAGTTTCGATGGTAGCTCAAATTATATATCTGTTTCTGACAGCAATTCATTTGCGCTTGGCACAGGCGACTTTACTGTTTCCACATGGGTTAAATTCCCTTTTACTAAAACGTACGCTCCTGGTTATTGGCCCGGAATTTTTGGAAAGGGCGGGGCTGATGTTGCGCCGGCTCATGGCTGGGGTTTTCAACAGAAAGGAGATACGACTAACTCTATAGTTTGGACGCAGTCAACTGACGCAGGTGGTGCATATGAAGTTTCCAAATCAATAACTGGAATTTCCGATGGCTGGCATATGCTCACAGCCTTACGTAGTGGCACAACGGTACAACTTTATTTGGATGGTGCCTATAGTACTCAAGCCACTGGTAGCACGGCTAATTTGACTAACACATATAGTGTAAAGTTTGGCTGTGACAACGGTTCTACTTATATGGGTGGTTCAATGGATGATACGCGTGTTTATAATCGTGCGCTTAGTTCAACTGAAATAGAACAACTATATCGCCAGAATCAAGAAACTGTTGGTGCGTCGGAAGCTTCGAAAGTAATCAACAATGGCCTGGTCGGATATTGGCCACTCAACGGTCCCGATATCTCTGGGACCACCGCCTATGACCGCAGTGGGAATGGTAACAATGGAACCATCACCGGAGCCACTGTCACTCTCGGGAAATTAGGGCAGGGACTTAGTTTCAACGGGTCAAGTGCGAACGTTGCCGTTGGCAACACTTCACAAACAATAAATTCCGTCTCCTTTTGGACGAAACCAACTTCAACTTCCCAATATCTTATAGATCTGGATGGCGGTACGCATTACGTCAGAATAAACTCCGGAACAATCACTGCCACCGGATTCGCAAGTCCGACAATATATGTCGATGGCTCCGCAAATTCCACAATTTCAGACACCAACTGGCATAACATAACAATAACGACCGCAACCGCTTTTAGTGCAAGCAATATGACTATCGGCATTGCCGCTTCCAATTATTTTTCCGGTTTGTTGGATGATGTCCGCATCTATAACCGCGCGCTTTCTGATTCTGAAATTTCCAATCTATATAAGGCTGGGCAAGTGGAGATTCGCAAATGGTAGTTGTCTCTCTCGAACGACTTTCCTCTTTTTTCTTTATAACTGCTTTCCAAAACACTTTTCAAAGCTTGTTGCGCCAAATTGCAATAAGTAGTACCATATAAAGGTACTTTTTGTACTGATAAAAAAGATAACATAGAAAAAACATGGACATGCAACAACAAGATGGACAGCAGCGAATCCAGGTGTCGCGCGGGAATAATTTTTCCTCACCCGGAGGCGGAATGAGTGGCATGGTGCGTTCGGCTCACAGTCAAGGAATTTCCCTGCAAAATCAGGAAAAACAGATGCAGCAGGAAAAACAATCCGCCAAGGCCAAAAAGGCAGTCGTTATTTTTGACTGGCTTATTACTATCAGCATTGCCGCGCTTTTCTTCGGTCTCCCATTATTTTTTACTGGACTTACTTTTCAGGGATTGGCTTTTGAAAAGCAAATGTATTTCTATTTTTGGATTTTGCTTGCTCTTGTAAGTTGGGCTTCCAAGGGCGTGATTTTGGGAGAAATGAAAATACGTCGCACGCCATTGGATTTCCCGATAATTATCTTTTGGGTGCTCTATCTGATTTCCACCATTTTTTCCGTGGACAAGTGGCACAGTCTCTGGGGATTTTTCGGTGATCCATCCCGAGGGTTGCTTAGCATTACCGCAATCATTGTCGCTTTCTATATAATCCTTAGTCATTTCGACAAAAGCAGAATGAAATGGGCTATCGGAGGGGCGATAGTTGCAAATGTTATTGTAGCCGTTTGGTCTCTGCTTGGCCTCTTGGGCGTTAAGTTTTTACCGCAGGGCCTTATGGAACTTGCACCACTCAGTCTGGTCGGTTCAGTTATTGGTTTGGGAATATATTTCAGTTTGATGATTCCAATTATTACGGCCGTTGTCATCAAAGACAACAAAGAGGGGAAGGCAAAAGGTAAACTAGCCGTTGCTTCAAAAGTAATTTTGCTGCTTTTGCTACTGCTTAATTTGTTCTTGCTTTTGGCAGTTTATTCTTTCAATCCATGGCTCGGCATCTTAATAGGAGTCAGCTTGATGTTGATATTTGTGCTCTCACAAATTGTTCGTCCGGCAGAACAACTTATTTGGGTTCCGATGGCAGTTTTCGTTGGCGTACTCTCCATTTTGATGATAGGCACGAACAAAATTACCAAAGTGAATCTCCCGGTCGAAGCAAGTCCGTCCTATGCTCTCTCTTGGACTGTCGCCAAGAGCGGTGTGATGGAAAAATTCTTTACCGGCAGCGGACCTGCTACCTATGGCTATGATTTTTCCAAATTCAAATCACAAGAATTCAATCAAAATTCCCTTTACAATATCAAATTCTATCAAGGAACCGGAGTAATCATGGAAGCTTTGCCGACTTTGGGTGCACTAGGCACTATTGCGCTTGCGGTAATTCTGCTTTCCTTCGTTAGTTTCGGCATCTATTACTTGACCAAGGACAAACAGTATAACAAATTGATGTCTTTGGGACTTTTCGCTTCGGCGCTTATTGTTCTGATCGATGGTGTGACAAACAGGGTGGAAGGAACAATTTTGATTTATGGAGCGTTGATAGGTACTTTGGCATTGGGAATGTTTTTTGTGGAAGGAGCTTCGGAAGGGAAATTTCTTAATCTTTCCCTAAAAGCTTCTCCAAAGTTTGCTTTGGCTTTGGCTTTTGTTTTCATGGTAGTCAGCGCCGGCGTGGTTTTCCTATTTGTCTTTATAGGCAAGGCATATTATGCGGACATATTGATGCAAAGAGCCGCAACCCAGAAAGAAATAAGGGAGGATGGTTCAGTGGCGGAAATGATCAGGGCTATAAACCTCTATAATAAAGAAGGAAGATATTTCACGCGTGTCGGGCAGGATTATATGACCTTATTTAATAATGAAGCGCTCAAAGATGAGAAAGATCGTAACACCGACCTGCTTCAGAAATACCTCAATAATTCAATAGCTCTGGCTACGCGAGGAAGCGAAATGATGAAAAAAGACGTCAGTGCCACAGAAATTCTGGCTCAGATATATGAGAATGCTGGTTTATATGTTCCGGATTCCATTACTTTTGCTCAAAAGAACTACGAAGCTGCCAGAGAGCTTGATCCGCAAAATCCGAACTATTTTGTAAAACTTGGACAATTGAAAGTTTCCGAAGCTTCCAAGAAGACTTCCGAAGCTGATAAAAAAGCTTCAGTAGGACAAGCCAAGGAACTGTTTCAGCAGTCCGTGGAAAAAAAGGATAATTTTTCTTTCGGATATTATCAGCTGTCTTTAGCTCAGGATGCCCTGGGAGACAAGGATATGGCGATTGAGAATATGAAAAAAGCTTTCTTGCTCGAACGCAGCAACATCAACTATGCCTTCAGCTTGGCAAAAATGTTCCAGGCCAGAGGCAATGAAGAAGATATGAAATTGGCAGAGGATTTGTTCAAGCAAATTTTGGGTATAAACGACAAGGAGATAAACACTCATTTCAGCCTTGGTATGTTGTATGAGAAGCAAAAGAAAAAGAACGAAGCCATAGATGAATATAAGAAGGTGCTTGATCTCTTGCCAAGCTCGGGATCCGAAGAAACCAGAAAACAGATAAACAAGATGATTTCAAATATCCAAGCTGGCATTGAAAATACTCCTGAAAATCTCGGACTGACTTCTTCGACGGAAAAACAAGCTCAGCCGCAACAATAGAGCTTGGGGAGTAGGCATATGTTTATTGGCGGATTGTTCGCAATAGCGGACAGTCCGCTTTTGCTTAAGAACATAAAGGTGTATAATTTAATTAGAAAATAAATATAAAAAGAAAGGGAGGTGTATGATATGAATTCCGTTCAAACATGGGGTCAGGCCATAAACGCATCGCTTTTGGATTTGGGTATGCGGTTCATCGCATTTTTGCCGGCATTGCTTGGCGCTATCCTTATTCTGACTATAGGTTTTGTCGTGGCAGTCATGATAGGAAAGGTGGTGGAAAAACTGATAACTTTCACCAAATTGGACCATGCCCTGAGCAAGCTTGAAGCGCATGGTAAATTAAAATCTCTCGGAATAGAAGCTAATATTGCCAAATTTTTGGGAGGATTTGTGAAGTGGTTTTTGATATTGGTTTTTTTGATGGCTGCAACTGAGATTTTGGGTCTCGACCAAGCCTCGGCTTTTCTTAACCGCATAATACTGTATATACCAAATGTTGTCGTGGCTACGATAATTCTGGCGATTGCCTTTCTTTTGGGCAACATCGTATATGCGATTGTACGTTCCAGCGTGCATGTTGCTGGCATTGTCAGTGCGACAATTTTAGCTACCATCTCACGTTGGGCGATAGTCATTTTCGGTCTTTTGGCTGCACTCATTCAATTGGGAATCGCCACTTCCTTGGTCAATACTCTATTTGTGGGATTTGTTGCAGCGCTCTCGCTTGCCTTGGGATTGGCTTTCGGTCTGGGAGGTAAGGATGAAGCGGCCTTAATCTTGAAAAAATTGCGGGAAGAAATCACGCTGAAAAAATAGTGTAAAAATCGAATTTGAGAGCTGATCCGCACAAGAAATTGCGCGGATTTGTTTTTATCCAAAAAATACCTTAAATAAGCCATTATATATGTTGTAAAAATAATAATTAACAATTATTTTTGTAGGGGTTGACAGGTTTTTTGTTTCTGTTATGATGGATTCACGTGTAAAAAATATTCCACAAAAATTTTGAGGAGCTTACGCGAAAAACTAAAGCAAAAAAGCGGGTGAAAACAATCGTCGTTTTCGATTGTCTTAATTCCGCTTCCGAGCGGTTTTTTTGTTGGTCGTCGAAATTTTAATTTCACCACGAACAACAATCCTGTTGCAAGTGCGACCGGGATGTTTGTCAAAAAAATAGTGCCGAAACATGTTCTGTTTATAACGTTCGAACGTTAATAACGTTAAAACGCAATTGTTTCCGCATTATATTGCAACTTTACAATTCATGGTCTTATCATGATACGTGTGGTGTGTTGGGGCGCGGAAAGACACATTGGGCGCAGCCATCATGATAGTCAAAAGTAGGTCAAAAAACAAAGTCCCCGATGCGAGTCGGGGCAAACAACAGTTTAGGTAATTGTTAACTGTTAACCGTTAAATAAGAAAGGTTACTTAACGCGTATGGTGGATGCCTTGACTGAAGCAAGCGATGAAGGACGTAGCTGGCTGCGATAATCTTCGGGGAGCTGTTAAGCAAGCTTTGATCCGGAGGTCTCCGAATGGGGCAACCC
>CAZAFB010000003.1:22742-103363 GCA_964484505.1 uncultured Bdellovibrionales bacterium
CTTCGGGGAGCTGTTAAGCAAGCTTTGATCCGGAGGTCTCCGAATGGGGCAACCCAACTGTGCATGGCACAGAAGTTGGAAATAAGTTGAATGGAAAATGGAAAGTAGTTCAAGAAAATAGAGATTGGAAAATTGACCAGTTTCTGATTTCTTCTTTCTTAAACCATTTTCTATTCTCTAATAAACTATTTTCCAGTTCCTGTGCTGTGCATAGTTATCTTCACATGAATTAATAGTGTGTTGGAGCAAACCCTGGGAATTGAAACATCTTAGTACCAGGAGGAAAAGAAAACAATTGTGATTCCGTAAGTAGTGGCGAGCGAACGCGGAATAGTCTAAACCCCGACTTCGGTCGGGGGGTTGCGAGGCAATCAGACTCTGTTGACAGGGGTCGCAGTGCATCTCTTAGCAAAATCTTCTGGAAAGTTGAACCATAGCGGGTAATAGTCCCGTATGCGAAAAGAGCATGTACGCGATGTGATTGTCCTCAAGTAGGGCGGGACCGGAGAAATCCCGTCTGAATCTGGGAGCACTACTCTCCCAAGACTAAATATTGCTTCAGATCGATAGTGAACTAGTACCGTGAGGGAAAGGTGAAAAGCATCCCGATGAGGGAGGTGAAATAGAACTGAAACCATATGCTAACGAAGAGTTGGAGCCGCCACACCTTTTTTCGTGACGACTTTCGATATATTTAAGAATGTAAGGCGAAGCCGCTTTGCTTGAGTTTTTATGATTATCGTAAGTTTATCATTGAAAAAGGTGTGGCGGTAACAGCGTGCTTTTTGCAGAACGAGCCAACGAGTTAGTTTTACGCGGCTTGTCTAAGGAGTGCAAACCTCCGGAGACGTAGTGAAAGCGAGGCTTAATAGGCCGATTTGTCGTGTGGACTAGACCCGAAGCCGGGCGAGCTACATATGAGCAGGGTGAACGCTGGGTAATACCAGCGGGAGGCCCGAACCCACGCACCGTGCAACTTGCGGGGATGACTTGTGTGTAGGGGAGAAATTCCAATCGAGCTCGGCAATAGCTGGTTCTCTCCGAAATAGCTTGAGGGCTAGCGTCGTGTTAAATACATCCAAGAGGTAGAGCTACTGGATGAGAATTCGCGGTTCGCCGTAGGGTTTTCAACCAAACTCCGAATTCTTGTGATGCGTATCACGGCAGTCAGAAATCCGGCGCTAAGGTCGGATCTCAAAAGGGAAACAGCCCAGATCGTCATCTAAGGTCCCGAAATCTATGTTAAGTGGTAAAGGAAGTGAAGTTTCTCAAACATCTAGGAGGTTGGCTTAGAAGCAGCCACCCTTTAAAGAGTGCGTAACAGCTCACTAGACCAGAGACTTCGCGCCGAAAATGTAACGGGGCTAAACATAGTACCGAAGATACGGGAATTCTCTACGAATTACGAATCGCTACGCGTTACGAATGTACGAATTACGAATAAAATGGTTTTTGCTGATTTATTCTGTTCGTGTTTCATTCGTACATTCGTATTAATTCGTAATTCGTAGAGAATTCGGTAGGAGAGCGTCCCATGTGCACCGAAGCGTAAGGGGTGACCCGTCGTGGAGCGCATGGAAGTGAGAATGTTGGCATGAGTAACCACAATGTGAGTGAGAACCTCACACACCGCAAGTCTAAGGTTTCCTGGGCAATGGCATTCATCCCAGGGTTAGTCGGTCCTAAGGCGAGGCCGAAAGGCGTAGTCGATGGACAGCAGGTTAATATTCCTGCACTATGATGATATTCGATGGAGTGACGTATTCTTGTACTTAGCGCATCTTATTGGATTGATGTAGGCGCAGTGAGGACGTCAGGTAGGCAAATCCGCCTGACAATAGTCCAAGCTGTGACTGGAAGTTCGTAGCAATACGGGCGAACGCTAGGGAGCAGGGTACCAGGAAAAGCTTCTAAGGTTAGTATCATTATATCCGTACCGAAAACCGACACAGGTAGACGAGGCGAGTAGCCTAAGGTGAACGGGAGAACCTTCGTTAAGGAACTCGGCAAAAAAACTAGACGTAAGTTCGCGAGATGTCTCGCCAGCCGCAAGGCTGGCTGCAATAAAATTTTCCCAAGCGACTGTTTACCAAAAACACAGGTCTCTGCAAACCCGAAAGGGGAAGTATAGGGGCTGACACTTGACCAGTGCTGGAACGTTAACGGGAGCGGTGCAAGCCAATCCCCGAAGCGCCAGTGAACGTCGGCGATAACTATAATCGTCCTAAGGTTCTGAAATTTTTTCGAAGATTTCAGAAAGGACTGGGACGATTAATATAGTGAGTGGGTAAACAAAACATGAAAGCTGCTTCATTTTACAGTAATGTAAAATTGGTCCTAAAATACATGGCTATATGCTGGGAAGTCCCGCCTAGGTGGGATGATCAGCAGGAAAGACTTCAATGGATATTGAAGAATCCTCAGATACCATACGCCGTGCTCCATGAAAATGGATGAAGATATGGTACATCGTTAAGGAAACGATCAGCGAAATTCCTTGTCAGGTAAATTCTGACCCGCATGAAAAGTGTAACGACTTGGGAACTGTCTCAACGAAGGACCCGGTGAAATCGCAATGACGGTGAAGATGCCGTCGACCTACAGCAAGACGAAAAGACCCCGTGGAGCTTTACTACAACTTGGTATTGGATTGGAATTTTGGTTGCCGAGAATAGGTGGGAGACTTTGAAGCGTCGCTTTCGGGCGATGTGGAGTCGACAGTGGAATACCACTCTGCCAAAGTTTTAATTCTAACCCTGCTCCGTTACAAGTCGCGGACCAATGCGGACTTTAGCGGACTAATGCTGAATTTCTTGTGAACCCAATATATTTTTTCGGGTCGTCACTTTTTCTGCATAAGTCCGTGTTTAGTCAGTATGAGTCGGCGTCTGATACCGGAGCGGGGACAGTGCCTGGTGGGTAGTTTGACTGGGGCGGTCGCCTCCTAAATGGCAACGGAGGCGTTTACAAAGGTAGGCTAGGTCCGGATGGAAATCGGACCGATAGCGCAAAAGCATAAGCCTGCTTTACTGAAAGACTCATAAGTCAACCAGTTACGAAAGTAGAATTTAGTGAACCGACTGTGGCATGTAGATGCGCAGAAGATCATCAGATAAAAGTTACCCCGGGGATAACAGGCTGATCCCTCCCAAGAGTCCACATCGACGGAGGGGTTTGGCACCTCGATGTCGGCTCATCGCATCCTGGGGCTGGAGAAGGTCCCAAGGGTTTGGCTGTTCGCCAATTAAAGCGGTACGCGAGCTGGGTTCAAACCGTTCATGCGCTAAAGCGCAATCCGATTCGAATCTACGAATGAAATTCGAATCTACGAATTGCAAATATTTGGAACATGAACTGTTTGAATCCGAGGTAAAAGACATCATACACGGCGGCGTATATGAGTAATCATATGCGAGAAATCGACTTATATCGGTGTAGTCCTATTGTGGCACAACCTGTCATATGTTAGGATAATACCGAGGGAAGTTATGTGTAAAAATTTTTCGTCAACAACTTGTGCATATCTGGCAGGATTTCTTGATGGTGATGGAAGCATATATGTCAGGCTCAAACCAAACGATACTTATAAGTATGGTTTTCAAGTTGCGCCTTATATAGTTTTGTTTCAATCCAATCAAGACAGAGAAAATTTTGAAAAAATTTGTTCAAAAATAGGGCTGGGAATTCTAAGAGAAAGAAAAGATGGAATTCTTGAATATTCTATAAATCGAACAGATAATCTCAAATTATTTCTATCCTCAATAAAGCCGTTTCTTGTATTAAAAAAGGAACAGGCTGAATTGATGTTAAAAATTCTTGTCCGAAAAGAAAAAGTTAAAAATCAGAATGATTTTGAAAAACTTGCGCAATTAGTTGATTCTTTCAGAGAATTGAATTATTCAAAGAAGAGAAAAATTCGCACCATTAACGCCCGTAGAGACTAAACGTCGATTATCCTTTCAAAAAAGGATAAAGTTATAGTCCAATGCACTTGGTAACAGGTGAAAAACATGCGTGAGACAGGTTGGTCCCTATCTGCTGTAGGCGTGATTGCTTGAAGGAACACTTTCCTAGTACGAGAGGACCGGAAAGTACGAACCTCTGGTGTATCGGTTGGACCGCCAGGTCCATTGCCGAGTAGCTATGTTCGGACGAGATAACCGCTGAAAGCATCTAAGCGGGAAGCTCCTCCTGAGATAAGGCAATATCCGTGTGTAGCACAGAATTTCAAATTTCTAATTCCTAATTCACCTAATAAAATGGCAAATGACTAAATGGCCAAATTTCAAAAAATATATTTGATAATTGGAAATTTATGAATTTTGAATTTTATTAGAAATTAGAAATTAGGTGAATTGGAAATTCCGCGCTATGCGCGGGAGGATTTCCTAGAAGACTACTAGGTTGATAGGCTTCAGGTGTAAGCTCAGCAATGGGTTGAGCCGAGAAGTACTAATAAATCCCTTAATCTTTCTAAATGTTTCGGTTAGCAGTTAACAATTACTTATTATAGATGATTTTCGAAAGCGTTATTCTGGTTGCGTTGCTTGAAATCATAGTTTCCGGTGTCTCTTGCGAAGTGGAAACACCCCCGCCTGCCTGCCAGAACGTTAGATTGTATTGTCTTGGTGGCTCTTGCGAAGTGGAAACACCTCTTTCCATACCGAACAGAGCAGTTAAGCGCTTCAGCGCCGATGGTACCTGGATGTGATGTCCTGGGAGAGTAGGTCGCCGCCAAGACTATGTAATTTAACGTTCCGTGTGAGGCAGGCCTGGCGGGCAGGTCTTTCCATACCCGCCTGCAACGCTTCGCGTAGCGATGCGGGCAGGCCGAACAGAGCAGTTAAGCGCTTCAGCGCCCGCCTGCAACGCAATGTTGTTTTAGCTTTAGTACTTATTTGGTTAAATCCATAAAATATTAAAGTTACCGCTTTCTGCATGAAAGCGTTGCATTGCGGGCAGGCCGATGGTACCTGGATGTGATGTCCTGGGAGAGTAGGTCGATGCCGGGAACTATGTGTTTAAGCAATTTGGTGCGAGTCGCCGCCAGTATTACGCTTTTGAAACTATAAACAACTCTGATTTATGATTAAGGGTTGTTTTTTTATACTTCGAATGTTAAACTAGGAACATAAAATAATTTGATTTTTGTTGCCAAGATGGAAATGACTAGAGAAAAAAGAAGAGCAATTGTTGTTGCCGTTTATATCGGTATTTTTTTGCTTATAACCTTACTCTTGTGGCTGTTTTTAAAACCATCTGAAACTTGCTCTGATGGCATTCAAAATCAAAATGAAAAAGGCGTGGATTGCGGTGGCAGGTGCACTCCATGTAAGGAAACTACGGGAGAGGCGCTTTTAATTTCGGAAGAAACTATAGTATTCGGAGGTGGTGGAACCTGGGATGCTTCAGTTATATTAAAAAATCCAAACACTAAAATTGGTTCGCCAAAATTTTCCTATACCATGGAATTGCTTGATTCATCTGGCGCCGTAGTCGCCAAGCGAAGTGGAAGTTCCTATATTTTACCAGCCGAACAAAGAGTGATAATCGAACTTGGCTTTGATGTTCCATCTCAAGTAACACCTACTGAGGCAAAAATGGAAATAACTGATATTAGTTGGGCAATTTTGGATAACTTGAACAAACCGCAGATCTCGACCTTTAGCAAGAATGTCTCGACGCAATCGGGAAGTGCTGGTACATCAGCCTATGCAATTCTTCGCAATGAAAGCGTATATGATCTTGGAAAGGTTGATGTAGCTATAGTTTTGCGCGATTCTCAAAATAAAATTATTGCTCTTAATAAAACAGAAAAAGACACAATGCGTTCCGGGGAAGAGAGGGATTTTAAACTTACCTGGCCATATCAACTTGAAGGCGATGTGGCAAAAATGGAAGTCGAAGCAACTTCTGACATGTATGATCCTATGAATATTCTCAATGCTTCTTACAAGAAAGGACAATATCAGGATTATCAATAGGACTATTTTTCTTCAAGAGATTCTTTTATATGATTAATAAATTGGCAAAAACGGACTGGATCCTTGTTTGCAGTGTTTTCTTGTTACTTGCAATCAGCTTGACCGTTCTCTATAGCATATCTCTTTCGGGAGAGCAGGGAGAGGGGCTCTCTATATTTTGGAAACAAGTTATTTTTGCGACTCTTGGTGTTTTTGCGATGGCCTTCTTTTCCGCAGGTAATTACCAAGTGCTTAAAAAGCAAAGCACTACGCTATATTTTGCGATGCTTTTTGTTTTGATCATGGTGCTTATTTTTGGAACCAGCATCAGGGGAACTTCTGGATGGATCGGAGTGGGCATCTTTCGTTTGCAGCCGGTAGAATTGGCCAAACTTGTGATGATTATTTTTATGGCCAGTTTCATTTCCCAAAAAAGGTCGGAGTTTGGTGAGCTGGGTAGAGTGGTTGTATCTTTTTTGTTAATGGGATTGATGATTTTTTTTGTTTTCAAACAGCCTGATTTTGGTAGCGCGATGGTGCTTTTCGGTATTTGGATAGGCATGCTTTTCGTTTCCGGTCTTTCTCGCAAAATTATTTTCGGTATTTTTTTTGCCATATCATTAGCTGCTTTTGCCGGCTGGTTTCATTTGGCTGATTATCAAAAAGCACGTATCCACACTTTTTTGGATCCAGCTTCTGATCCGCGTGGCAGTGGATATAATGTAATCCAATCAACAGTTGCAGTAGGTAGTGGCGGTCTTTGGGGAAAAGGAATCGGACATGGATCACAATCGCAACTGAATTTTTTGCCAGAAAAACACACAGATTTTATTTTTGCGGCAATCGCTGAGGAGCTTGGACTTGCTGGCTCTATTGCTGTGCTAGTATTGTTTTTAATCTTGATGTATCGGATAGGGGTTATCGCCAAAAGGGCTGCTGATAATTTCGGCTATCTTTTGGCAGTGGGTATTTTACTTATGATATTCCTGCAGATATTGGAAAATGTGGGAATGAATATAGGCCTCATGCCAGTTACGGGAATCCCGCTGCCTTTCTTGAGTTACGGAGGCAGTTCTCTTTTGGTTGTACTTTCGGCAGTGGGGTTAATCAACAACATCCACATTCGCAGTGAACAAATGACCGTTTCCGAGCATCAGGAGTCAAGAATGGGTGCCATTGACTCTTTGATCTGATTTTGCTATACTATTTAGGCGTAATAAGGGATTTGAAGCCTTTTGAGAAGCCAAAAAATAGGTCACAAATCGCTCAAAGATACCGGAAGTATAAATTATTTGAATAAATATCTAAAATTATGACAATCAAACTCAAAGCGATTGCTCGAGAGATTATCGGCAAGAAAGTAAAGAATTTGCGCAAGCAGGAAATTGTTCCCGCAGTGCTCTATGGCCACAAAATTGCAGCCCAAAACATTGCGGTTCCTCTTTTGGAAATCGAACGCGCCTATGCTGGTGCTGGCGAAAGCGCAATTTTGGAATTGGAATTGGAAGGCAAGAAATTGAACGTGCTTATCCATGATGTGCAAAATGACCACATGAGTGGCAAAATCTCGCATGTCGATTTCTTCCAAGTTAATATGAAAGAAGAAGTGGAAACTGAAATTCCGTTGGAATTTGTGGGTGAATCCGAGGCAGTTAAAGCCCATGGCGGCGTGCTTGTGAAGAATATGGATGAAGTGCCGGTGAAATGTTTGCCATCAGATTTGCCACCGCATTTTGAAATTGACCTTTCCAAAATCAAGACTTTCGATGACCACATTACCGTAGCTGATCTTAAGGTTTCTGATAAGGTGGAAATTATGCTTGACCAAGAAGCTGTGATTGCTCTGGTAACCCCACCGCGTACCCAGGAAGAGTTGGAATCTTTGGAACAGAAAGTGGAAGAAGATGTGACCAAGATCGCCGGAGTGGTGAAAGAAGGGGAGACTGGTGGAGAGAAGAAATAAGAGCAGGTTTTTAGGAGTTAGCTTTTGGATAAAACTGAAAATCTTTGGAGGTTCAACCTCCATTGGGGAGGTTGAACCTCCCGGGTTAAAAATACTTTTTGCGAAAACTGCGCCTATGGCGTGGTTTTTGCTTTATGTAAGGCAAAATATAACCCTATGTGCTTGATCTGTCGCTCGCGAGCGGCGGGGTATTGACTTTTTTGTAATTTAGGTGTATAATTCAAGGTTGACCTAAAAAGGCAACCATAAAAATCAAGGGAGGCTTTCTTATGAAAAAGGTTCTTTCCATCGCGGTTGTTTTTCTTCTTGTTGCATCGCTTGCTGCACAAGCATTTGCTGCGAGAACATTTTCTTACAGAAAAACTGATCTTGCAGATATGGAACAGGTGAGAATTTTCACCACTGCACTCCATATGAACAATGCAGATGAAGAATCCAGAGATTTGCAAAAAAAGGTAAATTCGTGGCTTAAAAAGAACGCGGGTAGCATAAATGTTGTTGAGAGATCAACAACATCTTCTCCGCGGGGATATGATGGTGAGATATTGTTTACAATCACCATATTCTATTCTACGAAAAACCAGTAGATGTAGTACTTCAATTTCCCATCTTGAAACATCGGGGTGGGATTTTATTTTGTCAAAATTTTCTTCCATTTTTCCTATAAGCCAGCGAAACTGATAAGGTTGCTAATTGTCCAGCTGATGATATAATAAAGCATATGAAAAAGCATACTCCAGAGCATGTTTTTATCTTGGTATGGGCGCTTGTGTTGCCTGTTTTTGTCATGTCGCAAATTTCTTTTTGGAACAGTAAGGTGGTTTATGCCGCCGATGACACCGGGGATATTCAAGATAGTATTGCGAGTTTGGAAAAAAAATTAAAGAAAGAACAGGCAGAGAAAGCAAAACTTGAACAAAACCTGGGTCAGATTCAAAATTCCGTCTATGCTACGCAGCGTGATATCAACAAAACGCAATCGACCATAAAAAGCACCACAGAAACTATTTTGCGCAAAGAAGAAGAAATTATTCAAATTAACCAAAGAATAGATTTACAAATGGAGGTGCTCAAGGGGATTATGCAAGAACTTTTCTATGCTAAAAAAGAATCATTGGCAGGGGTGATTATGAGCGATGGAGAGTTTGATGATATTTTGGGATCTTCTGATCACTTGGTTATGCTGGAAGAAAAATTGCGAACTGTTGCTAATGAAATTGTTGAAGCCAAGTCCAAAGTAGAGGGTGAAAAAACAGAGTTGGCTCAAATGAAGGAAGAACATGAAGATAATTTAGAAGAAAAGAAGGATCAGCAGCAGGACTTGCTTGCGGTTAAGGCAGAGGTTGCTTCTGATGTGGCTGAAAAAGAAGCAACCATAAGTGAGCTTAACCAAAAAATTGCTGAACTCCGAAGCGCTCTCTCAGGATTTCTTGGAAAGTCCTATGATACTAAAGATATTGATGACGCAGTCAAGTTTGCCAGCAAGGCAACAGGAATAAGAAAAGAATTTCTCCAGGCAGAATTGATTGTGGAAACTGGTTACGGGACATTTACGGGTGGGTGTAAATATGATGACAAAAAGAACTTAAGAATGAAACCTGCAGACAAGACTGAATTTTTGAAATTAGCAAAAGAACTTGAAAAGGCTTATGGTGGAAACTATTTGAATAAAAAATTGTCTTGTACTCCAAAAAGAAACGGTGTATTTTTCGGTTACGGTGGAGCGATGGGGGTAGCACAATTCATGCCAACCACATGGATTGGATATAAATCGAAAATTTCAGCAAAGACTGGAAGTAACCCGGCTGATCCTTGGGATTTGGCAGATGGAATTACGGGAATGGCGATAAAACTGGCAAATGGTGGCGCAACAAGCAAGAAAGGAGAATTCGGTGCATCAATGCTGTATTATTGTGGATCTACGAACCCATCTCCAGCCAGCAGAAAAGCCGCTTGTCGGGGGTATGCTGAAAAAGTTCAATATTTTTCAAAAGATCCAGAGAGTCATATGTAAATCTTTAAGAGCCTCAAGTATCTTAAGAATCTTATGCAACCCTATAAGAAACTTCTGACATATTGGTTTTCCGTAGTGATTTACGATCATACTGTTGAATTTTGCGATCGCTGGATTGAAAGTTGGAAATTGAAAGAACAAATGACTGGAGCGGCAAGAAGTGGGAAACAAAACATTGTTGAAGGTTCGGATGATATGGAAATTTCATTGAAAACCGCGATTAAACTTACGGGAATTTCCAAAGGTTCATTGGAAGAATTGATTGGAGATCTTGAAGATTTTTTGAGGCAAAGAAATTTGGAGCAGTGGACAAAAGAAGATGATCGGACAAAAAAGGCTCGCGAAAAAAGCAGCGAATTGATAAGAAACTTAAGTAACTTAAGAGACTTAAAAATTCTCAAGAAGATCAAGCTTTCAGACGATCCAGAAAAAGCGGCAAATTGGCTGCTAACGCTCTGTCACCAAGCGACATATCTGCTTCACAAACAAGTCGAAGCACTCAAAAAGAAACACATGGAAGAAGGCGGATTGTCCGAAGAATTGTATAGAAAAAGAAAAGAATATCGCGATCGCAAAGAATCCTAAGAATCCTAAGAAACTTAAAGAAATGAGCAAAAAATTTTATATAACAACAACACTTCCATATGTAAATGCTGAGCCTCACGCCGGTTTTGCTTTAGAAATAGTCGAAGCTGACACTGTCGCTCGTTTTCACGCCCAAAAAGGCGAGGAAGTTTTTTTTAACACTGGAACGGATGAACATGGACTCAAGCTATATCGCAAAGCACAGGAACTCGGAATTTCTGCACAGGAATATGTTGATCAACAGACGGAAAAATTCAGGCAATTGAAAACGGTTTTAAACCTCAGTTTTAATAATTACATTCGAACGACCGATGTGCATCACATAAAGGCGGCGCAAGAATTTTGGAAAAGATGCGAAGCTAATGGTGATATTTACAAAAAGGTTTATAAATCAAAATATTGCGTGGGCTGCGAAATGGAAAAAACGGAATCGGAACTTGTGGATGGGAAATGTCCATTGCATCCGAATATGGAAATTGAGGTTATTGAGGAAGAAAACTATTTTTTCAGATTTTCCAAATTTCAAAAGCCGCTTTTGGATATTTATGAAAATGATCCAGAATTTGTGATTCCCAAAAAAAGATTGAATGAAATCAGAAATTTTGTGGAAAGTGGCCTGGAAGATTTTTCCATTTCGCGCTTGAAAGAAAAGATGTCTTGGGGCATTGAAGTTCCCGATGATTCGGAACATGTTATGTATGTATGGTTTGATGCTTTGGTGAATTATGTTTCTGCAATAGGTTGGCCGCAAGATATGGAAAAATTTGAATCTTGGTGGCCGGTGGTGCAATTGGCCGGCAAGGATAATCTTCGCCATCAAGCCGCTATGTGGCAGGCCATGCTTTTATCTGCAGGTATCCCTCATTCCAAACGCATTTTTATCAATGGATTCATTAATGTTGGTGGAAAAAAAATGAGCAAGAGTCTTGGAAATGTCATTAGCCCTTATGAAATGGTGGAAAAATTTGGTGTTGATGGAACTAGGTATCTGCTTTTAAGTTTCGGAAATTATGGGGAAGATATGGATATAACTTGGGAAAGAATGATGGAAAAATATAATGCTGATCTTGCCAATGGCCTTGGAAACCTTGTTTCAAGAGTGATAAAACTTGGCGAGAGTGTTTCCGTTGAGAAAAAGCAAGAAAGCCAGATTGATTTGGGGCAATATATTGACAAAATGGAGATTGGAAAAGCGCTTGAGGAAATTTGGCAACTTGTTCGCAGCGCCAATAAATTCATCGAAGATAACAAGCCTTGGGAATTGGCAAAGAGTGATGAGAAAAAATTTCAAGAGGTGATGCAAAAACTAATATCAGATCTCCATATCGTATCCGAGCTTCTCATCCCGTTTCTCCCTGAAACCGCTGAAAAAATCAAAACAGCCCTTGAAACCAAAAAAGCTGAACCTTTGTTTCAAAGAATAAAATGAATCTTTTCGACACGCATTCACACGTGAATTTTTCTGCTTTTAAAAACGACGGAGAAGAAACGCTCCGTCGCTGTCTTGATGGTGGTGTAAGCGTGGTGAATGTCGGTTCGCAATATTCTACTTCAAAACGTGCTGTTGAATATGCCCGCAAATTCAAGAGTGGGATTTACGCTGCTGTCGGCATTCATCCGGTACATCTAAAAAAGGGAAGTTTCACCCATCAAGATCCTGATGAGTTGACCGAAGAAGAAATTCCTACGGTAGGTGAGCAATTCGATTATCAAAAATATTTGGAATTGGCAAAAGATGAAAGGGTGGTGGCAATTGGAGAAGTGGGACTGGATTATCATCATTTTGACGAAAATGATAACGTAGGCGAGCTGATAAAAAGGCAAAAAGAAGTGTTAATTGAAAATATACGATTGGCAAACGAAGTGAAAAAACCGATTATTTTGCATTGTTGGGACGGATATGATGATCTCTATGAAATTCTGCAAGAGCATCCTGTGGACAAAAAGGGAATTGTGCACAGTTTCATTGGTTCATATAAAACTGCAAACAAATTCATCGAACTAGGCTACAAGATCGGCCTCAACGGTATCATTACATATGGCAATAGTTACGATCGTTTAATCAAAGAAATCGGTCTGGAAAATATTGTGATTGAAACAGATTGCCCATATCTCACGCCGCGGCCATTAGACAAAGGCACGCGCAACGAACCTCTTTTTGTGAAACACGTCGCTCAAAAAATCGCTGATGTTCTTGAGGTGCCTGTTGATAAGGTGGCAGATAAGACGACGGAGAACGCCAAGTTTGTGTTAGGCTTATAAAATCCCGAAACACTTGCTTTTTTCAAAACAGCATGCTATTTTGTAGCATGCTGTTTAACAATATAGATATTTCTGATCTTCAATATACGGGAGGATTGTTACATGAAAAAAGAAGAAATTGCATTACAAGTTGGCAATGAAGAATCCATTTTAAGCGCATTTCTTAACGAAATAGGTCAGAAAATGGGAGGATGTCTTTCTCGGGAGGAAGAATTCGAATTGGCCGTTAAGGCTAAAGAAGGTGACAGGGAAGCGCGAGAAAAATTTATTTTGTCCAATATTTTTTTGGTGGTTAGTATCGCCGAGGAATGGGCAGGTGAATGTAATCACGCGGCGGCCTTTGCCGATCTTGTGGGAGAAGGATTGGTCGGACTCATGGTGGCGGTAAAGAAATTCAATCCGCATAAAGGGTTTAAATTCTCCACTTATGCGAAGTTTTGGATTGAAAGGATGATCGTTGATTTTTTGCAGGCAAACCGCAGGCCGGCAATCAAGATCTCGATAAGCGCCAGCAGAATGATTCCCAGATATATCAAAGCCAGGAAAGAGTCTCTGGAAAAGAACTCGAGGCCGCCGTTTGTGGAGGAGATTGTGGAAGCTCTCAAGATAAAGAAGAGTACGGCACTGGCTTTGCAGAACATTTTTCTGGAGGACGTTTCATTATACGAGAAGATCCATGAGGATAGCGACAGTTTATTTCTGGACACCATCAAGGATCATAAGCTTCTCCCCGATGACGAGCTGATATGTGCTGAGATCTTTGCAAAAACCCCTGGTATTATAGATAAAATGTCTGCAAAAAGAAAAGCTGCTGTTTTGTGGAAGCTTGGCTTCCTCAAGGATGGTAAGGAATCAGTCGTAGCTGTTGCCAGAAAATATGGTATCAGCAAGCAAGCTTTTCATGACAATGGAGTGGCTGGAATAAAGGAATTGTATAATTTTTTCAATTCCACATAAATGATTTCAAGATGGACATTAAATTGGCTGCTTTGCTAAATTGCGGGGCAGCCTTTTTGTAGATTTCAAATAAGAAGATGCAATTTTGAAAATTAGTATATTTATTGTATAATATTAAAAATTTACTATTAGAAAAATTTCATGTTGACCCCGTTAAATATCTTTTAGTCAGATAAGCGCATTTTTCTTGAAATTGTACGTGTTTGTAGGTTGATTTTGAATATAAAATAAAAATTTAACGGGGTTGACGCAAATGGCTTTGTGCCCTATAATAGGACGTGATGTTTGAGCAATAAACCGCACATGAAAAAGAATGAGAATCCGAACGTCCCATGGTGGCAACCGGGATTGAGGTTATTCCTGAAGCTGAATGTCTGGATCATAATCCCGATCCTCGTCGGCATCATCATTGGGAGAGGATTGGACAGCACATTCCACACTACTCCGTGGCTGTTTTTTCTCTGTGTCGTGATTTCATTTGTCGCATCAATGTTGATGATTGTGAAAATAGGAATGAGGGAAATGAACAAAAAATAATCAGTGGTTCAGAAATTATGTCTACCGAAGCTCAACAACAAAATGTAGAAACTACTCAAGAGATTTCGCACGAGCCGACTATCTTTGCGGAGCCGATTTTTCACGTGGGAAGCTTCACTATTACCAATTCTTTGATTATGAGCTGGGTTACTGTCGCTATTTTGGCGACTTTTTTTGTGCTTGTTGGAAAGAATCTCAAGAAGGTTCCGGGAAAGTTGCAAACCGTTTTTGAAATCATTTTGGAACAAGCGCTGAATATGGCTGACACGGTCACGGGAGAAAGAAAAAAAACCTTGCGTTTTCTGCCGATTGCCCTGACCCTTTTCTTGTTCATCTTGGTCAATAATTGGCTGGGACTTTTGCCGGGAGTCGGCACTATCGGTTTCAACGAAGTTGAGGAAGGACATCATGTTTTCGTGCCGCTTCTGCGCGGCGGAACGGCCGATCTTAACACGACTTTGGCGTTTGCACTTTTCACGGTTATTGCGTCGCATATTTTCGGAGTGATTACAATCGGAGTTTGGCATCATCTGAACAAATTCATCAATATTAAAGCGATTGCGGAGATACCAAAGAAAGTTAAAAAGGATCCGACGATTGTGATGGTGAATCCTATCAAAGTGTTTGTTGGCTTGATTGAGGTGGTGAGCGAGATTGCAAAAGTCGCATCGTTGAGCCTTCGACTTTTTGGAAATATTTTTGCCGGGGAAGTTTTGCTTGCCTCGATGATGGCTATTTTTGCATACCTGCTGCCACTGCCGTTCATGTTTTTGGAAATCATCGTGGGAATCGTGCAGGCATTGGTATTTGCGATTTTGACACTGGCGTTTTTGAGCATAGCAACGACGGCGGAAGAACATTAAAAGAACCACTGATTAGCACATGAACACACATGATTTCACTGATATAAATACAAATCATGTGTAATCAGGATAATCAAGTGTTAATCAGTGGTTCTGATAATTAATTTAACGCATACACTATTTCTGCTCCCAAAACGAGAGAAAGCAGGGATAATGTCTGCAACAAATAAGTATGGAAGCAGCAGGACTCATCATGATTGCAAAAGCGCTTGCAATCGGAATCGGTGCGATCGGACCTGGTATCGGTGTTGGTATGATCGGTGCAAAAGCAATGGAATCGATCGGACGCAATCCTGAATCAGCCAAGACGCTTTTCGTGCCGATGCTTTTGATGGCGGCATTCGCCGAAGCTATCTCGATTTACGCATTGGTTATTGCATTCTCGATCAAGTAAGTGTTTTCTTACGACTTCTTGTTTATTGCAGGAAGTCGGAATGAGGGCAATTATAAAAATATTTTGAGAAAAAGAACAATGAACAAAGAACAGTGAACAGAGATATTGTTCATTGATCACTGTTCATTGATCACTGATTTTATGGAAGAATTAATAAAAACATTTCACATCGATTGGAAACTGATCATTGCGCAATTGGTTAATTTCGCCATTGTGCTTTTCGTGCTGTATAAATTCGCCTATGGTCCGATGATGAAATTGATGGACGAGCGTACGAAAAAGATCGACAAGGGACTCAAAGATGCTGAAAACTCACACAAAAAACTTCAGGAAATCGCCGAAAAGGAAAAGGCCGTATTGGTTGAAGCGAGAAAGCAAGCGCAGGAAATAGTTGCCAAGGCCGAGGCTGCCGCATCAAAGACCAAAGATGAAATTATTGCCGAATCAAAACAGCAGGCGCAAAAGATTTTGGACGACACTGCCAAAAAGATCGAAATGGAAAAGAACCAAATGCTCGCAGAAGTGAAAACGCAAGTCGCGGAATTGGTGGTTGCAGCGACAGGGAAGGTTATTGATGAGAAGGTGGACGGGGAGAAGGATAGAAAAATAATTGAAGGAGTGTTGGGATAGACTAGTATAATCGATTATTTTATAATTTCAAATTCACCAAATTACCTAATTCACCTAATAAAATTTCAAATGACCAAATATTTAGCATTTATGAATTTGGCATTTTATTAGGTGAATTAGATGAATTAGAAATTAGGAATTTGTTACAATGAAAATCACCACCAAACAATACGCGCAAACATTACTTGACCTGACGGAAAATAAATCCGAGCAGGAGGTTTCTGCTATTGTTCAAAAATTTGCCGCAGTGTTGAAAAATGACGGGCAGCTCAAAAATGCGGGGAAGATTATGGAAAAGTTTTCGCAGTTGTATAATGCAAAGCACGAGATCGTTGAAGCGGAAGTGATAACAAGATTTGAAATGGGAGATGTCGAATTGAAAAAGATTGAGGATTTTATTGAGGAAAAATATAAGGCTGAAAAAGTTGAAATAAGAAATGTTGTTGATGAGAAGATTAAGGGAGGGATTGTGATAAAAGTTGGGGATGAAGTGATTGATGGGTCGGTAAGCGCACAGTTAAAAAAATTGAAGAGGGAGTTGGTAAAATAAATCAGAACCACTGATTAGCACATGATTTTTCTGATTACACATGATTGATTTTTATCAGTGAAATCATGTGTGTTCATGTGATAATCAGTGGTTTGGAATGACAGAAAGAGAAGTTCTTTTGAAAAAAATAAACGTCCGCATTCCAGCTTTCCGGAATGGGACGTTTACATAACAGGACGATCTTGCTATCGCTAGTCTGTCAAAAACCTATACTTTGCGAGAAGACGGAAAGCTGATGCAATGATCAATGTGAGGACAACGGTAGTCACGCATGTTTGAATGTGGGATCCGGTTGAAAGGTAGATTGATGGTGAAACTGTGGTGCTTATCGCTACTCCTCGTAGCAGGTTCATGGTTTCCTCCCTATGGTGCGTGTATAGTAGTTGAACATTGTCAACCGTCAACTATACACCCAAATTAACAATTTGTCAACCATCGAATTCTGATTATTGCATTATTGCCTTAAATAAGCCATAATTTAGTAATGAGGATTTAATTAAAAAACAGAAAGATACAGAATGAAGCAGAAAGACACAGAAATCATAAATTCCGTGTAGCTGTGTTATTCCGTAGTAAATCTGTGTAATTCCGTGAAATATATGAACAAAGACTACATCATTGATCAATTAAAAAAACAGATCGAAGGCTTCAAGACTGAGGCGACAACTGAGCAGGTTGGGAAAGTTATTGAGGTGGGAGACGGAGTGGCACGCATCTCGGGTCTTAGCAATCTTATGGCCTCAGAGATGGTAGAGTTCCCGAATGGGGAAATCGGCGTGGCGCTTAATCTTGAAGAAGATCGCGTCGGTGCGATGGTGCTTGGTGATTATCTCGGTATCAAAGAGGGCGATGAAGTGAAAGCGACCGGTAAAATACTTTCCATCCCGGTCGGTGAAGGAATGATTGGACGTGTGATTGATCCGCTTGGAGCACCAGTAGATGGCAAGGGTGATATAAAATCAGATGCATATTATCCAGTAGAGAAGATTGCTCCCGGCGTAATTACTCGTAAGTCGGTGCATCAACCGGTGCAAACCGGTATCAAAGCGATCGATGCCTTGATTCCAATCGGACGTGGACAGCGTGAATTGATCATCGGCGATCGTCAGACTGGAAAGACTGCTGTGGCGATTGATACCATCATCAACCAGAAAGGGCAGAACATGAAATGTATCTATGTTGCGATCGGGCAGAAGGAATCGAAAATTGCCAGAATTTTGGGCGAACTTGAAAAGAACGGTGCGATGGAATATACGACAATTGTTGTGGCTGGCGCTTCGGACAGTGCGGCTCTTTCCTACATTGCTCCTTATTCAGGTTGTGCACTCGGTGAATATTTTATGGACAAAGGTGAGGACGTGCTTATTGTGTTTGATGATCTTTCCCGCCATGCATGGGCATATCGTCAAATTTCTTTGATCTTGAAACGCCCACCAGGACGCGAGGCATATCCGGGAGATGTTTTCTATTTGCACTCACGCCTTTTGGAGCGCTCTGCTAAGCTTAATGAAAATTTCGGCGGCGGTTCGATGACAGCGCTGCCGATCATTGAAACGCAGGCAGGTGACGTATCCGCATATATTCCGACCAATGTTATTTCCATTACTGACGGACAAATTTTCTTGGAAACGGATTTGTTCTACAAAGGAGTACGTCCGGCATTAAATGTGGGTATTTCCGTTTCACGTGTGGGAGGAGATGCACAGATCAAAGCGATGAAGAAAGTTGCCGGAAAACTCAAATTGGAACTTGCACAGTTCCGCGAACTCGAAGCGTTTGCGCAATTCGGATCCGATCTTGATGAAAAAACTCGCATCCAGATTGAACGCGGACGCCGCACAGTGGAAGTTTTGAAGCAAGGACAATATGAACCGATGGCAGTTGAACACCAAGTGGCTATTCTCTATGCTCTCATAAACGGCTTCATGGATGATGTGGCAATAGATAAAATTAAGGAATGGGAAAATGACTTCCATAAATATCTCGACACGCAAGCGAAAGAAGTCTTGTCGCTAATTACCGAAAAGAAAGAATTGAGCGAGGAAGTTGTGGCGGCACTGGAGAAAGCGATTAAGGAGTTTAAAGAGATATATCAAACGAATTAACACGAATTGATGACGAATGAAAACGAATCACGAATTCGTGTTTCGTGGAAATTCGTTCATACATTCGTGAAAATTTGTCAAAAATAATGGCTAGCGGAAAAGACATCAGGCGTCGAATAAAATCAATCAACTCCACTCGCAAAATCACCAAAGCGATGGAGATGGTTTCGGCTGCGAAAATGCGCCGCTCGGTGGCGAGTGTTTTGGGAATTCGTCCATATGCTCGCAGCGCCTGGAGCGTTTTGACCAACTTGGCGCGCGCGTTCGAGAACGCACAGGAGGGGCTTCTATCAGTGCGTCCGGTTTGTAGCGTACTCGTTGTGGTGGTTGCATCCGATCGCGGCATGTGTGGATCATTCAACTCGCAGATTGCCAAAAAACTTCGCGAAGAAATTGCCAATCCCGAAAAACTTTTGGTGAATCGAATTGGCAAGAAAAAAATTGAAACCAAAACTTGCGCTACTGATTTGAAAATAGATTTTATTACAATCGGCAAGAAAGGTGAGGGGATGGTGAGAAAAATGCAGCGCGAAATAATTGCCGCATTTGCCGATGGTGCACAATTTGCTACAATTGCGGATATTAAACCAGTTTCGAAAATAGTTATTGATGAATATCTGGCAAAAAAGTATGACAAAGTGGTGGTTACTTATACGGACTATGTCAGCGCGGTAACGCAGCAAGCAAAAATTCGTCAAGTATTGCCGATTTCGAAAATTGATATTGAAAAGCAGATTGCGGAAATGGATGTGCTTGCTAAGGAATATGGCTTGGACGAACCGAAAGTTGAATATAAAGTGGAGCCGAGTCCGGAAGCGGTTTTGGAATTTATCATCCCGCGCCTGATCGAGATGCAACTTTTCCATGCTATTTTGGAATCGAAAGCGTCTGAAGAAAGCGCCCGTATGATGGCGATGAGAAACGCAACCGACGCGGCAACGGAAATGTCTGCAGATCTCACCTTGATGTATAACCAAATCAGACAAGGAAAGATTACGCAGGAGATCGCTGAGATAAGCGCGGGGTCAGCTGCATTGGAATAAATTTTGTAAATATATAAGTTTTTATAATATTATTATGAACATCGGAAAAATCATCCAAATCATCGGGCCGGTTGTGGACGTGGAATTTCCCGCCTCCGCTGAAGCTACGGCGGGCAAGGCAGACAATCTGCCGGAAATTTACAATGCCCTGGAAATTAAGACTGGAGATGGCAAGAAGCTCGTACTCGAAGTGCATCAACATCTTGGAGGCAATAAGGTTCGTGCGGTTGCCATGGGTGCTACTGACGGGCTTAAGCGTGGATTGGAAGTCGTTGATACAGGTGCGCCGATCAAAGTTCCGGTTGGGCAAGAGACTCTTGGACACATGTTCAATTTGCTTGGAGAACCGATTGATGGTCAGCCAGCAGTTGAAGCGAAGTTGCATGATCCGATTCACCGCGAAGCACCGAAATTTTCCGAGCAATCGACTGAAGCGCAAATTTTCGAAACAGGTATCAAAGTTATCGACCTCATTTGTCCTTTCGTCAAAGGAGGAAAGGTTGGACTTTTTGGTGGCGCCGGCGTGGGCAAGACCGTGGTTATTCAGGAATTGATTCGTAACATTGCGCAGGAGCACGGAGGATTTTCCGTTTTTGCCGGTGTGGGAGAAAGAACCCGCGAAGGAAATGACCTCTATCATGAAATGAAAGACTCAGGCGTGCTCGACAAGACAACTTTGGTGTTCGGTCAGATGAATGAACCACCGGGAGCTCGTCAGCGTGTGGCGCTTTCCGCTTTGACAATGGCAGAACATTTTCGCGATCGTGAAAACAAAGACGTGCTTCTTTTCGTCGACAACATTTTCCGTTTTACCCAGGCTGGCTCGGAGGTGTCCGCACTTTTGGGACGTATTCCATCAGCTGTGGGTTATCAACCAACGCTTGCTGAAGAAATGGGTAAATTGCAAGAACGTATTACATCTACAAAAAACGGATCGATTACATCTGTGCAGGCCGTGTATGTGCCGGCTGATGACTTGACTGATCCGGCTCCTGCAACGACTTTTGGACACTTGGATTCAACCGTGGTGCTTAACCGTGCACTCACTGAGCTTGGTATTTATCCTGCCGTTGATCCGCTTGACTCAAGCTCGACGATTCTTGATCCGAACATCGTGGGACAAGAACACTACGACACAGCTCGCGGCGTGCAGAGAGTTTTGCAGCGCTACAAAGACTTGCAAGATATCATTGCGATCCTTGGCATGGAAGAACTTTCCGACGAAGATAAAACTTTGGTGGTACGCGCCAGAAAGATTCAGAAATTCTTGTCGCAGCCATTCTTCGTTGCCGAACAATTCACCGGAACTCCTGGTAAATATGTGAAGCTTTCTGATACAGTCAAAGCTTTCAAAGCGATTCTTGATGGAGAATATGATGATGTGGCTGAACAGGATTTTTATATGAAAGGGGATATCAGCGAAGTGAGAAAGGGATAGGTTGGATAAAATAATTAAGCGTATTTATTAAAAACGCTAAATTTATAATCAGTGTATTTTGAATTCAAAATTCACCTAATTGCCTAATTCACCTAATAAAATTTCAAATAATCAAATAAGACATATTTTAGATATTTGTGAATTTGGCATTTTATTAGATGAATTAGGTGAATTAGAAATTTGGTGAATTTGTAAAAATGAATTTGGAATTATAAACTTTATATGTCCGGACAAAAAATCAAATTCAAAATTGTTACTCCCGAAAAAACCGTCTTTGAGTCCGAAATTGACCAAGCCACTTTACCCGTGACCGACGGGGAGGTGACTATTTTGCCGAATCATCGAAGCTATATTGCTTCGCTTAAGGCTGGTGAAATCATGCTTAAAACTGGTGGCAAAGAGACCTTGATGGCGACATCGGGTGGTTTTGTGGAATTTTCCAGCAATACATTGGTAGTGCTTGCGGATACGGCCGAGGCTGCAGGAGAAATAGATATCAAAAGAGCGGAGGAAGCTATCAAACGTGCCGAAGAGCTTAAGAAAGAAAGAGTTACGATGGATGACATGGAATATGCACGCGTGGCGGCAGCGATCGAAAAAGAAACAGCGCGTATCAAAGTGGCGAGAAAACATAGGACGAAGCATAATATACAAATCGATTAACCCTACAAATCTACAAATCAATTACCCGCATACCGGCGAGGCAGGCAAATATACAAATGTGCAAATACAGAAACTAGCGTTTTTGATAACGTTTATGATGTGTTTGTAAATTTGTATATTTGTATAAATTTGTAATTTGTAGAACTAAAAATATGAAAATTCCCTTCAAATTTAAAAACATCCACAGTTGTGAAGCGGTAGTGCTCACTTGCATCGACTTCCGCTTTTGGCGGGAAACGCTGGAATTCATTGAACAAGAATTGAAACTTACGACATTTGATTTCCCTTCTCTTCCAGGTAGTGCAAAAGCTATTAATGAGTGTGTGAAGAATGGCGATTTGGCTATGTCTTGCATAAGCGTTCCTTGTGACCTGCACCACGCTAAAAAAATTGTGATTGTGAATCATGAGGATTGTGGTGCCTATGGTGGCTCGAAAAAATTTGAAGGCGACAAGATTGCGGAGCAGGCTTTTCATGAAATGGAATTGCGCAAAGCCAAGGACGCGATTTTGAGCAAATATCCGGAAAAAGAGGTAGTTTTAGTTTATGTAAAATTGGTTGATGATGGTGAAACTATAGAATTTGTGGGGGTTGACTAGACATCGATTTCGTGTATAATATTTAGGCTGTTTGCTTCTAGCATGCAGCCTTTATTGTTTCGAGAGTTCTTTTAACCCCAGCAAAAGGAGGATACAAAGTTGAACATTATTGAAGATGGAAAGAAGAGAGTGGTAATTTTCTGTTTCAATGGAACCGAATACGGTCCTGTTGTCAGGAAAGAAATGGAAGTATTGGGTTTCTCTGTTATGATGTACTATGAAAATGCCGCACCGGAAGTTATCATGGCTGCAATTGAACAATTGCATCCCGTGGATAATCTCGATGTGGGCTTCGTGGTCGTATATCACAAAAAAATGGGAAAAAAATCGCTCCTTTTAAGAAGGAGTGTGAGGGAAAAAAAGTTGTTTTTGTGAGTACGAACGCCAGTAAATAGAATTTTGGCGTTCAAATTGGGGCGTGGTTTGAAAACAGACCGCGCTCTTTTATTTTTTTCAAAAAGTGTTGTATAATTAAAATAACTTAAAACTTTCGAAATAAAAACTATAAACAAAAATATGCCCGGTAGTGAAAATTCAAAAATAATCGCAGGAGCACGAAATTTTTGTATTATTGAATAAATTTTTAAATAAAAAATAAACAAATGAAATACTTTTGGGCAAAGCCCATTTGAATTTCTACTACCGGGTATGGAAACAACAAAAAAAATTCTTAAGATTGCTTTGATTATCATCATTGCGATTGTTTTGGCGTTCGCATTACTTCTGGCTTTGCGTGTTGCCAAAAACGAGAAGGGCGGTTCGCAAACGGGATATGATTCCGCTGGAACAATGCCGATGTCGATAGACGCGGGCAGAAGCATGATGGGCATTGAAAACGGCGAAGGGATGGCTGATTTCAATATGCCAAACCCTGCATTGCAAGAAAGTGCTGCGATGCCTGCGCAGAAAGGAGAAGTTGTGGCGAGAGATGTGCAAGTCGCAGAGAAAAAAATCATCAAAGACGGATATATAAATGCCCAAGTGGATAATGCTGACAATGCAGCCAGGGATATTTCCGGAATTGCCAAACGTTTGGGCGGTGATGTCGAATCGATGAATTTCCGCAAGACCGCACAGAACGTAAAAAGCGGCACGATTGTCGTACGTGTTCCGTTTATCAATTTCGATACGGCTTTTGAAGAAATCAAGCAAGTTGCAACATTGGTCAGGAGCGAATCGGCTAATGCGCAAGATGTGACCAGTCAAGTTGCCGATTTGGAAGCTCGCCTCAAAAACAAGCAGGCTGAAGAAGAATCTTTTCAGCAAATTTTGGATAATACGAACGGCAAGACCGAAGATGTTTTGATGGTAACGCAAGAACTATCTCGCGTACGCGGGGAAATTGAACAACTTGAAGCGCAGAAGAAATATCTTGCATCGCAAACGGATATGTCCACGATCACGGCAAATATTTCCGAAGATGTGACGGTTGGCACCGCGACCTCCTGGAGGCCATGGCAGATTGCCAAGACTGAATTCGCCAGCATGCTTAAAGATTTGCAAAAATTGATTGGAGCATTGATTGTGATTGTTGTTCGTCTCACTCCGATACTCCTGGTGTTTATTCTGTTCTTCCTGATTGTTTTTTGGGTAGTGAAAGCTATTATTAAATCAATTTTTTGGAAAAAGAAGCAAAAGGAGATGCAACAAAAAACAGAAGAACCGATAACTCCTGCTGGCCCTGAGTCGATAAAGAAAGCTCCACGCACAAGAACGATAGCTGCAAGACGTATTATTTCACGAAAAAAGTAACTCGCCAATGCAGAGCTAATCAAGAGCGAATAGGTGTTAATTTATATAAGAGCGGGTGATGAGCCCGCTTTTTTACTCGCTCTTACAAAATGTATGTTTTCAAGACGGTCGTCATCTCAGCATAAGTTATAATTTATAAGCTGAGCGGGATATTAAGTATCCAAACTGGGCATTTATGTCTGAACAGGAAGTGTGCTGAAATTGCAGTGTTGAATTTGACCTTATTATAGCCAAAAATCAAGCTACCATTGACTTTTTGGCTTTTTTGTGCTAAAATAGATGGTCATGGGATTGTCCCGTGGCGTGTATTATATCAAAGGTCATTTGGACTTAGCCAAAGGGCCTCGGGTCCTTTGAAAACTAAATATGGAGGTGGGTTATGGCAATCGCCAAGTTTATGCTCGAAGCTTTGGGCGAGGGAGCTTTCCTGCAGGTTTTAAAGAAAGCATGGGGTTGGGCAAAGAAAATATGGCTTGCCTTTGGAATTGGAGCTAGTGCAAAGGATGAAATTTCCAAGCGACTGGTTGGTTCGAAAGGTTGGGAAGATGAAAATTTCTTTGCGCTTGATCTTGCGGAGGCTAACCTTTCCGCGGATAAGAAAAAAATGATTTGCGATGCGGTAAGAATGGTTGAACAATATGATGATGTTTCTGGCACTCAATGGGCCAAAAACTTTCGCATAATTGTGACCATTCGAGACAGAGAGCCAAGTCCTGCTGGAATAAGGTCTGGTACAATTATTCTTCAAGATCTTGGCTCGACTTGCAATAGTGTGCAAGAAGTTTTTTGTCATATTATTGCATTTGGTATTTCTCAAGACCCTTCTTCGACATTGGAGAAGTTTATAAATTTTTCCAAAACTTCCGTTTGGCCATTTATTAGTGAAAAGGCGGGCGGAGTTCGCGATGCTCTTGATTCTGGCGTAACAAGGCTGGAAAATTTGCGGCGTGACATCGAGGAAGATGAAAGAACTGAAATGATAAGGGTAAGCCGTATAGCTGATCCTAAGAAAAGGGTAGTTGCAAAAGCTTGGAATTGGCTATCAAAATACATTTTCAACTAATAAAAGGAGGCTGTCATGATAGGAAGATTTTTTGCAACGATGTTTTTTTTGGCCAACAGGGAAGTAGAAAGGATGCGCAGGTGTTTGGTTGCAGTGTTTTTCGCAACCATTCTCGGCACTATCCCAATCCTGCTTTTTCACCCGAAAATCGGTGTTTGTTTGTGGATAACTCTCGTGCCGCTGATTTTCTCGGCGTACAAACTTTTTTCCATCCGCCGCTTTATCTTTGCCGATATCGCTGGCGAGGTTTTGGAAGCGCTTCATATGCGGGTTGATGATCCGGCGAATCCAAATCCATCGACTAGTATAGTTGACAATAAGTTCATCCGAATTTATTTGTCGATAATCTCTGGCATTTTTGCCGCTCAAGTGGGATTATTCCTGCTTCTCCCGCTCTATGTTAATTATACAGTGGGAGGGTTCACTGCACTGATTCTTATTGCCATGATTTCGGCACTGATGATTATTGCAAGCCACGGATTTTTTGCCAGGACATACATGGCACTCGCGGGAATCGCTTGTGTTGTATATGTGATTGGGCTGGTGCTGTATCTGTTTCCGCAGATATCGTACTACTTGCCACTCAGTAGAATTAATGTTATATCCGTTTCGTCTGCCAAAATCATTCGAGAAACGGATGAGTTGCGCAAGCAACAAATTGAGACCCTTAACAACGGCAGGTTAAGGGCCATAATGGAATGGCAACGTGAAAATCCTACAAAGGACTTGCCTGAAGAATATAAGCAAGTCCAAGAAGCTGCGGGAAAAGGGGTGACCGTCGAGCAGTATTGGCAGCAAAAAGCTGTGGCGGCAGAAACTGCTAAGAAAGCAGCGGAAAAGGCTGATGCTGATCGAAAATTGGCTGAGGCTAAGGCCAAGGCTGATCGGGAGGATATTGAGAGGGAGGCGGCGAAGATCGAGCAGGAAAGAAACGCCGCCAAAAACCCAATCCAGGAGACGCCGGAAGAACTTCGGCGTCGCCTGAAGGCCATCCAAAGGGCGAAGGAATTGAGGCCCGGCCCTGATGGTTTATACCATATCGGGGGCGGGGTTCCGCAACCGAAACCTCCTGTAGCAGTGTATGTAGATTAAAACACTGCTAAGTGAAAAATTGAGGCGTGGGAGATGTTAACTGACATCGACCGCGCCTTTTATTTTGCAAAGAAATTTCTTGAATTTCTTTGCACGCGGACAGATGCGGACGAGACGCAGAATTACGCGGAAAAATATCAAAACCGATTCGAATCTACGAATATCCGCAAATAAACTAAAAATGCAAAATACTTCGATACTCGAAAGTATCAAAGTATTTGACCAATTTATTTTTGAAGAAATTTTTTGATAAAAAAACAAAGCCATATGGCCTTGTCCTTATGTGCCGCGGGAGAGACATCTCACTCGCTCTGACTTTCAGTCTGAGCTCTTTGAAAACCCACGGTTTTCAAGACTTTCCTTCACGGGAAAACTCAGGTTTTCCCGACCCCTTTCCTGGTTCGAGTCTCCAAAGAAATAAAATTTAAAAGCCAACTATAAATAGTTGGCTTTTAAATTTCAGTACCGCGGGAGAGACTCGAACTCTCATGATATTGCTATCGCTGGATTTTGAGTCCAGTGCGTCTACCAGTTCCGCCACCGCGGCGAGTATTGATATTTAGGCTATTCCAAGCCTTTTTACCTCTATATGATAAACGATTGAAAAGAGATTGTCAATGTGATAATATAGATACGCGGTTAAGGTTATGGTAACGAGGCCAGTATCGTAAAAGGGTGATGATAACACGTCAAAATGCAAGAACCAAAACAAACAATTAAAAGTTTTCGTGATTTGGAAGTTTATAGAAATACATATGATGCTAGTATTGTGGTTATGAAAGAAATAGTGCCGTTGCTTCCGGATTCGGAAAAATATGATCTTAAAGATCAATTATCCAGATCAAGCAAAGCTGTTCCGCGGCTCATTGCTGAGGGTTATGCAAAAAGACATCAGAAAGCAGGATTCCAAAAATATCTAGACGATGCCATGGGAGAATGCAATGAGACCATAGTTGGACTTGAACAATGTTGTGATATTTATGATATCAATAAAGAAAAATGCCAAAAATTAATTGACACATATGATAAGTCTGGAAGACAATTATACAGATTGTCAGAAGCATGGAGTCGATTTAAAGACGGAAGACGTAACCATTAAACGAAACGGGCATCGTTACCGTTACCCTTTGACGAAGCAAGTATGGCTAAGATAATTTCACTCATCAATCAAAAAGGCGGAGTGGGGAAGACGACCACTGCCATAAATCTCGCAACTTATTTGGCGGATGCCGGTAAGCTTGTTTTGCTCGTTGATCTTGATCCGCAGGGGAATGCCTCCTCTGGACTGGGCATTGATGTGCGCAGCGTAACCCAGGGCCTCTATCATGCCATCATTGGTACTTGTAACCCCCATGATGTAATTGTGAGAATGAAAGAAATCGGACATGACATCATTCCAGCAACTCAGGATTTAGCAGGGGCGGGTGTTGAATTGGTGCACTATGACAATCGCGAGTTCAAACTATATGACGTGCTCAGACAAATCCGCACCGAATATGACTACATTATCATCGACAGTCCGCCTAGCTTAGGACTCCTAACCATAAACGGTTTGGTGGCGAGCGACGCAGTGATCATCCCGGTGCAGACAGAATACTTTGCTTTGGAAGGATTGAGTCAACTTTTACAAACCATACAGCTCGTGCAACAGCATTTGCAACCGAAACTGGAAATTATGGGCGCAGTGCTCACTATGTATGACCGAAGGAATCGTTTGTCGCGCCAAGTGGTCAAGGAAATGCGAGAGCATTTTCCGGGGCATGTTTTTGATAGTGTGATTCCGCGCTCTGTTCGTCTAGCGGAAGCACCAAGCTATGGAAAATCCATTCTTAATTTCGATAGCCTTTCCAAAGGCGCAAGATCTTACAAGGCTTTAGTGAGGGAGATATTGGAAAAAGACAGTAATAAGTGATTTTTTTATAGTACTTTCTCTACGAAGTGCGAACAGGTACGAATGTACAAATGTGTTTATCGATGTTTCGTAATTTCGTATGGTTCATAATTCATAGAGTGAAAATTTAACTATTCAAAACTATTTTCTATGGCTGCTCAAAATTTTGGTCTCGGCAGGGGATTATCATCACTTATACCTAACGCAGGCACTGCGCCACAGACAGATGCGCCGGTAGGAAAACGTCCCGTGATCGGCGAAGATGATTCGATTCGCGGTGACAAATATGTCGTGGAAATCGATATTGACTCAATTGTGCCAAATCCGCAACAGCCGCGCATCCGTTTTGACGAGGAAAAATTGGCCGACCTGGCTTCATCAATCAAAACACATGGAATCATTCAGCCGTTAATAGTAAGTCGCGATGGCAATCAATATGAAATTATTGCCGGTGAGCGTCGTTATCAGGCGAGCAAAATTGCCGGACTGAAGAAATTGCCGGTGATTGTTCGTGAAGCCGGGGAATTAGAGAAGCTTGAGTTGGCGATAATCGAAAATATTCAACGTCATGACCTTAATGCAATTGAAGAGGCGAAAGCATATCAAAAATTGATAGATGAATACCAAATGAATCAGGAGGAGGTTGCTTTCAAGATGGGGAAGAGTCGCAGCTTGGTAGCTAATAAAGTGCGTTTGTTGTCGCTGCCTGTGGAAATTCAACGGGCGCTTATTGAAGGCAGGATTACCGAGGGTCATGCAAAGGCGATTTTGGCAATTTCCAACCCTGAAAAACAACGCGCTCTATATGAACTTATTCTCAGAGATAATTTGACCGTACGCCAAACTGAAGACAAGACCAAAGATATTTCGGTCAAACCGCATAAACGTGTCGTCAATGTCGACCCTGCATTAAAAGAAATTGAAGAAACTCTGATTGGCGCTCTTGGCACGAAAGTTAAAATTTCCAAAGCCGGCAATGGCGGGAAAATCGTGATTGAATATTATTCGCAAGAAGATTTGGATGCGCTACTAAATAAGATACGAACCACTGAAAATATAAGAACCACTGATTAGCACGTGATTAAAATGATTGCACTGATCATAAATGCAGCATGAAAAAATATGTTGATGACAAATATTATAAATCTGAAGTAACCGGCAGCATAATTAACTGCGCGCAGAGAGTTCATCGCGAGCTAGGCAATGGATTCCAAGAAGTCATTTATCAAAAAGCTTTAGAAATAGAACTAAAACGTGCTGGCCTAAAGTTTGAACGAGAAAAGGAGATGGCTATTTATTATGAAAACGAACTCATCGGAACCAGGAGAGTTGATTTTCTTGTTGATAAGGATATTATGGTTGAACTAAAAGCAACTACAAAACTGGAAGACGTCAATGTGGCACAACTCATAAACTATATAGAGGCATATAAGGTAAAAGTAGGCCTGCTTATAAACTTCGGCTCAAAAAGTTTGGAAGTGAAACGTTATGTAAAATGATCCCTATCACGTGTAATCAGGGAAATCAGTGCTAATCAGTGGTTCTCTAGTGGTTCTTTTTCAGCGCTCTTCTTATGTGGGATTTTGCCACAGAAGTGCGCGCGAACTTAAGCCAGTCGCCATTGGGCGATTTTCTATCTTTGGAAGTTATAATCTCGATCACTTGTCCGTTTTTGATGATGTGATCCAATGGTATCATCTTCCCGTCAGCCTTGGCGCCGACCGTGTGGTGTCCGATTTCGCTGTGGATGGCATAGGCGAAATCTATAGCGGTGGCTTCCTCCGGAAGATCGATAATATCGCCGCGGGGAGTGAATGCAAAAATGTGATTGCGAAAAAAATCTATTTTCAAGGTTTCCAAAAATTCTTGATCATCTCGACCTATTTCCGTTTGCCACTCACGCAATTGTTTGACCCAAACCAATTCTTTTTCGGTAACAAGCGGCTTTTTGCTCATGAATAAAATATTTTTCCAGCTTTTTTTGGCTTTTTCACTATAAATCCAATGTGCTGCAATACCGAACTCGGCTTCATCATGCATTTTCTGAGTGCGTATTTGTACTTCCAAAATTCTGCCTTCCGGACCGAAAATAGTGGTGTGAATGGATTGATATCCATTTGGTTTAGGCAGGGATATATAGTCCTTTATTCTACCGATCATGGGGCGATATTTTTTGTGAACTATGCCCAACGCCTCATAACAATCAGTAACTTCCGGTACTATTATGCGCACTGCTGAAAGGTCATAAATTCTGTTTATATCCATGTCGTGCTTCTTGAGTTTTTCAAAGAGACTATAGAGACTTTTGGCTCTCCCGTGAATTTCCAAGACGCTTATACCAGCATTGGCCAATTCTTTGCGAAGCTGTTTGATCGCCTGATTCACATAAACCTCTCGCTCCTTGTAACTTTTTTTAACCAATTCCTCGGCGTAGACATAATTTTCATGGTCAAGATATTTAAAAGAAAGGTCTTGCAATTGAGTTTTGATTTCGCCGATTCCCAAACGGTTTGCCAGGGGCACAAAAACTTCCATGGTCTCGCGGGCGATGCGCTGCTGTTTTTCCGGGGGGTTGTGTTCCAGTGTCCGCATGTTGTGCAGGCGATCCGCCAGTTTTATGATAACGACTCGGATATCCGCAGCCATGGCCAAAAACATTTTGCGCAGATTTTCCAAAAAATATTCTTCATGGGAACCACGCAATTTCAATTTGCCCAATTTGGTTACGCCGTCAACCATGTGAGAGATTTCACTATCGAAATTCCTTTCAATTTCTTCCAGAGTATATGCTGTATCTTCGGGAACATCATGAAGTAATCCAGCAGCTATTGTTTTAGCTCCCATACCTATTTCAGCCAGAATTTTCGCTGTTGCCAGGGGATGTTGAATATAGTCGTCGCCACTGCGTCTTTTTTGACCGCAGTGCGCTTTTTTGGCAACCTCAAAAGCCTTGCGGATTAAGGCATCTTTTTGCTTGTCCAAAGGGAATTTAAACGCTTTGATAATATCTTCAATGACTAATTGCTTCATACAAAAATACTGCAATTAAAAGCTGGCTCGTCTTTAGTATAGAGGATAAATCTTCAAATGGCTACCATCGGCAATAAAATTAGGAGTTACGTGTTATAATAAATTTCAAACAAATATTATTTTTTGCTGAAATTTTAAAAATTAAAACGAGCAGATCCTAAAAATAAAAAACCGACCCGTGAGAGATCGGTAAAAAATATTTTTTAGAACATCAACTTTCTTTTTCGTAGGAGCATTCTTTGTTGGAACATTTGATTTTGCCTTTTGGTGCAAATCCCAAAGGTTGGCCGCACTGGGGGCAAAGTTCTCCTGTCGGCTTGTTCCACATCACGAAATCGCAAGCGGGATATTTATTACAGCCATAGAATGTCTTGCCTTTTTTGGATTTACGCGCGATGACATCACCTTCTTTGCATTTAGGGCATTTGAGACCGGTCTTCTGCTCAATCTTCATGATGTTCTTGCATTCCGGATATTTACTGCAACCCAAAAATGAGCCGAAACGTCCACGCTTGACCACCATCGGTGCGCCACATTTGTCGCAGACAATGCCGGAATTTTCTTCATCCTCCTTTTTTTCCTCAGCGGTCTTTTCTGTATATTTGCAAGTGGGATAGTTGGTGCAAGCGATGAATTTGCCGAAGCGCCCATATTTGAGCACCAAATCACCGCCACATTCAGGACATTTGCGATCAAGTTTTTCCTCCTCTTTTTTAACGGTTTTGGTTTTTTCCTCCAATCTTTCGTGGAACGGCTCATAAAAATCTCGCACCACGGGAACCCATTTTTTGTTGCCTTCAGCGATTTCATCAAAATCCTGTTCAAGTGTTGCAGTGAAGCCAGTATCCACTATCTGAGGAAAATGTTCCACCAGCATATCGTTCACCAAAAAACCGATTTCCAAAGGGAAGAGTCTTTTCTCTTCATTTTTTTCCACATATTTGCGGTCGATGATCGTGGAAATGGTTGGCGCATATGTGGAAGGTCTGCCGATACTGTTTTCTTCCAAAACTTTCACCAAGGTTGCTTCACTGTAGCGAGGTGGGGCTTGAGTGAATTTTTGGTTGGGAATTATTTCTTTGGCAGTCAAGGCGTCGCCTTTTTTGAGCTCTGGCAAAAACGCTTCGGCGCTCTGGGCGCGACCCTCATATATTTTGAGAAAGCCGTCAAAAATGACGGTACTGCCATTGGCGCGCAGCAGATAATTATTTTCAGAAGTTTTGGCTGTGATGTCTGCTTTCACCGATTTCAATTTGGCCGGCTGCATTTGGCAGGCAAGCGTGCGGTTCCAAATGAGCTTATATAATTTGTATTGGTTTGGTTCCAGAAGCGGCATTAGTTCGTCGGGATTTTTTTCCGGGTATGTCGGGCGGATCGCTTCGTGCGCTTCCTGAGCGGATTTTGATTTATTTTTGTAATAGCGCGGCGCTTCCAAAGCATAGTTTTTGCCAAACTCTTTTTCAATCGTCTTTTTGGCATTGACTAGAAATTCCAAGGAAAGATTGAGACTGTCCGTACGCATGTAGGTGATAAAACCCTCTTCGTATAATCTTTGTGCGATGGACATGGTTTGCTTAGCGGAAAAGCCATGGGTATTTATGGCAGCTTGCTGCAAGGTGGAAGTGGTGAAAGGCGCTGGCGGGGTGCGCAGAGTTTCTTTCTCCTCGACATTTTCAACGGAGTAGCTTGCTTTTTCCAGCTCAGCCACTATTTTTTCAGCATCTTTTTGGTTGGCAATGATGCTTTTTTTGGTTTTATAATCGCCGGCAAAAAGTTTGAGCGTCACAGTCTGTTCTGTTTTTTCTCCATTTTGCTCGACAAGGTTGGATTCAAAAGATTCTTCATTCTTGAGCAATTTGGCAGTAATAGTCCAGTATTCCTCCTTATTGAATTTTTCAATTTCACGTTCTCGTTCCACGATCAAGCGCAGAGCGACTGATTGCACGCGTCCGGCGCTGAGACCACGGCGCACTTTTTTCCAAAGAAAGGGCGATAATTCATAACCGAAAAGGCGGTCCAACACTCGCCTTGCTTGCTGAGCGTCGACCAAATTGAGGTCGATCTCCCTTGGGTTTTCCAAAGCTTTTTCAATTGCACTCTTGGTGATTTCATGAAAAACGATGCGTGAAAAAGGCTTTTTGTTTTTTTTCTTGAGATCGAGAGCTTCCACCAAATGCCAAGAAATCGCTTCTCCTTCACGGTCTTCGTCGGATGCCAGAATGACTTCCTCGGCTTTTTCCAAACCTTTCTTGAGTTCGGTTACTTTTTTACGCGCAGCCATCGGCACGATATATCGTGGCGTAAATTCATGCTCAATATCGATGCCCATTTCGCTCTTGGGCAGATCGCGCACGTGTCCAAATGATGATTTGACCAAATAATCCTTCTTGTTCAGGAATTTGGTAATGGTTTTGGCTTTGGTTGGGGATTCGACAATTACGAGCTTCATAATGCTAATTGTTGCTAATGATAAATACGAATGAACGCTAATAATATATGCTAATTATTGCAAATAAATAAATGTGAATGAGTTTACTTTTCAGCAGCTTTTGTGTTTATGATTTGCGAAAATTAGCATGCTAGAGTCTGATGAAATTATGCCCACCCATATCTTTTACCGCTCCTTGCATTTCCAAAATGGAGAGCGCAGAAATGACAGTCGATGTCTCCAGTTTAGAGAGTTTGATTATTCTGTCAACGTGAACGGGTTCAGAAGAAAGTGTCTCATATATTTTTTGATGCTCTTTGTTTTCAAATTCGCGCTTTTCAGTAGGTGGAATAATATCTGCACTACCCAAGGAAAATTCTTCCAAAATATCATTGGCACAAGTCACTATTTTTGCACCGTTTTTGAGTAGAAAATGTGTGCCGAAACTTTGCGGAGAAAGGATTGAACCGGGAACTGCGAAAACTTCTCTCCCGTTTTCCAAAGCATGATTTGCAGTAATAAGACTGCCGCTGCCTTCTGCCGCTTCAATAACTATTGTACCCGCAGTCATGCCAGCCATGATACGGTTACGAGCAGGGAAAGAGCCATTGGTGGGTGGTGTGGGCACGGGATGTTCACTTATGATTGCGCCGCCATTAGCGATTATTTCATCGCCCAAATTGGCATTGGAGCGAGGAGTTATATTATCGCGATCGACACTACTGCCAAGTACGGCAACAGTTAGTCCGTTTGCAGCAAGCGTACCGCGGTGCGACTCGGCATCGATACCGAGAGCCAAGCCACTGACTACGATTATTCCGGCGCCGGCCAATTCATGAGAAAGTGTTTTAGCGACGTGCAGGCCATATGATGTGCAATTGCGAGATCCTACGATGGCAAGCATTTTTCCACCCAATACCGATGCATCACCTCGTATATATAATAGGTAGGGAGGATTATGAATATGCTTAAGCAGGGGAGGATAATCCGCATCTTTTATTGTTATGATTTTGATTTCCGCTTGTTCATTTCTTGCCCACAATTCGTCGACATCCATCTTTGCACGTTCTTTTACTATATTTTCCGCGATTTTTGCGGTGATGCCCGATTTCTCGAGCTCAACAAAATCAGCAACCCAAGCAGATTGGGCGGAGGGGAAATAGCTCATGAGCAAAGTCAGCTTTTGCGAACCGACGCCGGAAATGAAGTTGAGAGCATTTAAATATTTCATAAACCGATCCGAAACTACGAATTATAGCCTAATCTACGAATAGAAAGCCTTTTTGCTGGGAAACTTAACATGGGAATAATTAATAAAAACTTTGTATTTTGTTTGGTTATTTCCAACTATACCACAAACAGGCAAAAACTCATTGTTTGGAATGAGTTTCTGTTGTATAATTAAATTACTTATATTTGAGTGAAAAATATGCCCCAAAAAAATAAAGCATCCGTATTAGTCTACTCACTGGTTATTCTTTCGGTGATGCTTTTAATAGCGCTTGCAATGACGACTTCTTCGATAACAGATCTTACGACCTATCAAACTTCTGCAAAATCTAACCAGGCCCTCCAGGTTGCGGATAGCGGTTTGAACAAAGCTGCAACTTTCATCAAAGAAAATGCAACTGGTAAAATCAAGGATTTGGGAGCTTGCACGGAAGGGAAAGTCATCTTTGATATAGCGGGAGGAAAATGTGAGATCACTTTCTATGATTCTGCAGGAAGTCTCATAAAAAATTGTGAAACCCCTTGTTTTTCCGTGGCCAGGATAAAGTCTATCGGAAAATTCGGAGGAACGGCCAGAGCTCTGGATGTACAAGCTTTTCATTGATTGGCAAAATCTATTCTGAAAAAGTGTTGCTGATTTTCTCAGTTAACGATAAAGTAGCGGCTAATTCTTCTTCTGAAAAATCCTTAAGTACAAACACGTCTCCTGTCATGGTGCGTGTTTTTTTGCGTTCTGTTCCTTCAATGCCGATGCGGATGCGCTTGAATTGTTGCGTGCCCAGATGATCTACAATAGATTGTACGCCATTGTGACCGCCAGCAGAGACATCGGTTGAAATTTTGAAAGCCCCAAGATCTATATCAAGATCGTCATGAACAACAACAATGTCATCCGGGGATAATTTATAAAAATCCATAATTGCTCGCACAACTTGTCCTGAGCGGTTCATGAATGATTGAGGCTTGACCAAGATGTAATGCTCTCCGAAGGTTGATCCTTCAGATTCCGAAGGTTCAACCTTCGGAAGTACACCTTCAGACAACTCGGCGTTGAATTTGTTGCTGAATTGAAATTCAGGCAGATCCCACTTTTTTCTCAATTCATCAAGTACGATGAATCCCGCATTGTGTCGGGTTTTTTCATATTGCTTGCCGGGATTGCCGAGACCGATTATTAGTTTCATAGTTCTATAAATTACAAATTGTTTACAAATTATTCTATATTAAGTATCCTTTTATATCTTACACCTTGTGATGTTATATTTACCAGTAAGGCAAGGTCGGTGGCATCTTTTTTGTATATTTGTATTGATTTGTAATTTGTAGGTTCATTCGTCCTGGGCTTTGTTGAATTCCTCAATAGTGTTCTCCTCATATCCATAAGTATCCGCCAAATCTTTGCCTAGCACAATAATGAAATCATAATTATTTTTTATTTCTACGGGATTATCCGTTGAGAGCTTGGCAGGAAGTTTTTTGGTCAGCTCATCCAAGGTGAATAGTTTTTGTCCCGAGGTGTTGTCTTGAACAAATGAATCATCTTGTTCGGCTTTTGTTTTTTCGTTTTCTATAATGACATTTTTCATGTTCAATCTGCCTTCAAGAAGGGAATTTATTTTTTGAGGCAGGGAATGGTCACCGCTGCGGTTGATGATTGCGAGGGAAGCGTCTTCATTGGCGATATTCTCTTGTCTTTTTTTCAAAATGTCTTGGTTAAAAATATTTTGTGCCAATTCTTGGATTTCACTATAATTGCCAACTCTTGGGATAAGAATGAAAGCATTGACTCCACCCAGCTCGACATGCGAGACCTTCAGCAAGCTTTCCGGCTTCCAAGCGTCCACAACTGCGTTGGTGATGTTTTGCATATCAACCATGCGTGAAAGTTTCAAAAATTGTTCCATTTCTTCCAAAGATAAATCTGTTTTGATATTATTTCCCACTGAATTCAGAATGGCGTTAATGGTAAGCGGATTTAACAATGTTTGCGCGGAAAAAATTTTATTTTTTACTGCTTGGATAACTTGCTGCTGTCTTTTGGCGCGACCGAAATCGCCTTGCGGATCGTCATGGCGTTCGCGCACATACTTGAGCGCCGTTGCTCCGTCCAAATCCTGAAGTCCCTTGTCCAATTTGAAAGTTTCATAACTGTAGTTTGGACCGGGATAGCGCGTATCATAGATATCGCGCTCTACGGTAACCTTTATTCCACCGATTTTATCAATCACTTGGGTGAACGCATCGAAATCAACAACAGCGTAATAATGCATTTCAAGTCCTGTTATTTCAGCCACTGCTTGCTTCGCATAATCAGCATTTTTATCTTCCGCAAGACTGATTTGATAAACACTGTTGAGTTTGGTATGAATTTGCGAATGGCCCAGTTTTACATATAAGTCGCGGGGCAGTGAAAGCAAGGCCACCTTTTTGTTTTGGGTATCTATGCTCATGATCATTATTGTGTCCGTAAGATTCTTGCCTGGTTTCTTTTCACCGGCAGCTCCCAGAAGCAGGATATTGATCCGTCCTTCGTCATATCCGCGCAGAGTCATCTTGGTATCGTCAGCGCCAAGTAGGGAGGACATGGTACCCCGTACATTTTCCGAAAATGAGCCGTTATGTTGTGAGACGGAAATCTTTTTGCCGGTAGAATATGTTTTCCAGACAAGAAATCCCGCGCTGATGATTGCAAAAAACAATAATAGTACAAAAAAAAGTAAGCTTAATTTGCGCACAATCTTCTTATTTTTTGGCGCTGGCTTTTGGGATATAATTCCATATTCTTTTTTTAGTGCCTCTCTTGCTCTCATTTCTGTATCCCGAATATTTTGATCAGCTGTTTGATTGAAATTTTTTGGGGTATCAGAAAGAGCCGTATTTGTCGGACGGCTTGGCAGTGGGTGTGCTATTTTTCTTTGTTGAGGCTGTCTGCGTACGATATCCATATATCTATGTTATCTCAGCAACAATTCCCAGTCAAAGAGACTATTGCGTCAGGCTTTGGAAAATGGTATGATATGCGTATTGACATTAAATATTGGCTTAAATATGGAAAAAAACGAGATAAATGTGGCTGTGGATAAGACAGAGCAGCTTTATTATGGGGTTGGTAATTTTCTTTGGGAAGTAGTCAAGGTTTTTTTCTGGGCATTGGTTATTATAATGCCTATAAGGATTTTTCTTTTCCAGCCTTTTTTTGTGCAAGGAGCGAGTATGGAACCTAACTTTGACGACGGTGATTATCTGATCGTGAATGAATTGGGATACAAAAAGACCACAGTCGGAACAGGTTTTGCTGATTTTTTTACAGTCACTCCCTTCAAGGAGTTGGAGCGCGGCGATATTGTTGTTTTCAAATATCCCAAGAATCCGCAGCAATATTTTATCAAGCGCATTATCGCTCTTCCGGGAGAGAAGATCCAGATCAGTGCTGGCAAAGTAATTATATTCAATAGTCAAAATCCCGAAGGACTTGCTTTGGATGAAAGTTATTTGTCAGAGGGCCTAGAGACAACTCCGGAAATTGCTCGCACGCTTTCTGATAGTGAATATTTTGTAATGGGTGATAATCGAAAGGCGAGTCATGATTCCAGAGCCTGGGGTCCGCTTCCAAAAGACATGGTTATAGGAAAAGTTCTTTTGCGTGCCTGGCCTGTTAATAAGGCTAACATTTTTTGATGTATCAGTTTTTTTCAGGAGAAATATAGAGTCCGAGAATTTGCACATTTACCAGCAATATATTCAGTAATAAACCTATCCCTCATGAATCTTAGACCTCTTGTCTTTGACGCAGGATCGATAGTTTGTGATCAGGATTATGACGCCCAAGAAATCAGCTAAGAAGCAAGCATCCTTAAAAGCCAAAACGACAGCAAAGAAGGCTGTTGTCAAATCTGTGTCTGCCAAAAAGAGAGTGAAGAAAAATTTTGAAAAGCAAGGAAATCCCTTAGTCGAAATAATGCTTCAACCGCCGCGTGGAATGCGCGACCTGCTTCCTGGCGAACAACCATATTGGAATCAAATTCGTCGTGTTACTCAGCGTATGGCTTTGGAATATGGATTTTCCAGAATAGATTTGCCGGTTGTTGAATATGCCAACTTGTTTGTGCGTTCCATAGGCGAGGGGACAGATATTATCGACAAGGAGATGTATATTTTCAATACCAAGGGAGGCGACAGGGTTGCGCTTCGCCCGGAATTTACTGCTGGCATAGCTCGTGCTTATATTCAGCACGGGATGAATGTTTTGCCAAAGCCGGTAAAACTTTTTTCGACCGGACAAGTATATCGCTACGATCGTCCTCAAGAGGGTCGCTATAGAGAGCACTGGCAAGCTAATTTTGATGTTTTTGGCGAACAAGACGCGATACTTGATGCCCAAGTGATCCAAATGGCTCACCGGGTGGTTACAGGTCTTGGAATCAAAAATATCGAGTTTCAGGTCAATTCCATCGGTTGTCCCAAATGTCGCAAGGAATATCAAGATCTGCTTGTGGCATATTTTGAATCAAAAAAACAAAAACTTTGTCTGAATTGCAAAAAACGTCTGGAAACAAATCCCCTGCGCATTTTAGATTGCAAAGAAGACAAATGTATGCAGGTTGCGGCAAGTGCCCCGCAATCGATAGATCATCTTTGCGCAGAATGTCGTACTCATTTCAAAAATCTGTTGGAATATCTTGACGAACTTGATTTGCCTTATGTCATAAATCCTCGTTTGGTGCGCGGTCTGAGTTATTATACTAAAACTGTTTTTGAAGTATGGTCTGTTGATGAAGAGGGTAGAAAATATTCCTTTGGCGGTGGGGGCAGATATGATCACCTTGTCGAACATATAGGGGGTGAACATACGCCGGCAATCGGTTTCGGTTTAGGAATGGATCGCTTGGTAAATGAAATGAAGAGAGTTCATGCTAAATTCTATGTTGAACCTAAGCCGCGGATATTCTTGGCGCAGCTTGGTGATTTGGCCAAGAAAAAAAGCTTAAGGTTGTTTGCCGAGCTTCAAAAAAACGGCATTCTTGCCGCGGAAAGTTTTGGCAGAGGGTCGCTCAAATCACAGCTTCGTGTTGCTGATAAGTTGGGGGTGGAAATAACCCTGATTGTCGGACAGAAAGAAGCTTTGGATGGAACTGTAATCATCAAAGACATGGTTAGCGGCACTCAAGAAACCGTTTCTAACGAAAAAATTGTTAATATGGTAAGGAAACTTCTTAAAAATAATAATGTTGTGGTTTCCCACAACTCATAAATAAAAAAACAGAACCTTGTGCGCCTGGTTTGTGGATCATGCGCCTGGCGTTTTGGAAAAACGTATGCAGTGCATTTTTTGCAAAATCGCCTCCAAAGAAGTCCCTGCGGACATAGTCTGGGAAGATGATGATGTGGTGGCTTTTCACGACATCAAAGCATTGGCCCCGGTCCACATACTGGTCATTCCCAAGAAACATTTTTCCAGCCTTAATGATATAACCGACAATGATAAGGCACTCATGGGAAAACTGATGATTAGCGCTCAAAAAGTTGCTGAAAAAATGGGGATTGCCAAAGAGGGATATAAATTTTTAATAAGAGTTGGCCAACATGGTGGTCAGGAAGTGGATCATCTGCATATCCACATAATCGGTGGAACCCAACTGTTTGAGGAAATTCATCCTCTGTTGCAGTAATTTTGACTTATTATCGCTGTCATGTTATGGTAAGGCAAAGCCGGCCTAGGAATTGGGAGAGTTTTGACTTTCGCCAGGTTTGCGCTTATAAAAGGCTAATTATCAATTTTTTTGATAAAATTTTAGAGGGGAGGTTTTATATGATTGAAGTAAAAAAGAAGGATAGGGAAACCGCTGAAAGTTTGATTAGGCGCTTTTCAAGGCGTATCCAACAAAGCGGCGTTTTGGTAAGAGCTCGCAAAACCAGGTTCCGCACGGAGGAAAAAAGTAAGCGTGAAAAGAGACAAGAAGCTCTATACAAAGTCAAAATTCGTAAAGAAATAGACAAGCTTAAGAAATTAGGTAAGTTTGACGATGAAGCTTTGCGAAATATCAAACGCAAAATGGGCGAATAAAATAGGTTGCGAATCAGTGCGAATGTAATGCATATGCTAATATTTGCGAATCATTCATTCGCATCAATTTGTATCTTTATGACTATAAAGAATAAAATCCAAGAAGATCTTAAAGCGGCAATGAAATCGGGCGATAGCTTTCGTCGCGATGTTTTGCGCTTGCTGGATAGTGCTATCAAGAATGTGGAAATAGAAAAGAAAAAACGCGAAGAAGGATTGAGTGAAGAAGAGGTTATAGAAGTCATTTCCAGGGCGGTAAAACAAAGACAAGACAGCATCAAACAATATAATGATGGCGGGCGAGGAGACTTGGCCGAGAAAGAACAAAAAGAACTTGATATAATCATGGAATATATGCCGGAGCAGCTTTCCGAAGATGAAATCGAAAAGATCGTTGCGGAAACTATTTCCCAAGTGGGAGTTTTGTCGCCTGCTGATATGGGCAAGGTCATGAGTATGGTGATGGCGAAGTTGAAAGGAAAGGCTGATGGTAACGTTGTGCGCGACATAGTTCAGAAAAAATTGGCGGCAAAATAAGCATGACTATATCTGTAAATAAAAGGATTTGCAAATTGGAAGTACAGGTAAATAATTGTACGGATTATAATTTTTCTAAAAGGCAAATTAGGGATGTCTGCCGCAAAGCGATTGATTTGTATCGCGCTCATAATGCAGGAAAGGAAGAATTTTCCATAAGCATTGCTTTGGTAGGGCAGAATGAGATGCGAAAGTTGAACAGAAATTTTAGAAAAAAAGACAAGGTAACGGACGTGCTTTCATTTTGCGAAGAGGAATCTATCCCTGATATCATAGAAGAGGGACAAAAAAAATATTTGGGTGAAATAATATTATGTCCTTCATATATCGATAACGACACTCAATTTTTTGTGGCTCTCGCTCATGGCACTCTCCATCTCTTGGGCGCAAGGCATGGCAAAAAAATGTTTGCAATTCAGGAGGAAGCCGGATCTTCCATAATAAAAAAAGTATCAAAAAACAAAGATGAATGAAGAGATAAGGAAATTCAACAGAAGTGTTTCACATGCCGTTGATGGATTGGTTTATGCTCTCAAACATGAGCGCAATTTTCGTGTCGAAATTGTGATTGCGGCGGTGGTATTGTTTCTGATTTTTGTTTTTAAAGTGAAAAATTGGGAGGCTATAGTTTTGATTCTGATGATTTTGGGCGTGCTTGTGGCAGAACTAACAAACACCGTCCTGGAAAGGGTTGTGGATATGCTTAAACCGAAAATTCATCCCTACGCCAGACTTATCAAGGACATTATGGCTGCGGTGGTACTTCTCACTTCGGTAGTTTCGGCGGTTGTAGGTGTGATAATTTTTTATCCGTATATTCGTGATTTGATTGTGATTTTTTTCAATGGCAAATTATAATTCTGATTCGAACAAATTTTTGCTATAATAAAAAGTACGTGTCTGGTTACCGGTAAAAAACAAAAAAACGAAAATTGATCATGGAAAAGATAAATCCCATAGTTGGCATAGATATAGGCTCTTCTTCAGTCCGCACCATAATTGCGGACATTGGTCGTGGTGATACTGATCCCAGGGTGATTGGTATCGGCATAGAATCTTCAGTGGGAATAAGGCGTGGCTCTGTGGTTGATGTTACTGAAGTGGTTAAGTGCATCAATGCTTCAGTGGAAGCAGCGGAAAGAATGGCAGGAATAGCCGTGGAAGACGCTTTGGTTAGCATAGGTGGTACAGGTATAGTCTTTCAATATGCCAAGGGCGTCGTGGCAGTGGCTAAGGCTGACGGGGAAGTAACGGAAGAAGATTTGAATAGGGCTATAAGTGAGGCGCAGGTTTTTCAAGTTCCTGCCAATAATGAAATATTGCATGTGATACCGCGTAGTTTCAGATTGGATGATCAGGATGGTATCAGGGATCCCGTGGGAATGAAAGGAGTGCGTCTGGAAGTGGATGCTTTGATAATCCAAAGCAATTCTTCCCAAATAAAGAATCTTACCAAATGCGTGTATCAATCAGGCATAGAAATAGCCGACATGGTGCTTTCTCCTTTGGCAGCTTCTCGGGCAGTGCTGACCAAAAAACAAAAAGAATTGGGAGTGGCTTTGGTTAATATTGGTGGCGGAACCACCTCGTTGGCCATATATGAGGAAGGTGATCTTTTACATACGACTATTCTCCCAGTTGGAGCGGGGCACATAACTAATGATATTGCTATTGGTTTGCGTACATCAATTGAAGTTGCTGAGCGTGTAAAATTGGAATTCGGCGCAGCTTGCCCGGATTATGTGGATAAAAAAGAAGAAATTGACCTTTCATTGATTGATTCCGGGGAAGAGGGCGTGGTCTCGCGACATCATGTTTCTGAAATAATCGAGGCCAGGCTGGAAGAACTTTTTGAACTGGTCCATGCCGAATTGCGCTCGGCCGGCAAAGCCGGGCTTCTTCCCGCGGGAATAGTGCTTACTGGCGGAGGGGCGAAGATGCCACATATTGTGGAACTTGCCAAAGAAAAATTGAAATTACCCATGCAAGTCGGTTTTCCGCAGGGTTTGGGTGGAATTTTGGATAAAGTTGACGACCCATCTTTCACAACCGCTGCCGGTCTTGTCCTTTGGGGAGCAGACCAGGGGTCTTCAAAACATGCGTCGCAATCCGGAATGACTAAAATGTTTTCTAAAAATGCCGGTGAAACAATGGATACATTCAGGAAATTGATGAAAAAGTTCCTGCCCTGAGCGCGATTTACCTTATTTGACATGAGTATAGTTGACGTGATACATTTAGGTACTAGAGAAAAAAACAAAAACTTCCAAAAATAAAACAAAAATAGATGCAAAGAGTTTGCTAACTATTTTTCATATTGATCAGGAGAATTTTGATCAGGAAACCCTATGGCTGAAATAAAACCAGACATTGAAACATTTGCACGCATAAAAGTAGTCGGAGTCGGAGGTTCTGGCGGTAATGCTTTGAGCCGGATGATCGATGCAAAGATAAAAGGAGTTGAATATGTGGCGATCAACACTGATGCGCAGGCTTTGCATCACTCCAAAGCTTCGGAAAAGGTACATATAGGCAAAAACCTAACCAAAGGATTGGGAGCAGGAATGAATCCGGAAGTGGGAAGGCAGGCTGCCGAAGAGAATCGTGAGGAAATTCAAGAAGTGCTCAAGGGAGCAGATATGGTTTTTGTAACTTGTGGTTTGGGTGGAGGAACGGGAACCGGAGCGGCTCCTGTGGTTGCTGAGACTGCTAAAGAGTTAGGTGCACTCACAGTGGCTGTTGTCACCAAGCCTTTTTCTTTTGAAGGAGCGCAAAGGCGTGCTATCGGTGAAGAAGGTTTGCAGAATCTCAAAGATCGCGTTGATACTTTGATTACAATTCCTAATGACAAATTGCTTTCCATTATTGATCGCAAGACAACCTTAATCAGCGCTTTTCGCATCGTGGATGATATCCTAAGACAAGGTGTGCAGGGAATTTCTGATTTGATCACAAAGCCCGGAATTGTTAATGTAGACTTTGCCGATGTTCGCGCAATTATGCAAGACAGTGGCTCGGCCCTCATGGGAATCGGCATTGCCAGTGGTGAAAGTCGTGCTTCCGAAGCTGCCAAAGCGGCAATTAATAGTCCACTTCTGGAACTTTCTGTTGATGGAGCGAAGGGAGTACTTTTCAATATTTCTGGTTCCAGTGATCTGACGATGTTGGAAATAAACGAAGCTGCCAATATTATCACTGAAAGCATTGATCCGAACGCAAAAGTTATTTTCGGTGCGGTTGTTGATGATCAGGTTAAGAAAGGCGAGATTCATATCACGGTGGTGGCAACAGGCTTTGATGCCGAAAGGGAAGCAAGGAAAGAAAATCTTTTGGTAAATCGTGTTTCTCCGAAGTCGCAAGTTGCTCAGGTTCAGCAGCAGACATATACAGCTCCGGCCTATTCTGAAGAAAAGGTTCAGTCGGTTGCTGCAAAAGAGGAACTCGAAGATAAAATAACTTTTCCAACCAAGAGAATACTTGAGCCGAAAATGATTATTGAAGAGAAGATTCAGCCTCGTCCGATTGCACCGGTCGCGCAGACTCAAGAACCGGAAGAAGAGGAATTGGAAATCCCAGCATTTATTAGAAGAAAAATGCAGAAATAACTTTCAACTTACAATTTACAATAAATGACAAAAGCGGGGCATCCGCTTTTTTGTTTGCTGCCTGCAGTGAACCCCTGTGGCTTGCTGTGCATAACTAAGCGCTTCTTTGATGAAATAGTTTGGTATATAATGTATTTGTGGTCTAAATAAAAATATTTAGAGAAAAATTAAACCAAAAATATGAAAATCAAAATTGTGTGCTTGGCTTTTGCTTTGGTGTTCTTCGCTACAGCAATAAATGCCGAGGAAATTTCCGATAGCACAAGCGAAAATGTCAAAGAAGGATATGTCGTGCCGGTAATCGTATCTTCTGCCAGTGCAGAAATGCAGGAAGGGAATATTGCTAAGATTAATTTTAGTGTCAAAAATAGTGGAAAGGAAGCGCAGCGTTTCAGATACAGCACAAATGTCTTGAATGTTAATGGCGATGGTGTTGAACTTTATGATCAAAAAAAGTTTGACGAGTTAGTGTTTCTGTTTCCCGGAGAAAACAAAGATTTACAGTTTGAATATGCTTTTTCAGAAAAAGGAAAGCTTGGTAATTCTTTTACAGTGAAGATCATTTTGGAAGACTCAAATGGAAAGATTTTGGATATGTATAATGCTGGTATCATTAATTGGGAACCAAAAGAAAAACAAGTCGTAACAAATAATTCCAATATTGAAAAGAAAGAATCAAGCCTAATGCAAAAGGCTTCGATTGCATTTATTTTTGTTACAGTATTTCTGATAATGTTAGTTTTATTTTTGAGGAAAAAAATGGCAAACAGAGCCGCATTGTTCTTGTTTTTTGTCCTTTGCAGTATGCTTCATTTCCAAAAAGCTCAAGCAGTGACTGTAAGTAGCGGTAGCGGCAGCGTTACCTTTACCTCGTATACCAGGGCTGATGCTTGTCCCAACCCTGGTCCGTTTGTGTGTGTGGCCTCTGGAGTTACTTATAACAACGGTCTTGATTATAACTACAGAACAACATCCACGGCCACCATTCCTGGTTATAAGAGGGGTCGTGCGGCAATATACATAGGAACCGAAGCTTCAATTATTGACAGTGCAAATCCGATTAATGGAACATACTCGCCACCTACAAGCACTACGCAATTTATAAACAGTGAACCGCCAATTTCTTATTCGGTCACATTTAATGGGCAAACCAAGACGGTATTTACAAATGCTACGGCAAGATTTGAATATTGTGGTTCAGGAGCATCCGGATGCGATAATCCCGTTTATTATAATTATGCTTCTTTTACTTTACCCGCATCTCCAGGTATATATAATGCAAGTTACACCGCTTCATATAATGGCAGGACCAGCAGCGGCACTTTTCCGATAGCCGTAGTTTCCGAACTTTCAGGAGCTTGTGATAATGGTCCGAATGGCCAAAATAGTGGGGTTCCAAAGTCTACAGCACCAACGTCCTTTTGCAGTTCTGGTTTTTATAATAATGATCTTATTTCCAATGCAACCACTTGGAATTGGAGATGTTATGGAGGACTTTCAGTCAATGGCGCAACTGTTGATGCAAACAACCTAGGCGTTTTTGCAAACTGTAGCGCGAACAAGATCGTGTATAGTTGTACGGCAGGTGCCAGCACGGCAAATGCTGATCCTTGCACGGGTGATAATACAGGCCTTTCGGCCAATACTCCGAACACTCTGGTTTCTGCTTGTGGCGTTCCTAAATGTGAATATACCTGTCGTTCAGGATTCACCCTTTATTCCGGAGCTTGCAGAAATATTTGTGGAAGTGCTAATGGAGGTACTTATTCAACGGCTCCCGCAACAAATCTTTGCGGAACAGGGAGCTCTATCATCGGTACGGTTACTGATTCTGGAACCAATTGGACTTGGACGTGTGCTGGAACAAGCGATGGCAGGATGAGAAATTGCAGTGCTATAAAAGGAGCTTGTGTTGTGAGCTATAGTGATTATCAGTGCACATATAACGATTCAGTCGATTGTCTTGATGAGGCAAATTGTGAACAAACAAATCACAAAACCGTCAATGCATGTTCTGCCCAAAATAGTTGCACTTCTGGTTATGATTTACTTACTCCTGCAGATTGCAACAATAACGGAGTCGCTTGTGCGAACAATGACCAAACATGTCCGGATTGTGCGCCAAGCGATCCCACGGGAGAAAATGTTTATCGTGAAGTAGCACCATAGATAAAACTGCACATAAAAATAGTCTACACACAAAAGCGGGGTGACCCGCTTTTGTCGTCTTTTGCATGCAATGAACCCTTGCGGTTTGCTGTGGATAACTCGTTAACTTTTTTTTCGCAGCCTTTTGTTGTATAATAAGCCTATAATAATAAAAAAATATTTATAAAAAATAAACCAAAATTATGAAAACAAAAATACTTTGGCTGGTTTTTGCTGCCGCTCTCTTTGTGGCACAAAACAATGTTTTGGCTGAAGAGAAACTTTCCGATGAACAAATCAGGGCCGACATGGAAGCTAAAATGAAGAATCAGTACGGAGACTTGGTGAAGCTGAACACTGACCAGCAGGGTCAAGCAACAAAAATAGCCTCGACAGATGTTTACAACGTCCAAATTTTGGAAAATAACGGGACGGAAGCTACTGTCGGTTTTGATGTCTACAATAAAGAAGGCATCCAATCCCAGATAAAATATGCTGCCAAATTATTTAAGGAAACGGAAAACAGCTCGCAGCTTGTTGATTTCAAAGTATATGACGAGTTGTTATCAGTTGGCAACGAGGAACAGATTCATAGAGAAATAAGGTATGAACTGCCTAATTATTTGAATGGTAAATTTAAATTGTATGTGGAATTGCAAAACAGTGAGGGCATGCTCCTTTCTCTTTCGCCGGCAGGTGATGTAGATTTGAAGCCTGCTAATGGGTACATTTCCATCGATGAAAGCAGTTGCTATCTTTTCATCGGAGAGGATAGCCAAAATAAATATAATCTTGTTCAGGGCGTAGACGTGGCTTCTTCCGAGAAACTCACATTGAATTGTGATATTGAGAACAAAGCCGGAGCTGAAAAAACCCTGACCCCAAATATCTCGTCATATTACAGAAATATTTTTGGTGAAAAGAGATCTTCGGCTGATTTGGATAACATTATTCTTGAATCAGGCAAAAAAGTGGAAAAGCAGTTCGTCATTCCCAAGCCTGAAGCGCCCCAAGCTTATGATACTGTCCTTTCTTTGGTTGGCGAGGATGGGAAAATAGCCTCAAATAAAATTATTGTTCATTATGTGGTCCAGGGTCCCAGTGGAACTATTCAAAACATTATATTTGACAAAGACAAGTATCTCAAAGGAGAAGTTTCCAAGATAAATTTTGCATATTTTGACAGTGCTGACAGTTTCACTGGTTCTCGCGCTGGCACGGCGAATATAAAAGAAGCGGTTGCTTTTATAAAAATTGCTGACGGCTTTGGCAAGTCATGTGGAAAAATGGTTGAAAAAAACATTGAAAAAAGCAACGGACTCATCAGTGCAGATTATTCAATGGAAAAAGATTGCAATTACCCGCAAGCTGAAATAACGGTCAAGGATCCGGAAGGACGTGTTTTGGCGCAGACAATCTTTAAAATGAAAACAGATAACTTGGAGCATGAAAGTGAAGTGTCGAAACTGTCTGAAACGGTAGCCTCCAAGAAATTATTGCTTATTGTTTTAATCATCTTGCTTGCAATATCTTTGGCGATAGTTTTCACAGTAAGATCAAGAAAAGCGAAGATAGCATCCCTCGCGTTGTTTCTAGCTGGAAATATGTTTTTATTGGGAGCAGGAAAAGCAAGTGCTGACAGCTACACGCTGAGCATGCATTATTATGTCTATGGCTATTCTTGTCCAGTTTCCGTTGAATGTCATAAGGCCCCAATAAATCTGTCTTCTCGCTTGGCTGCTGACCATATTAATTTCGGAAGTTGTACTTATACTGCGATACATGAATCCAATGAGACAATGAATGGAAGTTTTGTTGTGCCACCGACTGTTGCTCCCGGAGCTACTTTTCCTGTAACGGTTGGCTTATACAATCCTAAGTGCGTAAATACTGTTCCTGTGCAAGTCACTGTTGCCGGTTATGTGCCAAACGGATTCGGTAATTTTGACAAAGAAGTAACATTCTTCGGTACCAGCTGGGCTCAGCGAGCAGAGGATGGACTTGTCATTGCAGGAGGAACTTCCGTCAGTAAAACGATCAACGCCATTGCACCGAATACCCCGGGTGATTACATTGTGAGATTTTATGTATTCGGTTCTCCTGATCCTGATAGTGTATATAATGCGTTTAAGAACTGTGGTGCTCATCCTCAATTGAGTGGGGCAATCAGTGCAACTGCTACAATAATAGATGTGAAATATAAAGTTGTTGTTCCTACTCCAGTAAATGGTGTTTGTGGATCATCTAACGGAGGATCATTTACTACGGCTCCAACAAGCGGACTTTGCAATACAACCGCTACGACTCCAACAGTGGCAGATAGCGGTACTTCTTGGACATGGAAATGTACGGGAAGCGGAGGGGGAACAGATGCATCTTGTAGTGCAAGTAAATTAGCAGCTTCTTGCACCGGCTCCGTTCCGACAAACGCGGGTGCATATGATGCCGAAGAAAGCAGTGGCTTGGCTGTTAGTACCTCTTGGGCATATTCAGCTACTGATACAGCGACAAAATGTCAATACAGGTGCACTGCCGGAAGTTGGATGGGTTCTTATTGCGGCTACAATTGCGGTGGGTCAATTCCGACCAATGGTCAATCATATGGCGCAACTGAGACCTCGAGCATATTTTCTCCAACTTCATGGTCTTATTCCGGATCGAACACTGCAACTAAATGCCAATTTTACTGTCAGGCAGGCACAAGCTGGGATGGTTCCGGTTGTGTAAATGGAAGTTGTACCTACAGCGGGCATACTTGTAGCTACAGCAATTCCGTAGATTGTTCAGACTCTGCTAATTGCGGACAAACCAACAATCAAACAGCATTTTGCTTGGCCGCAAACAGTTGCACGGGCAGCACGGATACGTTATCTGCAGCAGCTTGCACTGCCGCGGGAGTTTCATGTTCTGACAAAACTGAAACTTGTCCGGCATGCAGCGGAGGATCTGGTGATAATACGTATAGGGAAGTGCTGCCATAAGGGTAAAAAATTACTTTGCTTTGACACTCGATGCTCCCAAGAGACATCGAGTGTCTGTTTAAGGATATTAAATCGGGGTTGTTAACTGTGGATAACTATAAAAAAAGGCTTTATTAAGGGAAAATAATCTCTTATCTTTAGGTTAACTTTGCTAATGTTGACAAGTTTTGGCTTGTTTGATATCATATCCATACGTTCTAAAAAACAATATAACGCAAAGATAGATACAAGAGGTTTGCCAAGGTGATTGCAAGCATTTGGATAGAATTCCGGCGAGTCACCCTCTCTTTTTGGGTTGGCGTTAAACAGACAATATTTTGCAATAAAATATGAGTTCAAACAAAGAACTGATCAAACTGGAAGGAACTGTAGTGGAGACGTTGCCAAGCACTACTTTTCGCGTGAAATTGGACAACGGGCATGAAGTCTTGGCGCACATTTCAGGAAGGATGCGAGTGAATTATATCCGCTTGCTTCCTGGTGATAGGGTGCTGCTGGAAATGAGCCCCTATGATTTAACCAAGGGGAGAGTGATTCAACGAATGTAAAATTAAAGGAAAAACGCAGAAGAAAACAGAAAAACACAGAGACACAGAATTTCAGTGTCATTCTGCAAGCTTCTGTGTAATTCTGTAATAGCTATATGAAAGTACGAGCATCAGTGAAAAAAATATGTGCCAAGTGCAAGATAGTAAAGCGCAGAGGAAAACTCTATGTGATTTGCGTTACTCCTAAGCACAAGCAACGCCAAGGATAAAAATCGCGAATTGACGCAAATGGAATCGCGAATAATCGCGAATATATCAGCGGTGGTTATTAGTGAATATTGGAGATAAATTAGTGTAAATTAGTGATTTATAAAATTATGGTACGTATCGCAGGAATAAATTTGCCGGACGAAAAGCGCATTGACATCGCGCTTACCTATATATACGGCATCGGAGACACGACAAGTAATCGCATTTTGGAAGGTTTGGGAATCGACAAGTCTTTGCGCACCAAGGATCTGAGCGCTGACCAAGCAAACAAGATCCGCGAAGAGGTGGAAAAGAAATATCGCGTGGAAGGAGAACTCAAACATGAGGTAAAGATGAACATCAAACGTCTCAAGGAAATTGGTTGCTATCGTGGCTCACGCCATCAGAAAGGTCTTCCGGTAAACGGACAGCGCACCAAAACCAATAGTCGCACCGTTCGCGGTAATGTTCGTCGCACGATGGGAAGCGGCCGCAGATCGGAATCTAAGACATAATGATAAAAATCGCGAATCGACTCTAATATAGTCTCGAATAATCGCGAATGTTTTATTAGGGATAATTAGTGAATTAATTCGTGTTGATTAGAGATTCATATCATCATATGGCAGAAGAAAATAAGACAACAGAAGAAGTGATGGAAAAAGTCGAGGTTGCAACCGAAGCTCCTGCTGAAGAAATTCAGACTCAGGAAACTGCTGCGGAAGCTAAGAAAAAAAAGAAGAAGCTCAAAAGGCAAATTTTGAAGGGGCAGGCTCATATCCATTGCACATACAATAACACCAAGGTTGCTTTGTCTGACATTAATGGTTCTATTCTTGGCTGGTCAAGTTCCGGCCTGCTCGGTTTCAAAGGAGCAAAGAAAGCTACTCCCTATGCTGCAGCGCAGGTGGTTGCCGATGTGTCGGAAAAGGTGAAGAAATATGGCTTACAAGAATTGGAAGTATATGTGAAAGGTGTCGGTAGCGGAAGAGAATCTTCAATTAGAGCTTTGGCTAACCGCGGTTTTGAACTGGTTTCAATCAAGGACATTACTCCGATCCCGCACAACGGATGTAAGGCAAAGAAACCTCGTAGAGTCTAGAGGATATCAGTCGCGAATCGACACTAATTAGTCTCGAATAATCGCGAATGTGAATTTATTAGAGATAATTAGTGATAAATTAGTGTAAATTAGAGATTTATAACATTATGGCACGTGATTTAGGATCAAAATGCAAGAAATGCCGTCGCGCATCAGAAAAACTCTTCCTTAAGGGTGAACGTTGTGCTTCTCCCAAGTGCGCTATGGTCAGAAGGCCATATGCTCCGGGAGCGCATGGTAAAAGTGTTTCCAGAGGCGCAAGTGAATATGGCAAACAGTTGGCAATGAAACAAAAAATCAAGCGCATCTATGGTGTGCTCGAAAGGCAATTCCGCAAGCATTATGAAGAAATCAGCGGCAAGCAAGGAGTTACCGGTGATTTGCTCATGGCTCGTTTGGAAATGCGTCTCGATAATGTGGTTCGCCGCATGGGATTTGCCAGCGCGCCGTCACTTGCAAGACAGTTGGTTAATCATGGATCATTCATGGTTAACGGCAAGCGTGTCACTATTCCTTCCTATGAAGTGAAAATCGGTGATGTTATCTCCATCAATCCTTTGAAAGCTGAGAATGTATATTTCAATAATCAAAAACAGTGGATCCAAAATAAAAAGGATGTTCCAGCTTGGCTTCTGCTGGATGGTGCGAAATTGGAAGGAAAAATCGTGTCTGTTCCAAGTCGCGAGGATGTAGGCGTGCACGTCGATCCTCAGATGGTAGTTGAATATTATTCTCGCTAAATTTTTACTACAAACTAACTTCATAAGTAAACGTGTTCTTTGCGCCTGGGCGCGATCAGCATGTTCCAAAGGCTATGCAGGGAGTATCGCTTCCTCAAAAACCAAAGTATATTCCTGTCGATGACCACAGCGGCAAGTTTGAAATCCTCGGATGCTATCCGGGATATGGCGCTACCTTGGGTAACGCCCTTCGTCGTGTGCTGCTCTCTTCTTTGGAAGGGGCTGCTGTCACTTCAGTTAAGATCAAAGGTGTTTCCCATGAATTTTCCACCATTAGTGGTGTAATGGAAGATGTGGTTCAGATTGTGCTTAATCTCAAAAAAATTCGCTTTAAGATGTATTCAGACGAGCCGGTGAAAGTTTCTCTCAAATCAAAAGGGGAAGGTCCGGTGACTGCAGGCAGCATTGTTTGCCCTTCCAGCGTGGAAGTGGTAAATGGCGAACAAATAATCGCAACCGTTACTGACAAGAAGACTGAACTGGAGATGGAATTGGAAGTAGGTAAGGGCTTGGGATATATTCCAATTGAACAACAGGAACGCCCGGATAAGGAAATCGGAGTTATTGCAATCGACGCGGTGTACACCCCGATTCGTCGTGTAAATTATGAAGTTGAGAACATGCGTGTAGGAAAGCGCACTGATTTCAATAAGATAACCTTGGAAATCGTAACCGATGGCAGCATTACGCCAGAAGAAGCGTTCGATAAGTCCGTGAGGATACTGATCGAGCAATTCTCGACGCTGGCTCAAATCGAAGTCGTTTCCGAGAAGGCTGAAGAGGAAGAAGAAGTTAAAGAAGCAGAAGCAGTGAAAGAAACATCTTCTGAAAAAAAAGAGGAAGAGCAGGAGGATCCGCTGAAGCTAAAACTTGTTGATCTGAAGGGAATTTCCACCCGTACGGCAAATGTCCTGGAAATCCACAAGATCGTCAAGATCAAGGACGTGGTCAAATTCACTGAAGAAAAACTTCTCGAACTGGAAGGAATGGGAGAGAAGGGAGCCAAGGAAATCAAGAAGGCGATTGGTGAATTCGGTCTTACATTAAAGCAATAAGGATATAAATCGCGAATCGACGCGGATTTAATCCCGAATTATCGCGAATAGCGATGCGAATTGATTCATTAGAGATTATTAGCGATAAATTAGTGTTGATTAGGGATTTAATTATATGAAACATAGAGTAACAGGAAGAAAATTTAGCAGAAAGAAAGGTCCGCGTGAGGCGATGATCAAGACTTTGCTCGGTAGCATTATTGTGCGTGAGCGCGTTACTACCACTGAGGCGAAAGCCAAGGAAGCAAAGCCAAAAATTGATCGTTTGATCACCAAAGCGAAAAAAATGAAAGCCGATCCAGCTAAGAGCACCGCAGTGATTCGCGATTTGCGTAAGCACTTGCCTTTGCCTGCTGTGAAGAAGCTTTCCGGAGAATTCCTGGATCGTTTCCGGGCTCGCCAAAGTGGCTATACCAGAATAACCAAGCTGGAGCAAAGAAAAAGCGATGGCGCAAGAATGGCCGTGATAGAATTCGTTTAAGATCGCGAATGATCACGAATAAAATTTCGCGAATTTACACGAATGACTTGCTGAAATTATTCGAGATTATTAATGATAAATTAGTGTAAATTAGCGAATAAATTAATATGAAGAGACAATATCATTTATTTGATGCGAAAGGGAAGAGGCTGGGAAGACTGGCTACTGAAATCGCAACCGTTTTGAGCGGCAAAGGAAAAGTTGACTTTACCCCGCATATTGACGGAGGAGACACTGTGGTTGTGATTAATGCAGCTGAAATTGCAGTTACCGGAAACAAGATGACCGACAAGATATATCACAGTTTCAGCGGTTATCCGGGTGGAATCACTTCAATCGCGCTGCGCGACCTGCTCAAGAAGGATGCTCGCAAAGTGATTCAAAACGCAGTATATGGCATGCTTCCGAAAAACAAATTGCGCGACAAGATGATGACGCGTTTGTTTGTCTACGCTGATAGCGAGCACAAGCATGGAATAGACATTACACATTAAGGATATGAATCGCTAATCGACACGAATTTTATCTCGAATAATCGCGAATGAAATTCATTAGAGAAAATTAGCGATAAAATTAGCGTAAATTAGAGATTTATAACATTATGGCAGTAAAAGCAGTAAAAAAAGTTGAGAAAAAAGATGCGCCAAAGGCGGCGAAAACGGTAAAGGCGTCAGCAGCTTCTTCCAAAGAGAAATATTTTGCCGGTGTTGGAAGACGCAAAGCTTCCGTAGCGCAGGTCCGCATATATCAGCAAGAAGGTTCCGGCGAGGCTGATGTGATGATCAATGACCGCAAGATGAAAGACTATGTTCCCATGGTTAATTTGCAAACAACCGTGCTTGCACCAATGAGAGTGACTGGCACATTTGGCAAATTCCGCATGAGCGTGGTTGTTCGCGGTGGCGGTTTCAATGGACAAGCTGAAGCGATCCGCTTGGGACTTTCCCGCGCGCTGGTGGCATATGACGAAGCGCTCAAAAAAACGCTTCGTGACAATGGTTTCCTTACCCGCGATTCCCGCGCCGTAGAACGCAAGAAGCCGGGTCTCAAGAAGGCAAGACGTGCTCCACAGTGGGCTAAAAGATAGAATATCTTTCAGCACAGTGTGGAAAGGAAAGGGGTCGGGAAAACCTGGGTTTTCCCGTGGCGGAAGTACTGAAACCGCTGGGTTTCAGGGAGCGAAGCGACTCCACAGTGGGCGAAGCGTTAGGATACGAATTTTCGCGAATTGGGAAACGAATGTTCACGAATCGCGAATTTCACGAATACTCAGCAATACCAAGATTTATATACAAAAAACGCCTTATTTGGGCGTTTTTTGGCGTTTATGATTGACTTTTTCACCAGATAGGTGTATAATACTAAGTCGCATAAAAACGGCATTTAGTGCCTTAAAAATCCAAAGTCGGCGGACTGAAAACGCAGAAGGAGGATTCAAATGAAAAGAACTAGAAGGACCAAACTTGAGATGGGGATGAAAAATGATATCCAAAGAGCTGGCGTGGTTTTTTCCTTGTATGGGACATTAATTCAGTTTATTGAAAGAATGGCTGATTTATTGGCAAAAAGCAAAACAGACGTTGTCTTATTGAAAGATATTATTCCTGAAAAAAACGATCAAGCGACCATTTTCAGAATGATGAAAGAAGTTAATTTACCAGGCTGTGCGATTGATTTTATTGCTTGGATTAATCTGGCGAAAGTAGTAACGGATAATTGGAAAGATCTCGTCAGTAGTGATATTGTCCAGGTTTTTAAAAATATTATTGTTCATCCCAGCGTAAAGAAAACGGACATGGTAAATATACTACATTTATTTTGTTCCAACAGCTTAATGTTTTATCACTACTTGAACTTTGAGATTCAAAAAAGATTATTCCCGTTCGAAGGATTCGAGGAATTGGATGAGAATTCTCTTATGACACTGATTAGACTCAGTGGTTTGGCTTCCAAATATAAAGAGTTGTTTTTCTGGGAGCAAAGAAATGGCAGGAAACATCCTGCTCGCGATATGATATTGGAGGATATATTGAAGGGATAAACCCTTGTTGATACATTGGATTTATTAAAGGCTGCAGTCTTAAGGGATTCGCAGCCTTTTTCATCGGTTCTTCTTTCATTGGGAGTGTGTGTGGAGGTTCAACCTCCATAAGGGAGGTTGAACTTCCTAAACGGAAGTATTTATTAAAACCCAAGTATTCCTGTTTTCTCAGGGAAGGTGATTGATTGAATGGTGACAATGCCGGCGCTATTTTTGTCGGTGAAATATAAATTGCCGTCCGAATGATTGCTGACCAAATGTGTCGAGTCTGCGGAAATATCCAAAACATCTTCCATGGTGCGGTGGTCGCGCGGATCAAGCTCAATAACTTTTATTTTCTTGCCGGTGGCAAAGATTATATGTTCGTAGTCTTTGGTCCATTGAACATCAACAACAGGTTCGGAAAAACGGGTGACAGTGGCTAATTCATTTTTCATGCGAGTTGGTTGAACTTCCCATTTTCGGCTAAAATAAGCTAAAATTTCGTTGTCGCTCCAAAAAAGAATTTTTTTGCCATCATTTGAAAATTGTGCGCCCCGGATCTTTCCCGGCATCTTGCGGAAATATGTATCCAGCTCCCCTTTATTATAAACATAAAAATCACCACTTCGGTTCAGATAGGTAATTCGATCTTTGTCATATACGATTATTTGATATGAAGTGTCGGACATTTCAGCTGGTCCGGATGTCGTGATTTGTTCGGGATTCGAAGAACCGGTCATGTTGGTACGATAAATGATTCCTCCCGGCAATTGCATGTAATATAGGCCGCTTGAAGAAAGATCATAACTGGCGATGCCGGAAACCAGGGTCGTTATGCTTTGGGGGTTATCCAAATCGACGCGGTATAAAGTGTCTCCGTCCATATAGAAAAGAGCGTTTTTGGTGTCAGGATCCCAGCGCACATGGGAGATGTTATTTGTATTCACGATGTCTTTAAGGTCAATCGTTTCTCCGGTTTCTGTGGTTTCAATGAAATAATGTTTGGTTCCGTCGTTTTTGATTGTAGGTATGATTAGGCGGTGGGCTTGTGGTGACCACTCGATATTTTCTTTTTCATCGTTAGTAAAAACATATTCCTTGGAGGAAAAAATGTTTTTGGCGATTTGTTCTTCCGAATCCAATAAACCAACTAAAAATTCCTCGTCCTTTTTCTGCGTGAAGGCGATTAAATCATTTTTTGGCGAGATGAAGATTTTTCCTGATTGCGTAGCATCATAGGATATGCGGTCATAAGAATCACGCACAAGCATGATGTTCCAAAACTCAGTCGATATGCCGCTGTGCACATCGATGCGTTTGGACCATGGCTTGAACCCGGAGGCACTGACGGTAACCTCATATTCGCCAGGTTTGACGCCGTCAATGTGATATGAATTATTGAGACGATTGAGTTTTTTGGAGGGAATAGGGACGCCATTGATGGCAACGTCGACGGTTTGAGGAAGAGTTTTTAGGCTGACGGAGCCGCCATAGATAAAAACCCCTTTGCCAAAGCTGTAACGATAGCCAAAGGCGTAGGAGATTATCAACGTGGAAACGATGAAAAAGACCGCTACAAGGGTCCAAAAGAAGATAAATTTTCCTTTTTCTGGTGTCATAATTATGTGGTAATGATAGGATATTTTGGTATATTTGTCCAGAAACCAAAAAATCCCTTTCGGGATCTTACGGGGCCTGCCACGTGGCGAGCGAAGCGAGTTTTACGGGGTGCGCCCACCAGGACTCGAACCTGGGACCGTTTGCTTAAAAGGCAACTGCTCTACCAACTGAGCTATAGGCGCAAAAAATACCAACTGCTTGTCCCGTGGTCCGACCTGTCGGACTTTACGGGAAGCTATAGGCGCATATCTGAAAATCAAGATAACACAATCAATTATATCCGATTTTCGCAATCGGTCAATAGTTTCCAAAAATTCCTTATTTTCCCCTCTTATTGACTATTATAACAAAAAATAGCGGAATAACCATCCAGGCGACGCGCGCCCAAGGAGAGGTGAAATATTGCAAGGAATCTATGGAAACATATTTGACGATTTCCTTTTGGGGAATGTAGGTGAAGGCTATGCTTGCCAAAAGTCCGATTTCCAAAAAGCTTATCAAAAAAACTTCCCAATAAGGTAATCCGCTGCCTGAAATATGAATATCAAAGAGATATTTCTCCATCAAAAACAAGACGATAATCGCAATGGCAAAAACCATGATTGCGGTATATTTTCCCATGTCCGGAACCACGGATGGCAAAACTTGCAACAGGGCCAGAGAAATATAGATATTTATGAGCATGTTATAGAGCCTGAAGCGTCCAACCAACAGCCAAAACACCGTACTGATAATCAAGATTGCTACCGCAAGGGTTATGAGTTCGCCTGTTGATGTCGAAAGCCCAAGCGATGCATAGAGTGCTTCCAATTTCATATCTTTTTTATTATGAAGAATATCTTTCCATAGTATACATTCTTATGCACAAGTTGAGAAGATGTTCCGATGGCTTTTGTTGATTTCTTTTTGTGTGCTATTATTTGGTTATGAAAAAGATATATTTATTAGGCAGTATATTTGCCGCAACAATGTTACTTTCCGGTTGTTCTTTGATTCCAGGTGGTTCAGGAACCTCAACTTCCGGAACTTCGGCAGCCAACTTTTTTGTCTCCGGGGATGGTGGCGCAACTTGGAATCCGAAAGTTAAGGTTGATGAAAAGAAGAGCATTACTGCAGCTGATATTTTGACGATTGCCGCGCATCCGACTGATTCCAGCATTATTTATGCCGGCACGATGAGCAATGGCTTGCTCAAAAGCACGGACGGCGCCGAGACTTGGCAAGTGGAATCTTTCGCCCAAAAAGCCTATGCGATTTCATTTGATCCTCAAAAACCGAATATCATATATGCGGCCGGAGTATATAATAAGAGGGGAAAAATATTCAAAAAGGAAGGCGAAGGGGAATGGAAAGAAATATATACCGAGCCCGCCGAAGGCACATTTGTCGCTTCTTTGGCAGTCGATCAATCAAACAGCGACTATATTTATGCCGGCACTTCCGATGGCGTAATTATCAAATCAACAGATGCGGGAAAGACGTGGAAAAATCTAAAAAAGGTCGACGGACCGGTAACGAGTATTGTTTTCGATGCAGGAGGAGGACCACATCTGTATTTTGGCATTTTCCAACAAGGAGTATTGGAAACGCTTGATGGCGGTAATGAAATAGTGGACATGACATCAAAAGAAGGGGTTATATCCGGAATCTCTGGGAAAGATGTATATTCCGTAGTGGCAGATCCTATCGTTAAAAATGTATTGTATGTGGGGACAGATAAGGGAGTGGTTAAAGTAACCGAAGGCGGTAAAAAATGGGAGTCGCTTAATGTAATTGCCAGCAGCGAAGGATTTGCAATTCGTGGGCTTGCAATAAATCCCAAGAATAACAAGGAAATTATCTATGTCGCAGCAAGAGCGATATATCGCACGATTGATGGAGGAGTGAAATGGTCCACTTATCAACTGGATACCAAAAAAGGAGTAGGTGTGATAAAATTCAGTCCGGCAGATTCGCAAAAAGTATATATGGGATTGAGGAATATTTGATCACAGTGATCAAGGAACAATAATACTAAATACTAAATACTAAACGAGGTATGTATACACAAGTAATCGAAACTAAAAAAACTGATTTGGAAAAGGCGATTGAACATCTTCAAATTGAGTTGGGGAAGTTGAGAACGGGACGCGCGACGCCATCACTGGTGGAAGATTTGAAGGTTGATTATTATGGCACCAAAACCCCGCTAAAACAAATTGCTGCAATAAACACCCCCGAGCCTCGGACCATCATGATTCAACCATGGGATCGCGGCGCTTTGGTTTCAATTGAGTCGGCAATTCGTGAGTCTGACCTTGGCTTCAATCCTAATAATGATGGTATTGTTATCCGCATCAACATCCCAATGTTGACAGAGGAGCGTCGCAAGGATTTAGTGAAAGTTTTGAATCAAAAAGCCGAAGAATCGCGCATCGCCGTGCGTATGGTTCGAGAAGACGCGCTCAAAGAAATTCAAGACATGGAGAAGGCAGGCGATATTTCCGAGGATGACAAATTCAAAGGCAAAGATAAACTGCAGGAAATTATTGACCAATATAATAAAAAGATCGAAGAAATCAGAGCGAAGAAAGAGCAGGATATCATGACGGTGTAGAATGCTCGCAACTTTATTTCCATATATTTCGTGCAACATATTTCTATATGTTTTTCGGGTGTTGGAAATAAATAGAAATACGAAGAAATAAGTAGAAATTAATTGTCAAAATGCAATGTTGACCATCTTAGTTTTCATCATAATTCTCGGTTTTCTAGTATTCGTGCATGAGCTCGGTCATTTTGCAGTGGCGCGAAGAAATGGAATCAAGGCTGAAGAATTCGGTTTTGGTTTCCCACCGCGCGCTTTGGGTGTGGTGAAGAATGACCAGACGGGGAAATGGGATTTTGTCTTGGGCAGAAAACATATTGAATCAAAAAATACTATCTATTCGATAAACTGGTTGCCAATCGGGGGTTTTGTGCGCATCAAAGGAGAAAATGGCGATGAGAAGGGCGAAGACAGCTTTGTTAGCAAGAGTCCTTGGGTTCGCAGTAAAGTTTTGATTGCAGGAGTGGTGATGAATTTCATTTTCGCTTGGCTGTTGTTTTCTTTTGGATTCATGTTGGGAACGCCACAAGAAGTTGAAAATGCTAACGTCAAGGGGGCATATGTATTGATCGAAAAGGTGGAGGATGGTTCTCCTGCGCAAAAAATGGGTCTGAAAATGGGAGATGTTATTGAAAAGAAACAAACCGGTCCGGATGGGAAAACATATAATCTTGTGGGCGTTGAAGGCGTGCAGGAATTTATTGGTTCCAACGTGGGCAAGGAAATAAATCTCAACATAAAACGTGGCAAGGAAGAATTGGTCTTAAAAGGAATTCCTGAAATTATGCCAGAAAGCGGCAAGGGAAGGATTGGTGTCAGCTTAGCGCAAGTGGCCAAAGTTTCCTATTCTTTGTTTCCAGCACTCTGGAAAGGATTTGTGGAACTTGGTAATGTTTTCTTGATGATATTTATGGTGCTTAAGATGCTACTTTCCGGACAAGGTGGTGGCTTGGATGTTACCGGAGTTGTGGGAATCGCGGTCTATACCGGAGAAGTTATTCCCTTGGGATTGGCGCATATTCTGCGTTTTGCTGCAATATTAAGTGTAAATTTGGGAATTATCAACGCGCTACCTTTCCCGGCTCTGGATGGTGGACGTATTTTGTTTATAATTATCGAAAAAATCAAAGGTTCGCCTGTAAGTCAGAAATTAGAGCAAATATTCCACACGGCAGGCTTTGCTATTTTGATCGGTTTGATGATATTTGTGACTTACCGCGATTTCTTGAAGTTTGATGTGATCGGTAATCTGGTAGGAAAAATAAAAGGCATTTTTTAGCTTAAAAAAGCTTATTTTGCTAGATATATACTACTATGTTGACAAAGTAGAAAAATCTGGTATTCTGGATACGTTACAAATGAACACTAAATGCACCGCCCATGAGGCGGCGGCATTTTTTAAACACTAAATGAGGGAAAAATATGCCCGGTAGTGAAAATTCAAAATAGTAATTTCGGGCATTTATAGTTTTACAAGCGTGATAAACGAAAGATAATCAGATAAAATATTAAAGGTTCTTTTGGGCAAAGCCCATTTGAATTTCTACTACCGGGTATGGCAAGACTTATTACCAAGGAAGGGTTGAAAAAACTGCAGGACGAATTGGAGCATCGCAAGATCCAAATCAGACAGGAAATAGCTAAGGCGATCAAAGAAGCCAAAGAACAAGGCGATCTTAGTGAAAATGCCGAATATTCCGAAGCTAAATCGCAGCAAAGTGAAAATGAAACTCGTATAGCTGAATTGGAAATGGCGATCAAAAACTCACAGGTTGTGGAGAAGAGTGAACAGTCCGCCAATGTGGGAATTGGTTCGACTGTGACAGTCAAATTCAATGGCAGCGAGATGGATTTTGAAATCGTGGGATCAAATGAGGCTGATCCTGTGCAGCGAAAGATTTCCAATGAATCTCCTCTGGGCAAGGCCTTTATGGGACGCGCCAAGGGAGATGAGGTTGAAGTGGCTACTCCGAAGGGGATGATTAAATACAAAATCCTGAACGTGAAATAGATTTACAGATAGCGGCGCTCTCGGGGGCGTCGTTTTTTGTTTGCCAAAACGCATATTTTGGCTTAAAATTAGGTCATGCTATTAAAAACTTACGCATTTACTCTCAAGTCAAAATGAGCCTCTATGCACTTTGACTATTAACATTTGCCAAAGAAGTGCAAAAACTCATTTCTTTGTTTCGAGCAAACGCGCAAGTTTTTAATTTGAATTTCTAAATCATAAAATATTTATATGATTCGCGAAGACATACTCCAAACCAAACTTGAAAAACTAAACAACATACGTGAGGCTGGCATGGATGCATATCCGGAAAAGACGATGCGTGATTTCAATAGTGCTCATGCCTTGAGTAAGTTCGATGAACTTCAAGGAAAGTCGATAACGTTAGTTGGTCGGGTGCGTTCAATGCGTCCCATGGGTGGCTCTGCTTTTGCGCATATTGAAGATGAAAGTGGTAAGATTCAGTTGTTTCTCAATAAGAGCAATATGGATGAATCCTTGTTTAAAATATTCGTGAAGAATGTGGAACTTGGTGATTTTGTGCAAGTTAGTGGTGAATTGTTTTTGACAAAGAGCGAAGAAAAATCTTTAAAAGTGACCGATTGGAAAATGCTTTCCAAAAACATGCGCCCTATTCCGACGGAGCATTTCGGTATCAAAGATGAAGAAGAACTTTTGCGTCGCAGATATCTTGATTTGATGACGAATGACGAGACGCGTGAAATGTTCCGTAAGAAAAATATTTTTTGGCAAACTGTGCGCAAACTCCTTAGCGAAGAAGGATTTTTGGAAGTTCAGACACCTGTACTTGAACATGTGCCTGGTGGCGCTGATGCCGAGCCATTTATTACACACCATAATGCACTGGATCAGGATTTTTTTATGCGTATCTCTTTGGAGTTGGCTTTGAAGAGACTTTTGGTTGGCGGTTATGAAAAAGTTTTTGAAATCGGTCGCGTGTTTCGCAATGAGGGAATCGATCGTCAACATTTGCAAGAATTCGATCACATGGAATTCTATGCGGCATATTGGGATTTGGAAAAAGGCATGGAATTTTCGGAAAAGTTTTATCGCGAAATCGTGCTTGCAGTTCTGGGGTCATATCAACATAAATATGATGACGAGATAATCGATTGGGAAAAGCCGTTTCCGCGAGTCGATTATTTCGAAACTTTCAAAAAAGAAACTGGAATCGATTTATCCGAAGAAGTGACTGTTGAGCAGCTTCGCGCGAAGGCGGAGGAACTGGGAATTAAATATGACACGGCTGCCGGCAAAGGAAAGATGATTGATACGATTTATAAAAAAACCGTGCGCCAAAAAATGATCCAGCCTTGCATTTTGGTCGGACATCCTTTGGACATTTCTCCTTTGGCCAAGAAAGATCCGACAAATCCCAAAAAAGTTTTGCGTTTCCAAGTTGTTGCCGGTACGGCAGAGCTTTGCAATGCCTTTGCTGAACTAAATGACCCGATCGATCAAAGAGAGCGTTTTGAACAGCAGATGAAATTGCGTGAAGCGGGTGACGCGGAAGCGCAAATGATCGATGAGGATTTTGTGGAAGCACTGGAATATGGCATGCCGCCGGCATTCGGCTTCGGTTTTTCGGAGCGCTTCTTCTCATTTCTCATGAACCGCTCAATCCGCGAGACCGTTATTTTTCCACCGATGAAGGAAAAAGGGGAATAATAATGAGTAGTATGAATATTGCAAAGCCAAGTGCGAAAATACTTTTTGTAACTAGGGGCAGATCATCGAGGGGTGGTCATGTGGTTTTAGTAAATATAGTCAGAGAATTGCGTAAAGAAGGGTATGATGTGACACTGACAGTCTTTGAATCAAAGAAGCAGATGAAGAAAGTTGTTCCATACTGGGAAAGTATGGACGTTAATTTTGTGGAAATTCCGCATTTGAAAGAACGAAATTCGGAACAAATTGAACATGTTAAAGCTATATCTAAATATATTCGGGAAAACGTGGATAGCTTTGATAAAATAATTTTAGACAGTTGGATTACAGCGTTGGCTGTGGCACGAGAATATATATTTTCAGACAAGATATGGCAGCTCGTGCAAAGTGATCCTCTTTTTGTTCCAGAAAATGAATCAGTATTTTGGAAGGCGGAGTTGCTTGGTTTATTGCCGCTTACTCCTATGAACAGAATCATTGTTTCTGAAACATTAGCAAAGCATCTTAGCAAAAGATATAAAAAAAAGTTCGAATATCTCAGTTTGTTTTTGGATGAGAATTATTTAAAATGTAAATTTGATGTTGGGGAAAGTGAAATCTTGAAAATAGTTTCATCAAGTGCAACTTTTAATATCCCAACTAAGGGACTTGATTTTTTGTTGGATCAATTGAAAAAAATTAAAGATTTTAAATTCGAGTTAACCCTTATTTCCGGGGAAAAAATAGAAAAAGATTTAAGCGAGTATCCTTTTCCTATTAAAATAACAAGTACGAAAAACTCACTTGAAATGGCTCAGGAACTTTGTAAGCACGATGTTTATGCAAATACATCAACAAAAGAATCTTTTTGTTTGGCACTTGCTGAAGCAATCGCAATCGGAATGCCTGCAATTGCGCTTGATTCCATAGGAAATCGCGAATATATGGATGGAAATAATGCAATCTTCGTTGATAATCCTAAAGATTTTATTACAGGACTTTTAAAAATGAAAGATGTAAAATTTAGGAAAGGGCTGAACGTAAAAGCAAGAGAAAGCATGAAAAAATACAAGATAAAAAACACAATCAAAGAATTTAAAAAAATCATTGAAATATAAAAAAGTTTTATTTGTGTTGGAATGTGAATGAAGTAAAAATAAATTTTTATTTTAGAATCTGGTCATTATTATGAGATAATGTCAAAATTCTACTACTGAATATGCAGTGTAAAAGAGAAGAGAATTTGGCGAATTGCCCATGCAGTTATCCTGACTGTCCGCGAAAGGGCAAGTGCTGTGATTGCGTGAGTCATCATCGGGAAAAGGGTGGGATCCCGGCGTGTTTTTTTCCGATTGAGGCGGAAACGGAAACAATGAATGATCGCAGCGTGGAAAGTTTCATCAAGGCGTATCAGAAATCAAAGGGAACGAATAATGCGGAGGTTCTTAATGTGGATGAAATTATCTGATTATACACGAATCTACAAATTAACTGCGAATCTACAAATGAAAAATCTTTTGATAAAAGTGGCGATTTGGTTGGTGGTGGTGAATGTGTTTGCGTTTGCCGCGCTGAATCGTTTTAATCTTGAGCCTGACACGGCATATACTTGGATCACACCTTGGAGTTTTCCGGTGCCGCACGAATCAGGATTGGTGGACATGCATAATCGCTGGGATTCCTATTGGTATCACGACATCGTGCAGAATGGCTATTATTCACGTGGTGATGGGCAATTAGCGAACGTGGTTTTCTTTCCGCTTTATCCATTCCTCATCAAAGTGATGATGCTTTTCACTTTTGGTAATTTTTCTTTGGCTGGGTGGCTCGTGAGCACCATTTTCCTTTTTCTTTCGTGCGCATATATCTATAAATTCGTCAAAGAATTTCACAAAGATGTCGATCCGGAATTGCCGGTTTTGCTCATGCTCATTTTTCCGACAGCCTTTTTTCTGAATGTCATTTACACTGAATCGACTTTTTTGTTCATGACGATCGCGACTTTTTACTGGGCATTCAAAAAGAATTTCAAACTAGCGGCATTGTTTGCATTTTTGGGCGCGCTGACTCACAGTAATGGCATGTTTTTGGCGCTGCCGGTTTTGTGGAAAATGTGGGAGAATGTCGGCTGGAAAAATTGGAAAAGCTTGCTTTCTTGGAAATCTTGGCCGATTTTAGTTGCACCATTGGGGACGTTTCTTTTCGTGGCATATGATTATTTGAAATTCAAAGATCCGATGCTGTTCTTCAAAATCCAGAGCGCTTGGGGAAGATCATTTTCCATCAATTGGGATCATTTCTCCCTTTTTTCACACCCGTCGATCACCAACATGTATATCGATATTGCGCTGGCAATATTCATTATTGCAGCGACAATATTGATTTGGAAAAAACTTTCGCCGCTTTATGCGCTGTTCATGTCCGCCACGCTGTTTGCGGCATTTTCATCCGGAACCTTGATGAGCGTGGGGAGGTATAGTCTGACAATGTTTCCACTTTTCATATTACTAGCCAAAATCAAAAATAAAAACGCCATGTTCGCCTGGTGTCTTATCTCAGGTTTGTTTTTCGCTCTGGATATTATTTTGTGGGTGAATAATTATTGGGCGGGGTAAAAATTAGCTTATAGCCTCACTAGCTTTTAGCTTTTAGAAAAATGTATGAAGAAAGTTTCCAAAAAACTAATGGGGGATATTGAGGTGGAGGCAAAAAAATATTTTGAAGGTGCTAGTGGGTGCCATGATTGGTCGCATATTGAGCGTGTGCGAAAATTAGCCTTGCATATCGGAAAAAATGAAAAAGCGGATTTGGGAATTTTGGAAATTGCGGTATTACTTCATGATATCGGTCGCAAAGGAGAAATGAAGGCAAAAGGAATTTTTTGCCATGCAGAAGCTGGGGCGAGGACAGCTCGTAAAATTTTGAAGAAATACAAATTTAAAGAAGATCAAATTGAGAAAATCACACATTGTATTGAAGCGCATCGTTATAGAAACGCTCATGTTCCACAAACAATTGAAGCCAAGGCTTTATATGATTCCGATAAACTGGATTCTATTGGTGCCATAGGTGTAGCGCGTGATTTTCTTTTTGCTGGAAATGCGGGATCAAATTGTTTGTATACGGGAAATGAAAAAAAATTGGCTAAAAGTGGCAAGGATTACTCATATACAAAAGAAGATTCTGCCATTCTGGAATATGAAATAAAATTAAAGCGCATCAAAGACAAAATACTTACAAAAACAGGAAAGCAGATAGCCAAAGAGCGACATAAATTTATGAAGCAATATTTCGAAAGATTTTGGAAAGAAGTTGAAGGTAAAATTTAAATTTTAAAAAACATGCAAATCGAATACGAGGCTACGTTTTCTGATATCGATAAAGATGAAATTCGCGGAAGATTAAAATCTGTCGGTGCCGAGTTAGTGAAGCCGGAATTTATGCAAAAGCGGTTTTTGGCGCGGTCGATCAGCAATACAAGGAAAAATATGGCATTTCAGAAGAAATTATCAACAATGTGATTTTGGAAATAACGTTCAATGGTGAAAATCCGTTTGTCAAATTCAAAAAATAAAAATTATGCGGAGGTTGAAACAGGGGGTGAGAGAAATTAAGCACGTTTTGGTAGAAAATAAAATTTTTAAGCGCCCTTTGATCAAAAGATTTTGCAGTAAGCGATTTATGCCGCTACGCATTTTTTTAGTCGTAGTTGCTTGTTCTGTGGTCGCCTTTAGTTATCAGCAAAAAAATCTTGATACTATATATGCGAATTACCCATTACCTAAGCCGCAGGAAATCGTTTCCTATCCCGATGCAAAATTGTCTATTGGGCTGATCAATGACATTCATGCGCTAGCCAAAAGTTATGGCAAGGGATACATACTCTCACCAAGATATAAACTAACAGTGGAAGAATTCACAGAGACAATGCGCGATGATTTCAAGCCTGATTTCATGGTGGCAAATGGCGATGTGATTGATGGCACCTATCAGGAACCGAACGAGGGCATGGCTATTCTTGGTATGCTCAAGACAATTTTTGAAAAGGCGGGAATGCCGGCATATTGGGTTATTGGAAATCACGATTTACGCAGTCTCAGTGACGAGCAATGGTTGTCTGCATTAGAAATAGATTATTTAGACAAGGCTTTTTTCGTCGGTGATTACAAAATTATTCTGATGGATAGTCAATATAGCTCTGGTGGAAGAATTGAGGGGGATGATGAAAAAAGTTCGGATGGTATTCTGTTTAGTGATAAACAGAAAAAATGGTTAGAAAAGGAGCTTCAAAATACTCGTAAAATTCCGGTCGTATTTATGCACAACCCGCCTTTTGAATATATAGATAATAAACCCTGCGGCGCCAGTGCCCAGGAAGCTGCTTATTTACAGGATATGTTTGCGCGCTATCATGTAGCGGCGGTATTCGCGGGGCATATTGAAAAACTTTTTCACCAAAAGATTGGCGGGGTTGATTATTATGTTCTTCCTGGAATTAAAAAAAATGGTGTTTATTTTGGCACTTTTTCTGAAATAACAATGACGCGCAGGCACGCTGAAGTCGATCTGTTCTATCGCGATGCGGCTAATAATGAGAAGATTGAGAGGGTGGAATAGATTAGGGCTTATGCGTTTACCAATTTTTCAGGTGTTTCAAAAAGCTCCACTTTTTGAGTAGCTTATGCCTTGTCTAAAGTCGAGCTTTGGGCAAAGTCAGAATTTCTAAACATATAGGTGTTATATTCGTACATTTGTATTTTTGTAACATTTTGTAATTTTATAGAACAATGAAAAGAGTTCTTGTTTTCGGCACGTTCGACATTTTCCACGAGGGACATCGTGATTTTTTGCGGCAGGCAAGAAAGTACGGCGATTTTTTGTGCGCCGTGGTGGCGCGCGATGCTACGGTGGTTGAAGTGAAAGGCATTCCGCCGCAAAATGACGAACAAATCAGACTTGCCACTTTGAAAAACAGTGGCTTGGTTGATGAAGTGATGTTGGGAAGTTTGGATGATAAATATGAAGTGATAAAAAAATATGCCCCGGATGTGATTTGTCTTGGTTATGATCAGAAATTTTTTATAGATAATTTGCGAGGCAAACTAGATAAATTGGGCTTGCAAAATACGAAAATCATAAAATTGAAACCGTATCATCCAGAGGAATATAAATCTTCAAAATTAAGAAATCATTGAGAAGCGACTCTAATACGCGAATGCGTCACCCTAATGACTCGAATGCAAAATACGCATAATCTGCAAGACAAATGTGCGCGTACTTAAATGCTTTTATGCTTGTATGATTGTATGTTTCATAAAAAGTGAAATATGAAAAAATTTTCTTTGTAGTATATGACAGGTTCGTAGTTCAGTGGCAGAGCAGCATCCCGGGTGAAATGAAGAGTGGTTGATGGACAAAAAGGGGGAATTTAGATTGTCGAACAACCTCTCCGTGTGGGAAGCTACGTCGCTGGTTCGATTCCAGCCGAACCAACAATTTTAAACGGCATTCTTGCAGGGAGCCGTTTTTTGGCATAAAATAAGGATGTATATTCACCCCGTTAAATAATCCATAAATTCTTTCCAGGAATATATGGATTAAGATTTGATTGACGGGGCGCTGTATTCGTGTTTAAAATATTTTTAAAATTTATTTTTATAAGTTGCTTTCTTTTATAGAAATCAAATCTTATTTAACAGGGTAAATGTTAGACATCAAATTTATCAGGGAAAACAAGGAAAAAATCATGGAAGCTGCGATCAGGAAAAACATTGACCTGAACGTGGAAGCGCTTTTGGAAATTGACGCGCAAAGAGTTGCCTTGATGCAAGAAATCGAAGAACTTAATTCGCTCAAAAATGACATCAATGATTTGATCAAGCAATCGAAGGACGAAAGTGAGCGCGCAGAAATCATTGAAAAGGGTAAGGAAATAAAAGCAAAATTAGAAGAAAAAGAACCGCGCTACAAAGAAGTGAAACAAATGTTTGACACGTTCATGGTGCAAGTGCCAAACATTATTTCTGAAGACACGCCAATTGGCAGGGGAGAGGAAGAAAATGTTGAAGTTGAAAAATGGGGCGAAGTTCCAAATTTTAATTTTACGCCAAAAGATCATATCCAGCTCGGAAAAGATTTGGACGTGTTGGATTTGGAAAAGGGTGCTAAAATTGCCGGATATCGGGGGTATTATGTAAAGAACGAAGGCGTTTCTTTGATGATGGCGCTGATGATGTATGCCTTGAACAAGATGATAGAGAGGGGCTACACGCCGATGATTCCGCCGACATTGGTAAAAGGATTCACCTTGTTCGGCACGGGATATTTCAAAGGATCTGAATATGATCCCAAGGATGACAATGTCTATCAGCTTGCCTCACGCGACGAAGAAGCTGACGGGAAAGAAACAAAAGAACGAAAATTTTTGGTGGGAACGGCGGAGCCTTCACTTTTGGCATATTTTTCAGACGAAGTTTTAAAAGAAGATCAATTGCCGATCAAGGTTGCTGGATATTCGCAGTGCTATCGCTCCGAGATCGGTACATATGGCAAAGATACACGTGGCTTCTATCGTGTGCATGAATTTATGAAAGTGGAACAAGTCGTGCTGATGGCGGCGGATGAAAAGGAGTCGATCAAAATGCATGATGATATGTTTGCGATCTCCAAAGAGATTCATCAGGAACTTGGCTTGCCATATCGCGCTTTGCAAATTTGCTCAGGAGACATGTCTGCTGGAAAATATCGTGCGTTTGATATTGAAGCTTGGATGCCGGGACTCAATCGTTGGGGCGAAACGGGATCAGCTTCAAACTTTTTGGATTGGCAGGCGCGTCGTTTGAATGTGAAATATGTGGACAAAGATGGTAATCGCAAGCATGTCTATATGCTTAACAATACCGTGCTTCCTTCGCCGCGTCCGTTCATCGCGATTTTGGAAAACTTTCAACAAGCCGACGGCTCGGTTGTTATTCCGGAAGTTTTGAGGAAATATATGCCGGGAGGGATGGAAAGAATTTTACCTAAAAAAGCCTAGTTTTGGAGTTATCCACAGAGAAAGGGTTGAGTGATTTTTGTTATAGTGATAAAATATCACTATAATCCATAAAATATACCCCAGTTAAATGTTGTACTTCGTGCAATTTAACGGGGCAAGCAACATGGAAAACACAAAAATCGTTTTATTTAGAGGAAAGGGAATTAGAAAGACTATTTACAAAAATGAATGGTATTTCTCAGTCGTTGATATTATTGAATCTCTGACTGATTCAAAAAACGCTACAGATTATTTAAAAAAATTGCGCAAGAGAGATGTGGAAGTCGGATCGTACATAGGGACAAATTGTCCCCAGGTAGAAATGGAAACTGAAACTGGCAAAAAAAGAAAAACACTTGCGGGCAATGTTGAGCAGCTGTTTCGTATCATACAATCGATTCCATCGCCGAAAGCGGAACCAATCAAACGTTGGTTAGCAAAAACAGGATATGAAAGAATAGAGGAAATCGAAAATCCGGAATTGGCGACGAAGCGGACAAGGGTTCTGTATAAGCTCAAAGGATATTCGGATGATTGGATTGAAAAGCGGGTGCGGGGAATTGCAATTCGTGAAGAATTGACTGACGAATGGAAAAACCGCGGAGCTGACGAGCAAAGAGATTATGAAATTTTGACTGCGGAAATTTCCAAAGCTACTTTTGGGATTACGCCCAGTGAATACAAAAAACACAAGGGGCTGGAGCGTGAAAATTTGCGTGACCACATGGACGATTTCGAATTGATCTTCACAATGCTTGGTGAAAGATCAACCACGGAGATTCATCGCACGGAAAATTCGAAAGGTGTTGCAAAATTGAAGGCTGATGCCAAGGCAGGTGGAGATATTGCAGGTGGGGCGAGGAAAAAGTTGGAAAAAAGATTGGGCAGATCAATTGTTACTAAGGATAATTATCTCAAAAAACCTCAAAATAAGAAATTGTTGAAATAAAATATGCAACTGGAAAACAACAATACAAAATTTCGAAGGATTGGTTAGACTATAAAATATGAATAAAATACGGAGCTAAAGATATGGTTCACATCCGGGTTTTCTGGTTGTAGAGTGTAGTAAAAAGGAGTATAATTTGGGCATGAGTCTACTTTGATTGTTTTGGCCGCAAGGGGGTTTCGAAGTATGGAAAAAACAAACGATGTGGAAGAAGATTTCTATGCAGAAGCCTTTTCTCGCAACATTGGGCTGTTTTCTCCCAAAGAACAAGGTATTTTGCGGGAATCTACAGTTGCCATAGCTGGCTTGGGTGGCGTTGGTGGCAATTATTGTCTTAGTTTGGCGCGCACGGGAGTGGGCGGTTTTTCGCTTGCGGATTTTGACACTTTTGAACTTGCTAATACAAATAGGCAGGCCGGGGCTGACACTCAAAGCATGGGAAGAGAAAAATGTATCGTGATGGCGGAAAAGGTAAGGTTGATAAATCCACATGCCAGAATAAGGCAGTTCAACAAGGGAATAAGTAGTGAAAATGTGGACGAATTTCTTGAAGGCGCCAAAGTGGTTTTGGATGGGCTTGATTTTTTTGCCATAAGAGAAAGAGTGATGCTTTTCAAAAAGGCCAGGGAAAAAGGAATTTTTGCCATAACTTCTCCGCCAATTGGTTTTGGAGCCGCGCTTTTGGTTTTTGATCCCAAGGGCATGAATTTTGAGGAATATTTTGATATTTGTGATGGAATGGATGAAAAAGAAATGCTTTTTCGTTTTGGTTTGGGTTTGAGTCCTTCTCTGATTCAGCGAAAATATTTCAAGCCGGAATCGATTGATTTTTCTGGCAAAAAAACACCTTCACTTGGGATAGGTACCCAAGCCTGCAATAATTTAGTCTGTTGTGAAACAGCCAAGGTCATTTTGGGAAAAAGAGTACGTAGTGTGCCTTTTTCAACACACTTCGATCCATATGTACAAAAATACAAAAAAATAACACTCTGGGGCGGCAATCGTAATCCCAAACAATTGCTCAAGAGAATGATTTTTAGAAAAATTCTCAAGAAAAAAGGAATGATATGAAGAAGAAATTCAAGAAAAAAATAGCCGATTTGTTCATCGCGTTTAATCAAATATTGGTTTATGTGATATTTTCCCGTCTTTTGCGCTATTATTTTCGTGCCAATAAAAAGGTCGCTGCTTCCATAGGGGAATTGAAAAAAGGATCCTTGATTGTCGCAAACCATCAATCAATTCTTGATCCCTTCATAATATTGTCGCACCTCCCTTTGAAATCTTTTTTGCGGACTATTCCGGTTAGATTTCCGACTAAGCATTCATATTACAAATACCTTCGTTTGCTGGCATTTGTGGGAGCATTTGATATTGGCGATCAAAACAGGGAACGCATGCTCGGCCTTTTTCGCACGCGACAATACCTTGTGGATGGCAAAAGCATCATGCTTTTTCCCGAAGGAAAGATCTGCACAAATGCGGAAGCTGGAATAGATGAATTTCAAAAAGGCATAACTTTTTTAACCGATGTGGCAAAAAACGTGCTTTTTGTGCGAATGGAAGGATTTCATCGTAGTGATTGGTTGAAGATCATGAAAAAGCGTAGAAGCATGGCTTTTAGTGAAATATGCCAGATGAAAGGAGAAAATAAAAATCCCGATGTATTAAAGGAATATATGGAGCAACTCTCTGTTTAAAAGAAAATAGAGCATATGGTAGTGGCTGAATGTTTTTATGACAAAATCGATTTTCACGAAGCGCATCTTTCTCCAAGAGAAAAAGTCATTTTTAGTGGTGCAAATAGGGACAAAAAGAGAACCTGGCTTTCCGGCAGGATCGCTGCAAAAAGAGCATTTCAAAAGCATGTGGCTTTGGAATTTGGGATAAGTCCCAAGTTGGAGGAAGTGGAAGTTTCTTGCGATATACATGGCAAGCCGAAAATTTCTTTTATTGATAACCATGACAAATTCGGCTCTTATTGCGAAACTGATTTATCGATAGCACATGCGGACGGCCTGGCCATGGCTGCTGTTTCCAGAATTAAAGATTTCGGATTGGTCGGGATAGATATTGAAAAAAAACGGTTTTTTAAAACATCAATAGCCGATGCTTTTTTATCGGCGAATGAGCTTGATTTTATAGCTGATTCCGCAAATGATGGCGATATCCTCAAGACAGTTTTCTGGTGCATAAAGGAAGCCTACTTGAAGGCCAAGGGAATAGGCTTGAGGCAACATCCCGCAACCATACAAGTTTCGTCGCCTCTTAGCGGCAAGGGAAAGGTGTTTGATGAAAAAGACTCTTCCGCGGAAGCTTTTTTTCATGTCTTCCGCTGCTATGAAGATTTTTTTGTGGCAATTGTAAACATAAAAAATAGGGAACAAATCAATTTATAAAATACGAAAGTATGACAGACAATAGAGTATATGAAGTCATCATTGAAACGCTCGGCATAGACAGGGCTGCTTTTGATGAATTTTCTAAAATAGAGGATATCTGCAAGGATTCCATCCAGATATTTAGTTTAATTATGGCGTTTGAAAAGAAATTCGGACAAAAAGTTGATTATGATGATTTGGTGAATATTGAAACTGTGGGTGATATAATGAGATTGGTCGAAAGACTTGGAAATAAGTAGGGAATTTTTACAATATGTTATAAAACTAGAAGTTACGCATCTGCATAAATTTCAAGCAAATATATATTTTTTGCTTGCCTTTCACGGCCGGCAGTGCGCAAAAATAATATTTGCTGAAATTTTGAAAATTCAAACGTGTAAGTTCTAAAAATATTTTTTACAAAAATATGGCAATTAAAAACCAAGCTATTTTTATAGGATTGCTTCTTCCGGTTTTGCTCTTGCTTTGCATGGCAATTTATGCCGGTTTTTTCAAAGATTTTGCTTTTAAGATTAAATACGGCTCCTATTCTTTTTTTGGCACCAAGGAGAAGATGAATGCGATTAATGTTGAGAGTATTGCAAAATCAAAAAAAGATAGAACCAACGTGACTGTAGTTATTCATGGTGCTGGCGCTGAATATTATAAAGATGTTTATGGTACGGTAATTTGGCTAAAAGAGCAGGGGATGAATCCGATTTCATTTGATTATGATTTCAGGGAAAGCCCTGATGTTTCAGCCGGGAGGCTCAAAAAATTTATTGAAGAAACATTGCTTGAAACAGGAAATGAAAAAGTCGATATTCTCGGCATATGTTTGGGAGGCATGTTGGCAAAATATTATGCTCAGGAATATGGTGGTGCCTCCAGCATCAGGAAACTTGTTACGATAATTTCTCCTGCATTGGTCATACCTGAAAAAGAACCGGCTTACATGTATGATAAATATTTTTCTTTCGACCCGGATCCTTGGAATGAAATATTGGTCAAATTGGAAAATATTAATCCGGTAGTTGATCATCTCTATTTGTATTGCAGAAAAGATTTGCTAGTCCCGAGTAAATATCAAAGAGCGGAAATCGGCAATTATTTCGGTTTTGATTGCGGACATGCCTTTATCAATACCAACCCGCAATTACTTCAAAAGGCCGGAGAATTTTTAGAGACACGAAAGTAAAAAGGAAATTCAACGAATGATGATATGGAAAAATGGAAATCAATAAGGGATTTTTTAAACCACAAGCTGTATGTGTATTTTCTCAGGAGAATTTTTTTTCAGATAGATCCCGAGCGTATACATAATATTATGATATCTTTTGGGAATTTCTTGGGGAAATATTCCTCAACAAAGAGGGTAACTTCTTTATTCTTTGGTTATGAGAACGATTCTCTGAAACAGCATATTTTAGGACTTGAATTTGCAAATCCCATTGGTCTGGCTGCGGGATTCGACAAGGATGTGCAACTGACCCAGATATTGTCCGAAGTCGGATTTGGTTTTATGGAGGGAGGTTCGGTAACGGGAGAAAGTTGTGAGGGCAATCCCAAGCCCAGATTATGGAGACTGAAAGAATCCAAGAGCCTTTTGGTTTATTATGGCCTCAAGAACGAAGGTTGTGAGCGAATTGCTGGCAGGCTTAAAGGAAAAAAAATAATTTTTCCTTTGGGTATAAGTGTTGCAAAAACAAACAATGAAAAAACAGTTTCTCTGGAAGGAGGAATCGAAGATTATCTAAAAGCTTTTCGTGAGATGTCCGGGATTGCTGATTATATAACCATAAACATAAGTTGCCCGAATGCTTTTGGGGGCTGTCCGTTTACTAGCAGGGAATATTTGGAGGCATTGCTTTCGAAAATAAGTTCTGCTCGCAGCAGCAAGCCAATATTCCTAAAATTATCGCCAAATCTCACCAAAGAAGAACTGGATACGATTATTGAAGTTTCCGGAAGATATGGCATTGATGGTTTTGTGTGTAGCAATTTAACCAAAGACAGAAGAAATGGAAAAATAAAAGACCTTGGTTTCCCGGAAAAGGGTGGGATGAGCGGCAAGGTGGTGGAAGATCTTGCCGAAGAACAGATAAAGTATATCTTTTCCTTAACCAAGGGGAGATTCGTCATTATCGGTTGTGGTGGTGTTTTTTGTGCCGAGGATGCCTATCGGAAGATTCGTTTGGGTGCTTCCTTGATTCAAATGATTACAGGAATGATTTATGAGGGTCCACAAGTTATCGGTCAGATAAACCGAGGTCTTGATCAATTGCTGAAAAAAGACGGTTTCGTTTCAATAAGTGAAGCGATCGGTGTTGATAATGAATAATTTATGTCCAAGATAGACTTCTATTTGATGCGTTCTCAGAAAGGTCTTCAACAAGCTGCGGATCTGGTGCAGTTTGAATATGAAAAAGATGGATATGTAAAAGTTCTTGAAAAAGACGAGCGGGTGCCGATTTCAAAATATAACAAAGAATCAAGTTCCTTTACTTTTTTGGCGAAAAATGAAGAATTGGTTTTGGGTACGGTGAGTTTGGTTTGCGATGGAAAATTCGGAATTCCTTTGGATTCTATTTTTGCTCAGGAAATGCAGCTTTTGCGGGCGAAAGGAAAAAAGTGCGCTGAAATATCTCAGCTTGCCATCAGGCGCGATGCGGTCGATCTTCTTGGATTGAATCAACGAAAAATTCAAATGCTTTTACTTTTGCCTTTGTTTAAACTCGTTTTCTATTGTGCTAAAGCTTGTGAAATAGATACGCTTTGCATTACCATAAATCCCAAGCATGATAAATTTTATCTGGCTCTTGGCTTCGAGCCTCTCGGTGAAGAAAAAACATATGAAGCAGTTGGTGGTGCACCGGCGCTATTGAGAAAACTTGAACTTGATCGCGCCTCCGAAATGCAAGAAAATATCGTGACGCGCGAGATTCTAAATGGACCTATAGAGTTCTCTTTCCTTGATAACAAAAATGATAAAGTTGTCTTTTCTCAAGGGTATTAATTTTTTAACTTTTTGTTTTGAGCACTTCTGCAAGTTTTTTTCTTCCTGAATCAAGTGATGGTTTTTTGGCGTAGCCTATTCGGAAAAATGCTACAAAAACACCATTTTTTACGCCCTTGAATTTGCTTGAAAAATGATGATGTATTTTTTTTCTGATGTTTTCGTGCTTTTTAGATAGCCCGCCCTTGTGGAGTTGTCCATTGAGGATAAAAGCGATGGGTCCGAAGAGTGGTTGCACGGAGATGCCTTGCTTGGAAAACTCCAGCCAAAGGGATTGCAAAAGTCTCCCACCCTCGGCATAAACATGAGGATGCCTCTCCAAAGGGGAAACTATCGCTACCAAGCCGGCGGACTTTCTGATTGTATTTCTGGTGTGTAAAACGGAACCTATCGCCAACATTTTCCAAATCAAGGGAAATTTTGAAGCGGCGAATATGGCTGGCCTGAATAAATGCTTTTTTAATCCCAGTTCTAGACTGTCTATATGCAAGCCGTCAGCATGCTTTTTTCCGCCAAAACGCAGCATGCGCAAGAGGTTTTTACGTAATTCAGGATCTTCCCAAAGAATGATGTCATGCGAGGAGATGATGTGTGAAAACTTTTCGATATCATCGGGTGAATCTATCCAATGCATCTTCATGCCTCTTTTTGCGGTCAGCTTCTGGGCCCAATTTTTTATTTCATCTGGTACGGGCTCTTTTGAATATGGTCCGCGATTCGTTTTTCTCTGATGCAAAGGTAATTTTTTCCGGTTTACATGCGGATTATTTTTTTGCTTGAATGATATTTCAGCAAAAGGCCCATTCTTATCATAGGGACGTAATTCTATTTTAGTCTCATATCCCAAAGCCTCGGCTTGTCGATGGATATTTTCTAAAACAGCGCCCAAGCTCACAAAGTCGGCAAAAAAATCCATGTTGTATATGTGGTTGGAATGGGTGTTTTCAATATCGTGGAAAAGAAAAATAAGCTCGTTTTCCACGGCAAAATACCACGGTTGGCAATTATCAGCTGACGGTGCGAGCTGCCCGGCACCCATGATCATTCTTAGATGGTCTGCGTCCATTGTTTTTGATTGAAATTTCTTGATTTTAATATACCACTTGAATTTTTTGACGCAAGATTGTGTTTGCCGAAGCTCTTGTTGCTTGCTAAAATAAATATATACATAGAGTTGTGCTTGCGTGATTATTTGTCTTGAAAATAAAAATATGAAAAAGTTGAAATTTCCAAAAGATTTCCTTTGGGGGAGTGCGACAAGTGCCCATCAGGTTGAAGGTGGCACTCTCAACAATTGGAGCGAGTGGGAGCAGGCTAACGCTGGACTACTTGCCGAAGAAGCGAAATTTAAGTGGAAACTCTGGCAACAGGTGAAGTTCAGAGAAATGCTCAATCCCGAAAATTATGTTAGCGGGAAGGCATGCGATCACTATAACCGCTTTGAAGAAGATTTCGACATTGCCAAAAGTCTGGGACATAATGCACACCGTTTTTCCATCGAATGGTCGCGCATTGAACCGGAAGAAGGGAAATTTGACGAGAAAGAAATCGAACATTATCGCCAAATTATTCAAGCGATAAAAGAGCGCGGCATGGAACCTTTCGTGACGCTTTGGCATTGGACTAATCCGCTCTGGTTGGAGGCAAAAGGCGGGTGTGAGAGCAAAGATTTTATAAAGTACTTTTCGCGTTATTCGGAATATGTTGCACAAAAATTGGGAAGCGAGGTAAAATTTTGGATTACACTCAATGAGCCGACGTCGGTTATTGCCAGTGGCTATGTTAGTGGCAAGTGGCCCCCGCAAAAAAGAAGTCTATTTTCTGCGCTGAAACTATATTCTATTTTTGCTAGGGCGCATAATCATGCATATAAAAATATTCATGCCGCGGATGCTGACGCGATGGTAGGATTTGCAAACATCCTTCATTCATTTGAAGCGTATAGTAAAAATTCGTTGCTGGATTGGCTGATGATAAAAATTAGTCGCTATATTATAAATAAGAGAATGCTTCATCTTACGTACGGTCACAATGATTTTCTGACAGTGCAATATTATTTTCACAATCGTTTCAAATTTCCCAAGAAAATACATCTGCATGATAAACCTGAAACCGATATGGGTTGGGAAATTTTTCCGGAAGGAATTTACCATATCATCAAACGACTGAAAAAATATAATTTGCCTATATATGTTACTGAAAACGGACTTGCGGATGCGACTGATGAAAAGCGCACGGCTTTTATTAAAGAGCATTTGAAATGGATTCACAGATCAATTGAAGAAGGTGCGGATGTGCGGGGATATTTTTATTGGTCACTTTTGGATAATTTCGAGTGGGACAAGGGCTTTTGGCCGCGGTTTGGACTTGTTGAAATAGATTATAAAACTTTGGAAAGAAAAGTTCGTCCAAGCGCGCTCGAATACAAAAAGATTTGCGAGAGCAATGATGTGGAAGTTGATGAATAACCGATATTGTTTTTTTAGGATATTTTAAAAGCCCCGCGGGATTTCCCGAGGGGCTTTTGTAATCTTTGTGGATTACTTTTTGTCTGAGGATTCGGTCTTCTTGGGCCGAGGTGCCCCACCGTTGTTCTCCGGGTTTTCGTTGAACTTTTTCATCTCGGAAACTATTTGCGACGTTGATTTGGTAGCCATGGAAAACCTCCTTTGTTTTTTACCTGCAGATGCAGGATTTTGTTGGCTATAAAAACATCGGTTTTTTAGTTTCTCATAAAATGCTTGGAAATGCAAGCGGAATGGCCATTTTTAGTAACAAAAAAACATTTACAAAAAATGGCTTGAAATAGGCATTTTTTGGTAAATATG
>CAZAFB010000004.1:0-101191 GCA_964484505.1 uncultured Bdellovibrionales bacterium
TTAGCATTTACTGTTCTCATTGTACTAAATCTGTACCAACTGCCTTAGTATACCCTTTTTTGCACAGCTGCTTTGTTTTATTTTGGTCAAAAACATCGTTGAAAATCATGGCGGCAAGACCCTGAAGCAGAAAATCACTACAGGGTAAATCTGGATTGAGTCGAAAGGGGATGGCATGGGAACGAAGTTTGTGGTGGAGTTGCTAATCATGAGTTCATAACGTTTTTAACGTTTATAATGCAATATAGTATATACCTGAAAAGTGGCGCTAAGGCGTTGCTTTTTTGCCTTTTTTGTGCTACAATTGTGATATGAAAGCAAGCGCGAAACAATTCGGAAAGCTTTTTTGGTTCCTTAAAAAAAAGGGGGCTGGTTTGAGTTTATCACAGGATAAACACATGATTATCCACCAGACTTTGGCCCTTGGTTCCATGAAAGATGTGCAGAAACTTTTTTCCGAATATAAGAGGGATGAAATTAAAAAAGAATTTCTCAAACCGGCAAAAGGTTTGTACTATCCGGCTGTATTGAATTTTTTTGAGCATGTCCTTAATGTGAAGGTGGAGGACAAGAAACAATATCTTAAAAATATTTATGAAAAAACTTCACTGGGAAATTCTTGATGAGCAACGCAAAGTTGTTTTTGAAAAACTTCTTGCATTTCGACGGATGGGGTATCTTTCTGGCGGAACTTCTTTGGCATTGCAAATAGGGCATCGTGTTTCATATGACTTCGATATTTTCTGTGGTAAGGAAATATCAGATGCATTACCTCTGAAGGTAAAAAAAGTTTTGCCCGTAAAAGAGGTTTTAGTGAACAATTCCGACGAGTTCACCTTTTTTACAGAAGGAGAAATAAAAATTTCTTTCATATATTATCCGTTTAATTTGCGAAAATACTCTGTTGACATGGAAGGTGCTCCGCTGAAAATCCTTTCTCCACTCGGTATTGCTCTAGCCAAGGCGTATGCACTGAATCGTAGAAGTGCTTGGCGTGATTATGTTGACGTATATTTTATTTTAAAAAAAGAAATTGCCACAATCGGTCAAATAATTGAAAAAGCAGAGGAAGTTTTTGACGGATTATTCAATGAAAAACTTTTTCTTTCCCAGCTTCTATATACGGAGGATATTTCCGAAGATGAAATATTGCAGACAGAACTTTTGGAACAAGTTTCTTTTGAGGAGATAAAGGGGTTCTTTCGGGATCAAATCGACAAATATCTTGAATCAAAAAAATTGTAAAATAGATACATAGAGTTAGTAAAGTTCATAATGTTTCTAACGTCATGGGGTTTGGATATTTGTGAAAAAAGTGGCGCGGGAGCGCTGCCTTTTTGTTTGTGTGTTTTTGGGGAAAATGTTAAAATTAAGGTATTGAAAGGGAAAGTCTTTTAGTTTATTTTTAGTTGACTTTTTAATTCTTCAAAAACAAATATGGAAAATAAAGAGCAAATTCTAGAGGAATTCATAGATAAATTGGTTGAGGAAAAAGGTCTTTTGGGTTTGGATGGTGATGTTTTGAATCAGGTTAAAGAAGACTTGCTAGATCGTTTGGAAGATAGAATAAATGCTGCGATTCTGGAGAATATGCCAGAAGGTAAAATGAAAGAATTTGACGCATTATTGGATGGAGCCAATGAGAAAGAAATCCAAGAATTTTGCAGTGATAATATCGAAAATTTGGACGATGTTATCGCTGAAACATTGATAAGATTCAGGGAGGTATATCTTAAGGTATAATTTTCTATGAGTTTTGAAAATGAATCCAACAGCTCTGTTGATTCAGAATCCGGCAGGAAAAAATATAGGGCGGTTATTGCTGATGTTGATATAGAGAGTCAGGCACGGGATGTGGCTGAGTCTCGTTTGTTGTCCTCAAAAGAAGAACTCAAGGGATTCAAGGGTTTTTTTCGGAAAATATGGAAACATAATCTTGCACATGAATATTACCGTCAAAAAGAAATTGCCAAAGCTAAAAGGGAAATCAAAGAATCTGGCAATCTTTATATCGGAGAAGATGGTGAAAAAAGGGATCATGAAATTGCCATGGAAGCAATTATGCATCGCTTCCAATCTGAATACGAAGGTGAGAACTTATTACGAAAAGGTGAAGAAAAAAGGACTTTGCAAGAAAAGCAGCCAGAAGATTTGGATCTGAAAAATGGTATTCAAGATTTGATAAAGCGATTTGCGACTGGAAAAATCAATGAAGAACAGTTTGGTTTAGAAAAAAACAAACTTTTCGAGAACATTCAACCAAAACCAAAAAACGCTTCAGTCCATGCTGACAATCTTTTGGAAATCGCCAAGCAAGTTAAGGATAGTATTGCGCATGGAAAAGGAATTGATTCGCTTGATGATGATTTTGAAATAATTATAGGCAGGGCCAGAGCAGGGGTGGAAACAGAAGCCAGCTATAATGCAGTCGATCGGATGCTGAAAAAAATGAAAAGCAATTCTGTGGGAAAATATGTGAGTAGGTTTGTGAATGAAACGACAATGGCAAGTGCGGTGGCAATTGCATATGGCGTTATTGCAAAGGGAGCAATTGGGGCTGCACAACGCGGTGCCAGAATGGTCGGACCTTTAGGCATGGGACTGAGTGCTGGAGTTGGAGGTGCGGTTGCCGGACTGCGTGAAAACAAGCGTCTCAAAGAGGAGAGAGCACAACATATGCGTGAGATGGCTAAGGGTGGTGAAATGGAGGCGAACTCAAAAAGGCGTGAGGAAATGGAAAAGTTCAGATATGAAACAAAAAATGCAAGTGAACTCTCAAAGAATCTTAGCGAAGCACTGGAAGAATTGAAAACACAACCAAGTGAACAAAAACTTCACGCGGTACTTGAAAAGCTCAATGAAATAAATTCTCGCCTTTCTTTTTCTGAAAGAGAAAAAATTGACCTGATTGATTTTTCGGATTCAAAAAATGTTGAAAAAGAAAGAACTGATATGTATATCACAGCGGCAGAAGCGAAAGTTTTTCTGAAAAAAAATATTCATGCGAATTGGGCGACTTTCTATAATAACGAGGATCAATTGGATGAATATTTGCAACACATTAAGGATGTAAAGATACAAAAGGATTTTCTTGAGGAAAAAACAGTCAAGGATGCGGCTTTCAATAAGATGAAAAGAAAAAAAGTCGCTTGGTCTGTTACTAAAGGTTTGGGAATCGGTCTTGGTGTGGGCGTGGTGGCGCAAGAAATTGGGGCATATATGGAAGGAGGCAAAGAGGGAATTTTTGAGGAAGCAACTTCGGGGACTAAAGAACATCATTACACTTCATTAGAATATTTGAGAAGATATATTTCGGGAGAGTTACCTAAAGATGAGCTTTATTCAGCTCCCAGTGGTCCTTCTGAAGTGATTCACAAAGAAACTTCTTCGCACGAGGCGATTGTTGGCACAAAGGATTACATCAAAGAACACGAAAATATATTTACCAAAATCAAACGCGGGGTTTGGGCTGACAATGAAACTCTAAAACCGGACAAGAACGAATTGAAAGTTTGGTGGGGTGGTGAAAAAGGTACAGGCATAGACGAAAATGGAAATTATGTGTTCAGTGTAAAGCACATGGTTAAGGGTGGCTCATTTCATGGTGGGAAACATTTTGATCCGCAAGAACTTATGAAGGAGGGAAAAATGAAATTGCTTATTTCCCTTTCTGGTGACACACAAAATCAGGTTGTGGAAATTCCAATCGACGCAAACGGTAATGCAGTGATTGATCCTAACAGTGAAATTGGAAAAATTGCTTTCAATAACGCGGGCGGACATGCCAATTTTCTCGGAAAATTTGCCGAAGTCGCTGTTTTGGAAAAAAATGCCGATGGTGTCGACGAGGTCAGTGTTTTGGCGACGCATGTCGGAAAAGAAATCGAAAGTGTAAAAACGCTTATTGCTGAGGAAAAAAATATCAGGGAAATGATGACATCTGGTTTGAAGAGTTTTTCCAGGCCTGTGGATTATGATGTCGAACTTCCGTTTGTGATTCCAATTATGGGCAGAAGACCAATGGAGCAATTGAAAAACGGTGAATCTGCGGCAAAAGTTCTCGGTACGGATCTTGAAGAGGTGGAAATTCAACAAGAAGAACCTGTTGAAAAAGAAGAAGAAAAAGTTATCGTTGATGACGATGATGCGGCAAAAAAAGCGGCCATAGCAGCCGCAGCTGTTGCTGCAACTGCTGCGAGCGCAGCAATAGCGCCGAATGTTCCGCCGGTTCAGCCTCATGCTCAGCCAAGCAGTCCTTCGCAAGTGTCGCAAGCTCAGAAAATTCCAAGCAGGCATGTTGTTGTTAATCGTTTGAGCAAACTTGCGCAGCATGAGCAAGATATTCAGAAAAAAATGGGAGTTGTTTCTGCCGATACGCACGGAAATATTTCTGGTTTTGAAAAAGCAAAATTGTCCAAGGCGTTTTCAGATTCTGAATTATCGCTCGGTATGATCAAAGATGATGCGCGCAATGCTGGAAAGAGCGTGTTTGAACTTTCTTTCGAATTTATCAAGGGAAATCCCGAGCTCCTTTCGCAATTTGAAAAAATGCTTAACACTATTCCTGACCATGAACAAACTGATCGTATTCTCGAGAAATTGGCGCTGGAAACAATCCTGGAACACCAGTGTGAAAAGTTGCGCGAAAAGATAAAAAGAGAAGGGGAAACAGATGTTTTGAAGGCTTTATTGCGAGAGCGCAGAGCTGATTTGCTTGACGTGAAGACTTTACTTGTGAAAAAACCGATCAAAACACCAACGCAACCATCATCCGTTACTGGATTAAACCAATCCCCGACAACTCCGCCAGTAACTCCAAACGCCCCACCATCTTCCAAGCCAAATATCCCACCATCTCCTGAGAAATTAGACGCGGACCAGCTTCGCGAAGCGGCAGGTCAAATCAAAACGCAGTTCAATATTTACGTACAAACGGACTCGATAGCAGGAGAAGACAATAACAAAGAGATCATGGAAAATCTTCAAAAGGCGTTAACTAAAATAAACAAAGAAAAACTTTCCAATATCAAAACAATTGGCTTGCTTCAAAACGTTTCTCGTGTTCTGAGTGGAGAAGGCGCGGTTGCTCTTGCCTATACGCTATCTCCGGAAGAAATGGCAATAAAAATAAATGAATTGCTTGGAGAAATGGACAGGAAAAAAGCAGAAATTTTTGAAAGTAATCAATTTGTCAAAGAGGTGCGCGCAAAATCACCGGAACTTTTGAATAATCTCAAGAGGCAGATGGAAGAACAAAAAGTCCCCATAGAAGCACAGCTTAATTTTTTGGAAATTGTTGCAGGGGCTGAGCTGACCAGAAACATGGTTGAAAAATTATCTTTAATTAAATTGAAATTCGTATTTATTAGTGGCGCTAATCTTCCTAGAGAAATTGGAGAGATTCATAAAATAAGCGGTATTTTAACAGTCAGTGTTGGGAGTTATGGAGGCAATGCTCAAAACAAGGAAAAGTTAGCGAAGATGTTAAATATTTATATGTTGAGATTTTAATGATATTAATTTTTTAGACGATAAAAAACCCCATACGACAAAGTTTTTTGTTGCATGGGGAGAATAGTAAGTTGGTCTCAGATGGTTACAGCTATAATTTTGTAGCAAGCAATTTTTTGATTTCCAAGCCACAGTATCTGCAGATATTGTAACCATCTAATTGCTTAAATCCGCATTTCACTTTGTGATTAATTTTTATTCCTTTGAATATTTCATTATTGCAGGTAACCACATTTTCATTGCGGAACTCATTGATGAGAAAATCAGGCTCTTGGATAATGGGTTTCCCTTTTGTAAATTCGTTAACAAAAAAGAAAACATCTGGGCTTAACCTTCCAAGAGCTCTTTCAATAAAGATGCGTTTTTTTGCTTCAATAATGATGTCCGGTGATTCGCTCAAAAGGTTTTCTTTCATCCTGTAAACCCGATCTGCGTCCGGTTTGGCTTTGACAATACCTTCGCCGAAAGGATCATGTTTGGTGACGAACCAATAACACAGTACGCTGTATGCATACCAGTCCTGGTCCAGCCTCGCCTGATCATCAGTGGAAAGTTTCGGGAAATATTCCGGGTGGATGAAATTGACATCCAAATTGGAATAATTCTGGATAAGCTTTCCTCCTTTTTCGACCTGAGCCGAATTTTCAGGGTTGGCCAATGAAAATCCATAGGTTGCCGGCTTTTTCACGCCATCATCGTCAGTGTGAGCAGGATTGATCTTGTAGAGAATATCCCAAGGTCTCAGATTGCCAATGCGAATCCCTTGCAAATGGCAATCATTGATGAAATGCCACAGGTCATACATGACTTGGCCGAATTGCCGAAAACCGATTCCTGTCCTGCGTGATCCTGCAATGTTGCACAAGTCACTGAATTGGCGCCATTTCGAAGCGTGTCCTTTCGTTTGCCTTGGTTGTTGATCTACTTTCGCAGTGACAGTGATCGTCGGAGCTATTTTTGCCTGAGGCATGTCGCTCTTTCGTGTCGCAATCACATCGCCCAGCTTTCTATTGCCGGAAGGCAAAGTTGCTCTTGAAGAAGAACGAGGGGGCTGCGGTTTACAAGGTGCGCCGAACAGGAATGCAAGCGGATTGGAATCGAATATGCGCGATGCAAAAATCGTGTTTCTGCGACGCTTATATTCATCCATGTCACCGAATGCTAACCCAAAACATTCCACATCTTCCAATATGTCTTTGTCTCGGACAAAGTTTTTGTCGAGAGTTGCGCTAACTTGTCGCGCTGAGTGCCGTATTGTTTCTGAAGGCATCTTCCTGATATCATTGAAAAACTGATTGTTTCCCAAAGCCTCAACGCTTTTACTGATTTTTTCCACATCAGTGGCGTCAAGGGTGCATGCTGTTGTATTACTTGATACCCCAAGTACCAATGCGGTTGTATCATCGCCTCCTCTAAATGCGTTTGCTCCAGGGAAGTCACCATAGGGACGCCATTCCGTAGCATTGCAGTGCGCATGAAGGATAAACATGGCTGGATTATTTGCCAACCCCGGATATTCTTCTGGCACAGGGTTTCCAAATCCATCAGTAGCAAGTATGATATTTCGGATTTGGTCAGTTTTTAGCTCGAAAAAGGCATATACATCTTTCAGGCGCGATCCCCATGCTGTTTTTGGAAAACGCAGGAGATATTCCGGATAGATATCGCCATTTTTCTGGGTTATAAGCTTATGGTTATCATTGATGGACAAATAACCATCTCCCGAAAGGAGTAATAGGGTGCGATCCTTGTCGGAAATGAAACCATAAAGCGTTGCAGTTTGTTCTTCGCATATATCAATGCCATGCGAACGAATAATTTTGCTACTCATGAGCTTCGGTGTATAGTGGGACATGCGTTCAGTTATTGCAAGTGCTACGTTGGACAAGAGTTGTATGTTGCGAAATCCGCTTTTTCCAAATCTTTCAGATTCCTCAAGGAAAGATTCAACGAGAAATTTTGCTCCATGCTCTGAGCCAACGCTTCCTGAACATCCATCGGACACTGCGCCAACAAAAACCTTCTCTCCCATTGCATCGGTGAATTGGTTGATCGCAATCGCATCCTGACATATATGCGAAAGGCAACCAGCTCTAATTCCACATATTCTCGCCTCGAACCCCATTCCTTGTTTAAGTATGCCATTTTGTCTCATGGGTCTCCTCCTTTATGATGTTCCTATATATTGAGTTTTTAATGTTCTGCTGCTTGCGTTATTTTTGACACCTTTGAATTTCCGAACAAATCAGGAATTCAAGGGTGTACCGGAGGATCTCATATTGAAATACTCCGGTTGTTGTTTATTTGCTTGCTTGTAAAATAGAATCAAGAAGATCCATGTCTGCCTGATTCCTTTTTGATTGTGGTGCTGGATTTTGCGCTGTAATTGGAGGAATGTGGCTAGCTCTCGTTATTGGTTGAGTGAGTTTTTCGCCACAACGTGTGCAATTGATATGATCCAGATGGACTTCCAATGCGCATTTTTTTCCTTGACGTTCTCCTTTACACATTGATAGGCCAGCCAGAAAATCCTCAAGAGCGCCCTTAGGGAAAATATCTTTCTTGTCTCCCTTAAGCCACGTTTCCAATTCTTGGGTAATCTTTTTACCGAATCGTCTGACATATGGGATATGCTCATTACGCAGCGTCACTCTTGGATCCCAGCAGGTTATTCCATGCTGCTGTCTTTTTCCATTGATCGAGTGCATCATAGCCTTATCGAGAATGCCAAGGTTAAATGGGTCATCCTTTATCAGTGCATGAGCCAGGATCACAGCAAAGGAATACCAATCATGATATCTCATAACTTTCACTGAGCCGCTCTCGATTTCAGGGTGACAAAGAGTTGGCGTTATCGATGTTGATGGAATATCCACATTTCCTTTTCTGATGGCCCAGCTATCCACATCTACGAAAGCTAAACGCACGCTTTTGTTTTCAAACTTGAACATGATGTTTTCATAATTAAGATCGCCAATTATGAATCCTTTGGAGTGGATCTTGCTGATTGCATCATGAATGGCCAGGAAAACTGTTGCTATTTTTCTGATTGTTATCCTGTGATCAACGCAGAATTGTTTTGATACAAGTACGCTTAAAGGACTAAATTCTTTGAAAAGATTCATCTGAAATCCTATAATCTTCCCAGTATTGCTTTGTTCGATCAGCATTTCCGGTACTGCGCAAAAGGAGGATAGTCCATCAAAAATGGAATTGTCTGCTCCCAGAATGCATAGTCGTTTGTTTATCTTTTCTATATCCTCATTGGTTGATGCATCATACAGTTTGATCAATTTTCCATTATTGGTAATGAAAATGGTTCCTTCTCCTCCACCGGAATGGAATTTTTTAAGAGCGCCGATTTTATCAATGGCTATTCTTTTGAGTGACATGGTTTCACCTCCGTCGTTATGATTTTTTGAATGAACTTGCTCATTAAATCCAATCACCTTGCATCTTTCAAAAATTTGTAAAATGTGAGGTAGTTGTATTATTTGGGCTGGAAGAATTATCTTCCAGCCCTTACCTAATTTTTTGATGGGGATATTCTACTGGAGATTTCTAGGGTCCGATAACAGCTCTACCAGTCTGCGGAAGGCTTTCTCCTGTTCTTCATAGCTGCGCGGATGATCGTCCCAAAAGTGGCACTTTGTGACCTTGCAATCTTTTGCAATTCTTTCGAATTGTGCTCGTGTAACACCTCCTCCGGTTCCGAAGTATGCAAGGTTCACTCTGAGGTCGACGCAATAGTCTGTTTCTGGCCCTATATTGGTGATGACTCTTGCGACATCGGCTGTGGTTGTGGGATTGTTGGTGTAATTGGCCCCGTCAGTTATTACGACCAGCTGGGCTAAAACTTTACTATGTCCCGATTGTTTTACGATAGCAATCGCCGCATCTCGGGCGCTTTTGATACCCCCGATCATTGAGGCATACAGTGCGGTATTGCCATCAAGGCCGGATCTGCCAAACTGGTGATTGCTGATCGGATTACTCCGGAGTTCATTGACAGAATAGTAGCCCGGAATTTTTGTGAGGCTGAGAATTTTTCCGTCAGAGAATGCGCCGAGAGAAATGCGGAGCAGTTTTTTTTGTGCCGCGTTTACTCCCTCCAGGGCGGGTATCATGATCTGATTGAGCGCCCCGGTCACTACGCCTTTTTGCCGCAGGGGCATCATTGATCTGCTGTCGTCCACGAGTACATTCAATACCGTGGGATTGGCATACTCTTTGAATTTCTGCACTTTTGTGATGTACATTTTTTACCTCCGGATTTGTTTGATGATGGTGAACTTAATGCTCCTGTCTTTTGCGTTGCCCTTACTTTTATGCCCTCCTTTCTTAAAGAACGTTTAAATAGACCTATTTCTATTCAAAGCTGTGCCTACTTAAAGCAAAGCTTTCCTTAAAACATCATGGGTGATGTTTTGGAGAAAAATCTGCCTTTTTGCTTGGAAACAGCTAAAAAATGGGCCAGCATGGTTAGATGTGCGACTATTTTACTGGACATAATAGTCTAGTTGTTCTTTGCGAATATGTCAAGGGTGAGGTATTATTGAATCAACAAGGAAAGGGATTTTTTCCTCATACTTGGGGCAGAACGTATAACTGCATAAAAGGAATATATGCCAAGAAATTTTGAGCAACCAAACAACACAGAAGCTGCCATGGTTAACATGGAAACGCGCGAGGACTTTTTCAGAAGAAAAAATATTTCCATTGCGGAATGTGCGACGAAATTTCGAGAGGGTTTGCTGACATCTGATATGATAGAAATTAAGGCAAGCGATTTGGGATTGCAGCGCTACAGGTTGCAATTCGAGATTTTGGAAGAATGCGGATTATCTGATAAATTTCTTTCATATTTCGAACAAGCCGTTACGGAAAAAGATTTTGATAATCGAGAGGAAATTATCGATGTGTTTTTTAAACAAAAAGAAGCAGGCGATGTAGTTGAAAGTGAAACTAAGCATCCTGTTCGAGCTGCTGCTTGGCACACCATTAACAAATTGGACTCATACGCCGATATAAACGCCCCTACGAAAGAGGAAAGTGATCAGAAATTCCTGGAACTTACGAGAAATTTGTGGAACGAGCTTACGATTCACGGCACTGTCAGAAAAGATGCGGAAACAGGCAAGTGGGAAATGCTTTCAGGGTCTGATTTGGATGGGGAAAGTTGCCTGAAACTTTTGGAGATTGCGGGTATTCAAATAGACAGAAGTAAAATTAATTTTGTTGAAAATGGCAATTCCGCAGAAAGCGGACTTGTGTTGGATACCTCGAATAATCATGGTGTGATCGCAGAAGAATCTGGCAAGAGGCTGATTTTTGACCACCATGCAGAAGAATCAGATAGGAACACTTCGGCTGCAAAATTTTTATATGAAACTCTAGTAGGAATGGGCTTGCTTGAAAAGAAACCATATTTAGATAAATATGTTGAATTTGTCACGAGGGATGACAATAAAGATTTTTCAGAAAAGGAATACAAGAAGATATTCAAAAATTATTACTGTAATTTATATGGCATAAATAGAAAACTTTCGATTAAACAGATATTGGAGCTTTTTGAAAAAGGACAGGATCCGATGGAGCCAATCCCCGATGATTATTTGGAATCGCACACCTATTTTAATCCGGCAACTAAAAAGGAAGAGACCCTTGCTGAACTTGGCAAGAACATGCTCAAAAAAGTTGTTGCAATGAAAAAAGAAATCGGAAGAATGGAAAAGCAGGGATTTTCCGTCGATTCAGGCAAAGCCAATTATGGCAAAATTTTGATTGACATGAAAATGCTCAAGCTCGATGGAAAATATCAACCGCACATATTTGGCGATGCTGGCGGGCCGATCGCGGCATTTGCAAGGGGCTATGACACATATGTCTGCTGGTCTCCGAAAGAAAATAGTTTTGCAGTGTTCACGAAAAAAGAGATGTCGAGAGATTTTCTCTCGCAGGGAAGAAACACGCGAGGATATATGTGGACCAAAAACGGTCGGGACATGCAGCCTTTGGCAGTTACTTTGGAAGAAATTCTTTCCAAATTGTCAGGCAAACCTTTTGTTATTGAGGGAGGGTTGAAAAATGCTATTGAGGATGCTGAAAGGAAGAATTTGGAACAAGAGGAAATAAACGCGCAAGAAAAAGAAAAGCAGGAAAAAATCTCGCAATCCGCGAAACGCATGGGCGAATGGTTTTCTGACTTGGAATTGTCATATGAAAACATCAGGGAAGAGGCTAAGAAGGCCAATTTTAGCATTGCGGAGCTTGCAATGAAATTCATCCAGGAAAATGTCGGGTTGAAAGCGGAATATGAATCAAGAAAAAGTACGATAGATGAAAAAGATGACAAAGCCGTGGAGAAACTGGCTCTTAGTGTAATCTTGGAAAGCGAAAAGAAAAAATTAGAAGAAAAGATAAAGATAGGAGGAGAGAATGACGTCTTGAGAATGAAACTTGTTGATGTTGGAGCGGATTTACTGGAAGTTAAATTGGGAGTATTTTCAAATCAATCCCCAGTAACTCCAAATATTCCACCTCAATCTCCTTCAAACACCCCACCTTCTCCGGAAAAACTAAGCGCGGACCAGCTTCGCGAAGCGGCAGGCCAAATCAAAACGCAGTTTAATATCGACGTGCAAACTGATCAGATAGCAGGAGAAGACAATAACTGGGAAATCATGAATAAATTTCAAGGAGCTTTGTCTAAAATAGATAAAGAAAAACTTTCCAATATCAAAACAATTGGTTTGCACCAAAGTGTTTCGCGTGTTCTGAGTGGAGAAGGCGCGGTTGCTCTTGCCTATACGCTATCCCCGGAAGAAATGGCAGTAAAAATAAATGAATTGCTTGGAGAAATGGACAGGAAAAAAGCAGAAATTTTTGAAAGTAATCAATTTGTCAAAGAGGTGCGAGCAAAATCACCGGAACTCTTGAATAATCTCAAGAGGCAGATGGATGAACAAAAAGTCCCTATCAAGGCACAGCTTAATTTCTTGGAAATTGTGGCGGGTGCGGATCTGGATGATGATGAGGTTGAAAATTTAAAAAATGTTCACCTGATGGTTACTTTTACAGAGAGTACTCTGGCAAGGAAAGTTGTTTTTATTGGTGCCTACACGGGAGGAAAAATGGAAGTTCGTTTTGGATCTGATGCAAAATTCGACAAAAAGAGAATGTCAATTGTTTTGAAGCGCGTTGCCGATGGATTATAAGTTGTTTTTTAAATTAACTTCTTGAATATTATGGAGAGAGGCTTTTTTGGCAATATAGCGGAGAAACGCGAAAAAGACGAAAATGAACAAGTTAAAAAGCGTGACATGACCTTCAAAAAAATTGAGGCCTTTTTGAATCAAGGAAATTTGACCCAGGAAATGCTAAAACAGGAGTCAAAAAAATTTGACAAAAGTGTTCAAAGGTTTGGTTTTGAAGTTTTTGTTTGGTTAAATTTAGTCGATAAGTTTGGTGAATATGTTGCAAATCTAGAAACTAGTCATTTGACTGATGGTGAGTGGAATCAATACATTTGCTCCTTCCTTGAAAATATTCAGAAAAAATCAGAAAATGTAGATTATGAGGGAGTTAAAAGGGATACTATTGAGAAAAAACAAATTTCAGCACAGGATGAGCAACAAAATAAAGAAGAGGAGGAAAAAGCAGAATTGCCCCGACGCATTTATGGAAATAATTTAGAAAATGAAACAAAGCTGGAAAAGAAAAATTGGTGGGAGGTGCAAAGAGAAACGGAGATTATGGCAGTTGAAGATTTGGATGGTTGGATGGAAACATTTGAAATGCACATGAAAAGGCTCAATGTTGCAGAAAAAGATGTGGACGATCCAAATGGTCTTTTTTGGAAGTGGAAAGGAAAAGATGGAAAATTAATTTTTCTTGGTGACGTACTGGGAGATCGGGATATGGATGGTACGATGCTCACGTTAATTATGGGCGATCTTGCCTATCAGGCAAATCAACATGGTGGGCAAGTAGATCTTCTTTGCGGAAATCATGATGCAACTTTCATTCGATTTTTATGTGGAGACATCAGTGAAGGAGATGTACGTAAAAAAGCGGATATTCTTGCTGCTCAATATAGAGGTATTTGGGAACTTGCGCAATATGATTCCGATCCTGACTCCGAATTAAAAAATATCAAAAATCTTGAAAAGGCATATGGAAAGTATGGAGAAGAGGAGTTGTGGGTCAAGTTATATGAAAGGATGCCTTTTATTTTATCAAATATGCGTAGAGATTCTGTTGGTGCAAATATCTTGGATGTTATATGCAATATGAAAATTGCGGTCATTCATGATGATACTTTGTTTTTGCACACAGATCCAACTGCGGAAATTGTTATGGATATTTCTAAGACTGGAGATATTTCTCGGCGAGCTTCCGAGATAAATGAATTTTTTCAAAGCGGTTTACATGACGCTATCCATGACGGAAAACCATTCGGAGATGAATTGAAAAAAATCATTGATATATATTTAAATACTGACAATAGAACTACTTTTATAGAGAGCGATGAATTGCGAAAGGATGATAATGTGGAAAAATTAAGAAAACTTGGTATTAATGCAATAATACATGGCCACTCCAGAAGTAAAAGAACGTATGATGACGGAAATTTTGTAATAACAACACCACATGATAACAATGAAGGAACGGCAGTGATTAGAAAAGACGGCAGAATTGATTTTGACAAAAAGAGTTTCAGGGAGAAAAATCCGAATCTTTCTCGCACTGGGAATTTAGCGCAACCAACATCTGATTTTGAATCAAGCCAATCCCCAACAACTCCAAACACCCCACCTTCTCCGGAAAAACTAAGCGCGGACCAGCTTCGCGAAGCGGCAGGCCAAATCAAAACGCAGTTTAATATCGACGTGCAAACTGATCAGATAGCAGGAGAAGACAATAACTGGGAAATCATGAATAAATTTCAAGGAGCTTTGTCTAAAATAGATAAAGAAAAACTTTCCAATATCAAAACAATTGGTTTGCACCAAAGTGTTTCGCGTGTTCTGAGTGGAGAAGGCGCGGTTGCTCTTGCCTATACGCTATCCCCGGAAGAAATGGCAGTAAAAATAAATGAATTGCTTGGAGAAATGGACAGGAAAAAAGCAGAAATTTTTGAAAGTAATCAATTTGTCAAAGAGGTGCGAGCAAAATCACCGGAACTCTTGAATAATCTCAAGAGGCAGATGGATGAACAAAAAGTCCCTATCAAGGCACAGCTGAATTTTTTGGAGATTGTAGAGGGAGCTAAACTTAATGATGACATGATTAAGATTTTGCAAGGCTCTGAGATTGTATTTTTGCAGAAAGAGCAAAGCGTTTATCCTGAGAAGATTGATACTATTGGTATCGATGCTTTTGGAAAACTGGAGGTTTGTTTTGGAAATGATTCAGATCAAGAATCTGTTGCTGCACATGCCAAGGATCTGAGATTGTGTACTTATAGTTTATAAAAAACCCCGGAAAAAATGTGAATTTTTCACATTTGCTTCCGGGGTTTAATTTAGATTTACGCAATAGTTCCTGCGGCTTAGAAAATAGCATTTCGCGATATTGTCATTTTTACGTGTTCCGCTCCACAATATCTGCATGTATTAAAACCGTCGAGTTGCTTGAATCCACAGGTGGTTTTTTTATTACCTTTGCGGATTGAAGCACTACATGCAATAACCTTTTCATCCTTGAACTCACTGAGAACGAATTGAGGGTCTTTGTTTACAAATTCTCTCTCAATAAACTCTTTGATAAATCTAGTTATTTCAGGACTGAGTCTGCCTATTGCTCTCTGAATGAATTTATCCTTCTTTTCATCCAATTTTACCTTGGAAGATTGATTCAGTATTACCTTCTCCATCCTGTAAATCCGATCAGCATCCGGTTTGGCTTTGACAACACCTTCGCCGAAGGGATCATGTTTGGTGACGAACCAATAACACAGTACACTGTATGCATACCAGTCTTGGTCCAGTCTCGCCTGATCATCGATGGAAAGTTTCGGGAAATATTCCGGGTGGATATATTGAGGGTCAAGATATCCATAGAATTTCTCCATTTTTTCCGAATTTCCAACAATGGCCGCGCTGTCTGGAAAGATCAAGGAGAATTTATAGGTGTTAATCTTTTTCTCCGTACGTTCGTCATATTTTTTGAGAATGCTAAATTGCAGGTCCCAAGGTCTGAGATTGCCAATGCGTATTCCTTGCGAATGGCAGTTATTGACAAAATGCCACAAGTCATACATGACTTGGCCAAATTGCATGAAGCCGATGATGTTGGAAAAATGTGAATTCAAAGTGCAAACATCGTGAAAGGGAAACCATTTTGCTGCGGGAGCTTTTCTTTCGAGAATTTCAGGCATGGCAGCTACCTCCTTTGGTTTGGATTATTGTTAAAAAACTGTGAACAGTACATTGTAGTAAAACAAAATCAGGTTGTCAATGGTTTTGAATACAAAACCCCATATGTGGTTTACATATGGGGTAACATTGGATCATCGCAATTTACACGTGGGCGTAGACAATTTCTTTGCGAATAGGATTTTCACAAAGAGGACAAATCCCGTGCCCTTCGAGTTGCTTGAAATTACACTTAATGGAAACATCTTTTTTAAACGGGGATGGTCTCCTGTTGTCGCATATCTGGATTTTATCGGCGTTGAATGCATGAAGGAAGAGATTAGGATTTTGAAATTGCTTATCTCTCGCAATACAATCTATAAGGATTGTCTCTATTTCAAACCCAATCCTCTGCATGGCAATTCTGACAAAATCTTTCTTCTTTTTTTCAGCCTCAATCTTTGAAGAGAGGACAGTTAATACTTTCTCCATCCTGTAAATCCGATCAGCATCCGACTTGGCTTTAACAACGCCTTCGCCGAAAGGATCGAACTTGGTGACGAACCAATAACACAGTACGCTGTATGCATACCAGTCTTGGTCCAGCCTCGCCTGATCATCAGTGGAAAGTTTCGGGAAATATTCCGGGTGGATGAAATTGACATCCAAATTGGAATAATTCTGGATAAGCTTTCCTCCTTTTTCGACCTTGGCCGAATTTTCAGGGTTAGCCAATGAAAATGCATATGTTGTCGATTTCTTTACGCCATCATTGTCAGTGTGAGCAGGATTTATCCTGTAGAGAATATCCCAAGGTCTCAGGTTGCCTATGCGCATACTCTGCAAATGGCAGTTGTTGACGAAATGCCACAGGTCGTACATGACTTGGCCAAATTGCCGAAAACCGATACCTGTTCTGCGCGACCCTGTAATGCTGCACAAGTCACTGAACCGGCGCCATTTCGAAGCGCGCTCATTCATTTTCTTCGGTTGCCGATTCACTTTCGGAGTGACAGTGATCGTCGGAGCTATTTTTACCTGGGGCACATCGCTCTTGCGTACCACAATCACATCGTTCAACAGTTTCTTTCTGGAAGGCAGGTCTGTCTTCAAAGAAGAACGGGCGGGTTTGGGTTTACTCGGGGCACCGAATAACGCAGCAAGCGCGTCTTCACAGACGATGCGAGAGGCAATGATCTGCTGCTGCTGTTTTTTGTATCTGGTGCGGTCACTGGCGGTAATGCCGAAAACGCAAACTCCTTTGGCATGCGAAATATTCCTAGCGAAAGCCGGATCATTTGTGGGATCACACTTTCGTGCCGATTCTCTCACTGTTACGCTTTGCGCATTGGAAATTTCCCTAAAGAATTTTCCGGAGAAGTGATATTCCACTTTTGCTCCCAATTTTGCAACTTCATCACGGCTGATGAGGCCATTTGGGGAGGCGCCAGGATTTGCAAATACCAATGCGGAAGCATCATCACCTCCGCGAAATGCGGAAGCACCTGGAATATCCATCCCATCTTCCTCGAGTGTCGCGAGATGTTCAGCATGCAGGATGAACATTGCCGGATCATCGACGAGTCCGGAATATTCACTTTCCGATGGATGAGTGAAGCCATCGGTTGCAAGCATGACGCTGCTGATTTTTTCTGCAGGAAATTCTGAAAACACGAAGATATCATCCAGCCTTTTTTCCCAAGTTTTGCGGGGAAATGAAAGGATATATTTCGGATAGATGTCTCCTTTTTCCTGATCAATCCCGCAGCGATGATCATTAATGGCTATACTTCCGTCGCCAGCCAGCATGATCAAAATGCTTTTGTTATCTGCAACAAATGCGTACAGGGTAGCTGCGAGTTCTTCTGACACGTTAATGCCGTTGAAATTTTTGATCCCGGTGTCATTGCGCTGCGGCCTGTAATCAGCCATGCGCTCAATCAGATTAAGCGCTACAAGACGCATGAAATCGCCATCGCGCTTGCTTTTTCCAATCAGCTTGCCAACTTCTTCAACGAAGGTCTGCACCATGAATTTCGATCCGTGTTCTGAGCCAAGGGCTCCGGAACATCCGTCCGAAATTGCTCCGACATATACCTTTTCGCCATTTTCATCAGTGAACTCTTCAAAACAAAGAGCGTCTTGATTGATGTGACTAAGACATTCAGCTACGATGCCGCACATCCTTGCTTTGTCACTTTTCTTCCTTGGCCATAACATGTCGTATCCTCCTTTTCATTTGTAAAGTTGCTGGTTTTGATATTGCTCAATGCATAAATGCATGAATTATTTTTGCAACATCTCAATATTTCCAAAAGTAAATTAGAAACATTGAGATGGAGCGGAGAAATCAGACGATGCTGATTTCTCCGCCAAAAAACTATTTTATTGCGGAAAGATCGGAGAAAAAAGATATATCTCCGAATGTACTCCCGAAATTTTTTGTGTGAGAGGGAGTTTTCCTGGAGGCCGAAGGTTTCAATTGCTTTGAACAGCGCGGACAATTTTGCAGATCAAGATGTACTTCCAGGGAACAATTCTTGCAAAAAGCGAGATTGGCAAGAAATTTCTCCAAAACCTCCTTCGGAAAAACTCCTCTTTCTTTCCCGCCGAGCCATTTCTGGAGAACTCCAATTAGTTTCTCACCGAAGCGAAAGGCAAATAGATGCTTATCTGCGGAAAGAACTACGTGCTGATCCCAGCAGGTGATTCCATTTTTTTTGAGCTTTCCCTTGGTTGCTCTCATGGTTTCCACATCTGCTTCTCCGTAGTTAAACGGATCTGCCTTAATCAGTGATCGCGCAAGTAACACGGAATAGGAATACCAGTCGTGATATTGCGCGATTGCTTCGGGATTCTCGATAAGTTCCGGGTGACAGAAGGACGGTGTAATTGCCATCACGGGAAGCATCTCACCGTCATGCTTGAAACTCCAACTGTCCGTGTCAATGAATCCGAGGAGGACACTTTTTTCCTTGAATCCAAACAGAACGTTTTCATCGGCAAGATCACCTATCAAGAATCCCTGGCGGTGAATCTTGCTGATGTGGTCATGGATTGAAAGGAAAATTTGCGTGACTTTCCGAATGGTTATTTTTTGCTTGATACAAAAAGGTTTATCAAGCAGCAGATTTAACGGCTGAAAATCAGGAAAGTTTTTCATGCGGAACCCTATGGGTTTCGCGGTCCCTGGTTGCAAGACAAGGGCATCCGGAAGGGCGCAGAAATGCGAAAGGCCATAAAAACTATTGGCATGTCTGCTCATTAATTCCAGCCGCGTACTCATACTATCGATTATTTTCGGGTCGTGGTGCTGGTAGATTTTTACCAACATTCCCGAAGAATCGATATAAATGATGCCTTGTTCACCTCCTTCATGAAATGTTTTGAGTCCGGATAGTTCGTTTAATGGAATTCTTTTGAGAACCATGATAGACCTCCTTTTTTTAGGTACTGATGGTCTTTGAAAAATACATTCTGACCATTTGTAATTCTTCAAATAACGAAGAATGGCAAATGATAGGAATTTTTAGGAAACGCTCGAAAGAAAACATTGTTCTCTCGAGCGTCTTTGCTTGGCTACAATTCTTCAATTTCAGCAGTTAGTTTTGAGAGGATGCCGAGCAAGTGACGGAAAGCTTTTTGCTGAGCTTTGAATGTAGACTGGTGATATCCCCAGAAGTGGCAATTTTTGTGGGGCAGTCCGCATTGTTGGGTGATATTCCTGAACTCGCTTTCGCTCAACCCCTCACTTGTTTTGAAATAGGCGAAGTGGATGCGCAGACTCACCTGATAGTCACTCAAGGGGCCGACTTTTTCGATTGCCCTCCTTACATCTTGCGGAGTCGTGGGATCGTTGGAGTAATTTTTCCCGTCGGTCACCATAACAAGTTGAGCTGTCACATTTGAACAGCCAGCCTGGCTTTTCATCTGCAGGGCTGCGGATACGGCGCTATCAATTCCGCCAATGATGGACTTGTATAAGTCGGTGGCGTTATTGAGGCCGCTTCTGCCGAAACGATCATTTGTTACCGGATTGCGCAGCAATTCGTCAACAGAATGATAGCCGGGACTGCGGGTCAAACTCTGTATTTTGCCGGTAGAAAAAGATCCCAGCGAAACGCGAAGGAGATCGACGTTTTTCTTATGGGCGCCCTTCAGAGCAGGAACCATTATCTCGTTGATTGCCCTGGTCACCGTCTGTTTTTCGTGATGCTCTCGCATCGAGCCACTGTCATCCATGAGAATGTTGAGAGCCGTGGGGTTAATCGACCCCTTAAACAGGTTTACTTTTGTGACGTGCATTTGATCCTCCCTTTGCCCCTTTTTGGGTCTTTTGGAAATATTCGGCTTTTAGTTGCCTTTTTTGTGGGGTGTCCCGTTTGAGATATCACGGCGATCGGCACATAAATCCTCCTTTGTTTAGGAACTAGTGAATAAGCTCAGCTTATCACAGGTCTCGCATCAGGCGAAACTTTCCAAAAAATAGGCACGGCCTGTTTTCAGGAAAATTACGCAAATAATCGAAAATAAGATAATCTCTGTTAAACATAACATAATATCAAGTTGCTGGTATACTGTCAAGGCTTAAGTTGGCGTGTTTGACTTCTGGAAGTTATTATGGTAAAAACCAATGTTATGGAATCGTTGTTTGAAAAAAGAATAGCCAATATGTTTACCAACAAAAAGAAAGGGGTGGCATTATGGACTGGAGAAAATTGGAAGAAAAAGCCGATGGCTGCGAGAAAGATTGTTCTTGTCCAGTACTCGCTGAAATGAGGAAACAAAGCAGCAGTTGGAAGAATGGATGCAGTAAGGAAAATCTTTCAGGAAAGGGGGAGAGAAAGAGCAAAATCAACTGGAAAAATCTCAGAGAGAAGGCCGAAAAGTGCAGGAGCAAAAAAGACTGCCCGGTTTTTGCCGAGATGGAGCGTCAGAGCAGGGAAAGGGTAGAGAAAAGAAAAACAGAGAAACCTTCCCATCAGGAAAAGCTGGTTGGCAAAGAAATATTACCTGAACTCACTCCATTGCAAAGACCAAAGGAAATTTTTCCTAAATTTGCACCACTGTCGAAACTAAGTGAAGATTTGCCTCAACTCACTCCGCTGCCGAAGCTAAAAGAGAACCATCCTCCATTAACTACAGTTCAGGGGCCAAAGGAGGTTTTGCCTCAGCTTACTTCGGTGCAGAAAGTGAAAGAAGACTTGCCTCAGCTCACTTTGCCGCGGCCGCCATTTGTTTCGTCGACAGCAAAGGAATCAAAAACGCCGGAGGTTTCTCAACAGGCGCCGCACAAGTCGGCGGCTGGAGCGGTGAAATCGCAACCTACCCCCAAGCCAACGCCTTCGCAATCTGCGCATCCCCAGAAGAAAAGCTCAGTTTTGGAAATAATTGTTGCACTGTCTTTGGTGGGGCTGTTTCTTGCGCTGTTTGTTGGAGTTTTGACTTATTATCACTTGCAACAACAGAAGGAACAAACTGCTGAGCTCGCAAGTATTTCACAGGTAACTGCGCAAAATGAGCCAGTAGTTGCTTTGCCAGCACCGGTTCCTGTGCAGAATCCCGCTTCCAGTGCTTTCGTGACAAGTGTTGTTGAAGAGTCGGGAGAGAATCTTCAATCTCAAAATATCGAGATTGAAGAGGATAGTGATCTGTCGCAAGAGGAGCCACCGCAAATCAAAGTGCTGCACATGCGCAAGAAGAAAAAGAGAGTCAAGGCAAATAACTACGAGCCTTCAAGGATTGTTGGTGTGGTGAATGAAGCGGATAGTGAAAATAATATCGCGTCATCATCACGATGGAATATTGTAAAGAGCACGTGCTTGTGTGAAGATAACATGCTGGTGGTTGATTACAAATATTCATTGCCTAATGAAATCACCGTGGAAGTCAGTGCAGTGACTCCTGACGGTTGGCACTCATTGATACGGCAAGTTGGCAATACTAATATTAGTGGGCGAAGGCTTACGATATATCTTCCAAATAGCTTCCCGCAAGGAACCAAGTTTTCAGTAAGCTATTGGCAGTAGGCGCCTATAAGATTGCTCGTGGATCTCCATGGGCTTTTTTGATTTTGAGATTTTGCTTGACAATGATATTTTTGAGATATATGCTAGAATATCAATGGAAAAAAGAAGTTATTTAACAATAAAAAAGAAAGGAGGTGGAGCAGGTGGGATATCGTGGGCGCAGAGGACGTGGCGGCGGAAGTGGTCGAGGCAAACAACAAAAAGGGAAAAAGAAAGGAGGCTGGGGAATTCTGGAAAATAGAAGAAATCCTGGATCAAGATGGGTTTCACTTGGTGACATTATCGACAATATCAAAGACCGCTTTTATTGTTGGTCACGTCGGGTTCCTGAAGGAGCTATTATTCGCTATAACAAGGACGGGAAGATAATTGGTCATCTTGGTCGTGCACCGAGGCCGTGGTTCAAAAAATGAACTTTTTCACGGCACTATTTCCAAAGAAAGGGGAAAAACATGGGACGCTATGGCGGGAATGGAAATCGAAATCGTTATAAGGGAAAAAGAAACGGTAATGGAGGCGGAAGAAAAAAAGTCATGTGTTGGCTGGATAATCATCCGATATACGGTAAGGTTTACAAGTGGAACGGACATTCGGTTTGCAAAAAAAGCCATGACATTCTCTGTGCAAAATTCATATCCGGCAAAAAGCTGCAGCAGAAGATTATCAAGTCTATGCAGCCGCCTGAGAAGAAAGGATTTTTTGCAAGACTTCTCGGTATGTAACGGCCAATAAGATGGCTGAATTACAAAAAAAGAAAGGAGAATTAACATGTCTTCTGTTCAGAAGAAGTTGTTTAAGATCAGGCAGAAAAAACGTGATCTTAAGCGTCGTATCGCGCAATCTCAGCGTGATAGTGGAAGGGGTGGTACGACAGGCAATTGCAAGGATCTTCAGCGTTATCTGTCCAAGCTCCACAAGAAGCAGAAGAACATTCAGAAAAAAGCGAGGTGGTAGTCGTGCTGATGAAAATAAAATCGTGGTATCTTGGCTACGGTTTATGTCTCTTACGATAGAAGTGATATCGAAAGGGACTTTTTTGATTTAGGGGCATATTTTTTGTTTTTTACAAAGTTGACATAATGTTGATAAGTGATATAGTCAAAACATGAACATGCAAAAACGCACAATTCTTCCGACTCCGGCCAATCCTGCAAAATCAGGCTGTTTGTGTGTGCATGCAATAGGATAGACGAAAAAAAGAAATTGCAGATACTCCCAAGCAGCCTAGAAAAGGCTGTTTTTTAGTTCATTATCAAAAAAGAAAGGAGAATTGGCAAACCAAATTGTTTCGAGTGGTTGGGTCTGTCAGGTCGTATTGTCGCAAAATAAAATCAAGAGGAGGAGTCGTCATGAGAGAGGGAAGAAGTCTGGTTGGGTTGCAAGTGAGCCACACTGCGGTCATGGGTGAAAATGGTGTTGTCAGGCAAGAGGTGATGAACACGATTGCCAGACAAGTAAAAATGCTTCGTGATGAAAGATGTGATGTATTCCTTTTTGTTTCACGGGTTGCCGAGTATTGTTGCAGCGAAACGTGGACAGGAGATTTGCGGACAATATTCGGAAAGATCTGCGTGCTGCGGCAATACGCAAATGCTCTAGCGAGGCGCCATATGCAAATATGTCCTCTCGATAGCAATATCAAAACCATCAGAAAGGTGCTCGAGGAGGCTTTTTACCATGAGATGGTGCCGGTAATTTCCAGTGACATTCACAACTTACATGCAAACAGGTCGAATTACTCATGCTTTATTTCCGACGATATTTATTTCGCGTCTCTTTGCTCGATGTTGAAAGCCGATGTTGCCGTGATTGTTGCGGACAAGGCGGAAGTAAACATGAAGGCAGATGAGCTTGAAAATGTTTTTCCCTCCGACATGACTGTCAAAATGACCGTCTATTATCAGCCTGACTTCTTGTTGAATGCTGTTAATCCCGTGTCTGATCCCAAGCATCGCGTGGCCTGAATTTCCAACTTTACCTTTCAAACTGTTTTTTGGGGCGCAGCCAACGCGCTGCGCCCGCCTATTTTTTGCATAAAAACAGGCATTTGCTATACTTTAGAAGCGCGTTAAAAACGTTATAAATCTTATAAGTAATATAACTTATACATATATGAAACAATCGAAACTGTTTACCAAAACTCAAAAAGAAATTTCCAAGGATGAAATAAGTGTTAATGCGCAACTTTTGATTCGCGCTGGTTTTATCGATAAATTGATGGCGGGTGTATATACGATTTTACCTTTAGGACTTCGTGTGATGAAAAAGATCGAAAACATTATTCGTGAAGAAATGAATGCTATTGATGGGCAGGAAATATTTATGCCAACACTGCAACCCAAAGATAATTGGATTAAGACGGGACGTTGGAGCACGATGGATGATTTATATAAGGTAAAAGATTCAAGTGATCGTGAAATGGCAATGGGCCCAACACATGAAGAAGTTGTCGTTCCTCTTATGAAGCGCTTCGTTAATTCATATAAGGATTTGCCTTTTGCTGCTTATCAATTTCAGAATAAGTTTCGCATGGAGTTGCGTTCCAAGTCTGGAATTTTGCGCGGACGCGAATTTATTATGAAAGACCTGTATTCATTCCATATTGATGAAGAGAGCCTAGACGCATATTATGAGCGTGCCAAACAAGCTTACTTCAACATATTTGAACGTTTTGGTCTTAAAGATCAAACATATCTCACATATGCTTCAGGTGGAAGTTTTTCCAAATATTCTCACGAATATCAAACAGTTACATCTGCAGGCGAAGATATTATTCACATATGTACAAAATGCAAATTAGCAGTGAATAAGGAAATCAAGGATGAGGTAGTTGAATGCATTGAATGTGGAAACAGGGAATTTACTGAGGAAAAATCTATAGAAGTTGGAAATATTTTTAAACTGAAAAATAAATATACAAAACCATTTGATTTGAGGGTGAAGGATAAAAAAGGTGAAGATGTGGAAGTTGTGATGGGTTGTTATGGTATCGGTCTGGGAAGATCAATGGGAACAATCGTGGAAGTTCATCATGATGACAAGGGAATTATTTGGCCAGAAAGCGTGGCGCCGTTTGCAGTGCACTTGATTAGCCTTGGTCAAAACCACGAGGCGGAGAAAATATATACGATGTTAAATAATGCAGGAATCGAAGTGCTCTATGACGATCGTGAGGCGAGTGCGGGAGAAAAATTTGCGGACAGTGATTTGATCGGCATCCCGAACCGCATCGTCGTTTCCAAAAAATCTTTGGAAAATGGCGGCGTCGAATTCAAGCGCCGCGGTTCACAGGAAAGTGAGATTGTGAAAATCGGGGATTTGGTTGCAAAAATAAAATAATTTGAAAAATAGTAGATGAAAAATGTTATCGAAGTAAAAAATTTAAGCAAGACTTTTTCACACATACAGAAAAAGCCAGGGATTGGGAATTCTTTGCGCAATCTTTTTGCTGCTGAAAAGAGAGAAACTCACGCTGTGAAAGACGTTAGCTTCTCGATTAGAGAAGGTGAATTAGTGGGATTTTTGGGACCAAATGGCGCAGGAAAAACGACAACCTTAAAAATGCTTTCTGGAATACTTACGCCGACAAACGGTGAGTTGAGTGTGCTTGGTTTCGAACCGATCAAGAGACAAAAAGATTATCAAATGCAGTTCGCTTTTGTAATGGGTCAAAAAAGCCAACTTTGGTGGGATCTTCCGCCGATGGAAAGTTTTTTGTTGAATCAAAAAATATATGAAGTCGATGATGAAAAATTTCAAAAAACATTGGATGAATTGGTTGAGCTTTTAGATGTTGGTCATATTTTGGACAAGCAAGTGAGGCAATTGTCATTGGGTGAGAGGATGAAGTGTGAATTGATTGCAGCGCTCTTGCATGAACCAAAAGTGTTGCTACTTGATGAACCGACGATCGGTTTGGATGTGGTTGCGCAAAAAAATATCCGTGATTTCATTAAAAAATACAACGAGCAAAGAAAAACCACGATCATGCTTACTTCGCATTATATGGAAGATATCGCCCAGCTTTGCGAGAGGATTATTATTATCGATCATGGTGCGGTGATTTATGATGGATCAATTGATCAGTTTATTAATAAATATGCTGGCACTAAGAAGATCACGGTATATTTTGAAAAGGAAGTGGAGAGATCAGACGTGGAAAGATTCGGCAAATTGAAATCATTAAATCCATTGGAAGCGGTTTTTGATGTCGAACGTCAAAAAATGAAAGAAATAGCCAGCGCCATAATCACTTCAGATCTTCCGGTTAAAGATATCGACATTACCGAAGAAGACATCGAGTCGATCATTAGAAATATCTTCACAAAGAAACAGTGATGGGTAAATATATCCAAGTGATCAAAAACAGCTTTGCGCGCAATATCGTGTATCGTACAAACGTGTTCGCGATGCTTTTTTCCGACCTGATAGTATTCGGCGTCTTCTTTTATTTTTGGAGCAGTATTTATCGCGAAGGCCATCAAGTCGGCACGTATACGTTGGCATCCATCGTTTCTTATTATTTGGCAGTTAATCTTTTCGGATTGCTTATCAAGGGTGATGATATCGCGTGGAGAGTTGGCGACGAAATAAGATTTGGTCAAATCACTTCCTCTTTGCTCAAGCCGATTCACTATGTTTTGTATAAGTTTTCGCAGTCGATCGGCGGCTTGATTTTACGTTTGGTAGTTGTATTTTTTTCCATCACTGCGATATCGCTGTTGTTTGGTCAATATATCGATTTGCCCGATGATCCTTTGCGCGTTGTGTATTTTTTGATTTCACTTTCATTGGGATGGCTTATTTATTTTTTTCTGTTTCTTTGCGTCGGGATTGCGACTTTTTGGATTGGCATGGCTAAGGGGCTCAATTTTTCATTAAGCGTAGTTGCAGGTTTTTTGGAAGGAAGTGTGATTCCGCTTGATTTGCTCGGATCCGGATTTTTGAAAATTTCAAATTTTCTTCCTTTTAAATATATTATTTTTATGCCCGTGAGCATCTATTTGGGACGTGTACCGCTGTCAATTTCTCAACTGCTGATCCCTTTATGCTGGGCGACATTTTTTATTTTGCTGTCGTTTATATTATTTAAATCAGGGTTAAAACGTTATGAAGCTTTTGGCGCGTAATCTTAGAAAATATTTCTCCATCTTTTTGCAGATGCAAAAAATAGGACTTATGAATCGCATGGCATATCGCTGGAGCTTTTTATTTATGGTGGTTTCGGTTTTTTTGCAAATGGTTCTAAGTGTAATTTTCATCAACGTTACCTTTGAATATATCCCTTCGGTTGCTGGCTGGAATTATCACTCAGTATTGATCGTGGTTGCTTCCTATATGATTATTGAAGGAGTTATGTGGGCTTGTTTTGCCCAATTGGGTGCTGTTTATAATCATATTTACGAGGGAACATTAGACGGTCTTTTGCTGAAGCCGATCGATGCACAATTTTTTGTGAGTGTTTGGAGAGGTGATACGGAGGATATTACGCGAATTGTAACTGGTCTTATGTTGCTTTTATATTCTTTGACGTCATTTAATTTTAATGGGTGGCATTTAATTGGTGTTTTAACTATGTATCTCCTGTTGATTTTCAATGGTGCTGTGGTTATTTACAGTATAAATCTGTTAGTGCGGACATTGAACTTTTTTATTATTGATGCCAAGAGCGTGTGGACGATTATCGAGTCGATTACTAGGATGTCGCAATATCCAACCGATATCTTTTTCCACAAAGCCGTGCGAATTGCCGCTATGACAGTCCTGCCCTTAGCTTTCATTGCGACAGTGCCGGCAAAAATTGTCGCCTTCGGTTTTGATTGGAAATTGATCCTCGGTTCTTTCGCGGTGACCTTGGTTTTTTTCTCGCTTTCACGCGCAATGTGGAAATTCTCTTTGAAACATTATTCAAGCGCCAGCAGTTGATCAGAAGAGTTTATTGAGAAATGAAGAAAGGCGGGCTCAAGTTTGAGTCCGCCTTTTTGGCAGGTATTTTTTATAATTTTTTTATGGCTTTTTCAATAAACTCCCTGGTGAGGCATCCATCACAGATTATCTTTCCATTGAGAAATTCTTGTAGTGCTCTCTCTGCGCAAAAAGCCATCATTGAATCGGAAATGTTGATTTCCGAGTGCTTCTTGTACATCTCGATTACAGCCACGTCGGTTATCAAGGAAACATGGGTGGCGCTAAATACGGAGGTGTTTCCAAAGACCTTTTCTGCTTCAGAAAGAACATCCACGTTAAGATCATCTTCAGGAAGCAATATTCCAAGCGCCCCCAAGATGTCTCGCGTACTTTTTTTGCAGCAGTTGCATTTTATTGACGCCAATGCAGGCTGCACATAAATTTCCACTTCAAGGCGGAATTCGCCACCCCTGTTTGACAAGCTAATGCTCAAGGGTATAGTGATTACCAATTCGCCGCCAACCGTGATTTTTTCTGCAAGCATCTTAAGCCCTCCAATGGAATTTTTTGTGGTCATTGACCGCAAAAATGATAGCGTAAAAAGGCATTTCTGTCAACCCTTTTGTTTTACTTGAAATTAAAGTATAATTGTGCCTATGACAAAGATAACACTTTCAAAATATGCCGGGTTTTGCGAGGGGGTGGCGCGGGCATATGAAATGGTCGAAAAATTGGCGGCTGATCCAAATGTAAGGCGGCCGATTGCCGTGCTTGGTTCACTGGTTCACAACAGTGATGTTGTTGCACGTGTGGAAGCGATGGGCATCAAAAAGATAAATATCGATCGGCCAATTGATGAAATAATTTCTTCTTTGAAGGGAAAGATCGGGACACTGGTGATCACAGCCCATGGTATGGGGCCTAAGATTTATGACATGATTCAAGGAGCCGGAATCGATATCGTGGACACGACTTGTCCAAGAGTGATCAAGGTGCAACGTTTGGCGAAGGCTTTTTATGAACGCAACACCCAGATCGTTATTGTGGGTGATTGCAAACACAGCGAAGTGCGCGGTATCAATGAGTGGGGTGGTGAAAGCGCTGTGCTTATTGAAGATCAAAAGGGCTTGGACAATTTGGCGCTTGATGAAAAGCGACCGGTGGTTGTGCTTTCGCAGACGACTCAAAATGAAGACTTTGTGCGCTATGCGGAAGAAGAAATCGCCAAAAAATATCCTGACACGACGATCATGAATTCGATCTGCATGACTACGCATGACCGTCAAAAAGAAATCCGTGATCTGGCTGCCCAAAAAGATGTGATGATCGTTATTGGATCGTTGGAAAGCGCCAACTCGAACAGACTTTTCCAAATCGCTAAATCAGTGAACCCGCGTTCATATTTCGTGCAACATTCGGAGGAACTGAAAAAAGAATGGTTCAATGGCTGCAGCACTATTGGCATCAGCGCCGGTGCTTCAACTCCGCAGTGGATTATAGAAGAAGTGATCAAAGATGTGGAATCAATAGCGATCAGTGAGCAATGATCAAAAAATGCAAAACAAAAAACCAGATGCATATAACCGGGCTTATAATTTACTTTTAAAGAGCTTTTTGCTATAATTGAAGCATAAATAATCTTTTTATTTAAATACATGGCTAAGATCATGTTAGTGGAGGATGATCCGATGATTGCGGAAATTTACATGAAGAAATTTTCCGCTGCCGGTTTTGAAATGACCAATGCAACAACCGGGAAAGAAGTTTTGAAATTGGCCGGGGAAAATAAATTTGACCTGATCCTTTTGGATATGGTCATCCCTGAACTTACCGGTCTGGAGGTGCTCAAAGAGCTCAAACATAGCGGCAACTATGTTCCGGTACCGCGAGTGGTTGTGTTCAGTAATCTCAACGAGACCGATACGCAAACCGAGGCCTTAAAACTTGGCGCGGATGGTTTTATTGGTAAATCGGAACACAGTCCTTCGGAAATTGTGGAGGAAGTGAAAAGGTTACTTGTGGAATTTTCTGAAAAAGAAAAACATCAAGTTGGAAGTTTAGCTTCTGTCGCCCCACAGCAAACAAGTCCGGCAAAAAGGGTACTGCTAATCGAAGACGAAGAAATATTTTTGGAAATGTTCGGCAAAAAATTGGAAGACGTCGGCTTTGAAGTCGGCTATGCCAGCAATGGAGCTTGGGGTCTGAAAGAGGCTTTGGAAAACAAATATGACATTGTTGTCACTGATATCGTGATGCCGGCATTGAGCGGAGAAGAAATAATCCAAAAACTTCATGAGGATGAGAAAACTGCGAAGATTCCGGTAATTGTGCTTTCTGCATCCGTGGACCAGGATGTTCAAAAGAGAGTGGAGGATATGGGGATTGCTGATTTTTTCGTTAAAACCAAAATCGTGCCTAGTGATCTTTCACGTCGTATTGAGGAACTGATCGGCCCGGCACGAAGTTAAAGCCACACACATTTTTTTATGAGTAGAATTCTCATTAGTCAGACTCCCGAGCATATCGGAGAGAAAGTTTCGCTTGCCGGTTGGGTGCACGTGCGCCGCGATCATGGCAAGCTTGTTTTCATTGATCTGCGTGACCGCAGTGGTATCATTCAGACAGTGATTATTCCGGATGGCGTGAAAGCGTATGAAATTGCCAAAGACATTCGTAGCGGTGCGGTCGTGCGTATGGAAGGCATAGTCAAAGAACGTCCGGCCAGTGCTTGCAACAATGAAACACCGATTGGTTGTGTTGAGCTGGAAGTTTCCGATATTTTCGTGCTCTCACGATCGGAAGGCGATTTGCCAATCGATATTTCTCAAGAAAAGATGGATCTTCAGTTGGAAACACTGCTTAATAATCGCATGCTTGCCATTCGCAATCCTCGGGTTGCTGCAATTTTCAGGATATATGCCGAACTTTTGCATGCATATGCTGATATCATGCGAGCGGATGGATTTTTGGAAATAAAAACGCCTAAAATCGTGGAAGCGGCAACCGAAGGTGGTGCGAACGTTTTCAAGATCAAATATTTCGAGCGTGATGCTTTTTTGGCGCAAAGTCCGCAATTCTACAAACAAGCAGGTGCAGGCGCTTTTGAGCGCGTTTTTGAAATCGGACCGGTCTTTCGAGCAGAGCCGCATTACACGACAAGGCATGTTAATGAATATATCTCTCTGGATGCGGAAATGGCTTTTATTGAGGGAATTGAAGATCTCATGAAGCAAATAGAAAAAATGCTCTCTTTTGTGATGGCTTCAATAGAACAACTATGTGTAGGGGAATTGGCGGCATATGGCGCAAGAGTGCCAAAAGTTGGTGTTATTCCACGGATGAAATTGACTGAAGCTTTGGATATTTTGGACAAACAATATGGCAAAAAGATGGAAGAAGTGGACATTGATCCGGAAGGCGAGAGGCTTATTTGCGAATGGGTCAAAAAGACTTATGATAGCGATTTTGTTTTCTTAACCCACTATCCCAAAAGTATTCGACCTTTTTATGCAATGCCTGGACCCGATCCTCAATATACGGAAAGTTTTGATCTTCTTTTTCGTGGGGTGGAAATTGCAACCGGCGGACAGAGGATTCATGACTACAAACAATTGGTAGCCAGTATCAAAAGTTTCGGTTTGGAGCCGGAGGCGTTTTCCGGATATTTGGAAATGTTTCGAAATGGTATGCCGCCACATGGCGGTTGGGGTATGGGCAGTGAAAGAATTGTGCAGCGCCTTTTGGAATTGGGCAGCATTAAAGAAGCCGTGCTGTTTCCAAGGGACGTGAAGCGTTTAAGTCCATAGGCGACTCTAATACTCGAATTTGCCACCCTAATGACTCTAATATTTGGGTCAGTAGATTGCTTATTGGTAAATTAGAGTCGCGCAAAAATTATGCAAAAACACAAAGAACATATAGATCACGGAAAAATTCATTTGATCAGCGGTATATCTTTAGCGCTGGGATTTTCACAGGCGCTGATCCTCTATGTCGTGTCCTCGTTTTATCGAGAGGCTTCCGGCACGGAAAATGTCGGTGTTTTCTATTTCATTTCCAATTTGATCGTACTGGTTGGGCTGCTCAACATGCACAAGTTCATCAGAAGAATGGGCAAGGCCACAGTATTTCTGTTTTTCTTTTTTGTGCAGATATGCCTGGGTGCTTTTTTGGTTATTTCCGGGCCGACATGGTTGGGCGTGCTGATTTTGATGGCGCACTTGATTGCGGTGGATATGGTTTGGGTGTCGCTGGATATTATTTTGGAATCATATTCGACTGATCAACAATCTGGCAGAATCAGGGGGTTGCACCTGATGATTATGAACATCGGATTTTTGGCCGGACCTTTTCTTTCCACTAGCATTCTTGAGCGCTATGGTTATTCGGAACTTTTTTTCGTCGCCATGCTCATCAACATGCTGATTTTTGTGGTTGCAATGGTGTGGCTTCGCAGAACAAGCTATGTTTTTCGGGAACAGCTTACGGTCAAGGATTTGGCGCGCAAGATTTTCGTGAACAAGGAGTTGATGAATATTTATTACGTTTCTTTTCTTCTGGAATTCTTTTATGCTCTGATGACCATCTACATGCCGCTATATCTTGTCGATCGAGGTTTGGGTTGGGATAAGATCGGTATTATTTTCACAATCATGCTCATCCCTTTTGTTTTGGTGGAATATCCGGCTGGGATTTTGGCGGACAAAAAAAGCGGGCATGAAAAAAAGATGATCATCATATCTTTGGTAATTATTGCGCTTTCGACACTGAGCATCTTTTTTATCAAAGGATCGCACGTTTGGATTTGGGCGGCGGTTTTGTTTGTTACGCGTATCGGCGCGGCGCTTTTGGAAGTATTGCGCGATTCCTATTTTTACAAGAAAATAGACGGGCGTGATGTCGATATAATCGGTTTTTTCAGGACCGCCAGACCAATATCATATATTATTGCGGCGACTATTTCGGCAATGTCCGTGGCTTTATTCGGAGTGAGCGCCGTGTTTGTGGTCATTGCGATTGCGGCTTTGCTGACACTGTTTCCTGCTTTGCGACTAATTGATAATAAATGCTGATGTATAAGATAAGACTGGAACAATTTGAAGGACCGCTTGATTTGCTTTTACAGTTGATTGAAAACGAGAAATTGGATATCACTCGCGTTTCCTTGGCGCAGGTAACGGATCAATATTTGGAATATATTGATCAGGCGCATGATGTGTCTTTGGCGCATATGGCCGATTTTTTGACAGTTGCTTCGCGTTTAATTCTGATCAAATCCAAGGCTCTTTTGCCACTTTTGGAATTCACGGAAGAAGAGGAGCAGGAAATACGCGACCTTGAATATTCCTTGGCGCAGTATAAGAAATATAAAGAAGCGGCACTTGTCTTGGGCGAGATGTTTTTGAAAGCGATCGGCTTGGTGACTCGTCCGGAGGCCAAATTGGTAAAACCCGTGTTTTGTCCGCCGGAAGATATCACAGCGGCTGATTTGGAAGCATCATTTTTGCATGTGATTGATGAAATTCCCCAAGCTGAAAAGCTGGAAGAAGAAGCGATTCGCGAGGTGATTACTTTGGAAGAAAAAATTACGCACCTGCAAGATACTTTGCGCGAAAAAGTACAGGCGTCGTTTGCGGAATTGGTGGCGCACGCGACTGACAAAGTTGAAATAGTAGTTTCTTTTTTGGCGATGCTGGAGTTGGTGAAACAAAAACTTATTCATGTGGAGCAAGGTGAACTTTTTTCCGAAATAAAACTCAAGCATCATGAAAGCACAAAATAATTGCAGTTAAAAACAAGTATAAATTAGTAATTCATGAATCATATATGGAGAAGGAAAAGCTAAAATCAATCATCGAAAGTCTGCTTTTTGCCAGTGGAGATCCGGTTTTAATTGGAAAATTGGCCAAGATTGCGGGCGTAAAAAACGAAGAAGTCGCGGCTGTTTTGGATGCCTTGGTTGAAAAATATGCCAAACCGGAAAGCGGTCTTGTCTTGCTTCGTCACGGCGAAAAAGCCCAATTGGCTACCAGAGCTGATAATTCCGAATTCATTGAACAACTAAGGACGGTAGAACTTTCCGAAACGCTTTCGCCGGCGGCTCTGGAAGTACTTTCCATTGTTGCTTATCGCGGACCGATTTCTAAGTCGGAAATCGAAGCGATTCGCGGAGTGAATTGCAGTTATACTGTGCGAAACTTGTTACTCAGAGGTCTGATTGAGCGCAATGATAATCCGCATGACGCGCGTGGATATATATATTCAATCACCTTTGATTTTCTCAAAAAATTGGGGGTGGAGAAAGTAGAAAAATTGCCGCAATATGGTATACTTTCCAAGGATGAGAGAATAACGGCCATGATGGAGGAGAACTCGGAAATTGCTGATGTTGCTCAGGCAGAATAGGGCAGTAAAAAAATAAGATTTTTAGTCTAATGCAATTGATTTTATCATCATTAATGCTGCTTGTTTTCCCGCTTAATTCATTACTTTTTTTTGACGGAAGTTGGGTGCAGGGTCGGGAAATGAAACTGGAACAAGCGAGCATAGAAAAATTGGCGGAAAAAGGAAATGAAGCCGTGGCGGGAGTGACTGATCAGAAAAAAGAGCCGCCCAAAAAAGAGGAAGAAATATTCTCTCTTTCGGGGTATGTTCCCTATCGCAAAGAAGGAGTTCCTGATCTTGTTTTACCTAATGCACATTCCTCATTAATTATTGATGCGCAATCCGGTACCATATTGCACTATTCTAATGGCAAAGAAAGAAGGCAAATTGCCTCACTCACAAAAATGATGACGGCTGTTTTGACCATGGAAAACATCAAAGATTTGAATGCGCCGGTTATTATCGGAGAGGAAGAAGTCTATATTGAAGGCACAAAGATAGGTTGCCCGCGTAGCGGTTATTGCATCAGTCAAAGACTAAAGGTTGGCGAGAAGATATCAGCGGAAAATTTGCTCAAGGCGATGCTTATGAATAGCGCCAATGATGCGGCATTGGCTTTGGGAAAGCACATGGGCGGAGGTAGTGAAGAAAAATTTGTTGACATGATGAATGAAAAAGCCAGGAATCTAGGTCTTAGCGATACTCATTTTTGCACTCCTTCCGGTTTGGAAATAGATGGCCGAGAATCGGAATGCTACTCTTCCGCATATGATATAGCGCGTATTGCCGCCTATGCTCTGCGCTATGACCATATTTGGAAAATTTTTCGCCTGCCAAGCAATACGGAAGTCACATCTTCGGACGGCACATTGACGCATACTATTTTAAATACGGATCTCATTTTGGATCAGGTGCCAAACTGTTTGGGAGGAAAAACCGGTTTTACGCCGCTTGCCGGACATTCTTTGCTTATGGCAGCAACCGATCCGGAAAAGAAACACACTATTGTGGCGGTACTTCTGGATGACCCTTATCGCTGGCAGGATATCAGAACTATGATTGATTGGTCATTTAAGTCATATGATTGGCGATAAAATAGCGAATAATCACGAATAAAAAAGCTCGCAAATTGACACGAATTAATTAGTGAATATCAGTGATAAATTAGTGTTGATTAGCGATTTAATTAAATGCAATTTGCTCAAATCCAAACAATCCCAGAAGTAGTTAATGTGCTAAAGGTGCTGGTCACCGGTGTGTTGGCTTTTGGCTTGGCTTTTGCGCTGACGCCGATCTGGACGCATTTTCTCTACAAATATAAAATAGGCATCAAGATAAAATCTTGTGATGTTACCGGAAAAAAACTTTCCTTCGTCAGCAAACTGCACTCGCATAAAGCCGGTACTCCTACCATGGGAGGTGTTATTGTCTGGGCGAGTGTGCTTATTTTGGTATATGGTATCCACTATGTTTTTCCTTATTTGGCGTCGCTTTTTGATATTAATTTTTTGGCGCGCTTGGATTTTCTCAAACGCTCACAGGTTTGGTTGCCGCTTTTTGTGTTGGTGACCGCAGGCATCCTTGGACTTTTCGATGATGTGATGAGCGTTCGTGGTTGGGGCAAAAACAAAGGTGGTGGGATGCGTTTCGCTATGCGTTTTTGGTGGCTTTTTGCTATAGCCGCCGCCGGTTCTTGGTGGTTTTACTATAAACTGGGATGGGATATGTTCCATATTCCGGGAATCGGAGATTTCTCGATCGGACTTTGGTATATTCCTCTTTTCATCTTCATCATTCTTTTTGCGGCTGTTTCCTCCAACGAGACAGATGGTTTGGATGGTTTGGATGGCGGAGTGTTGATGATGGCTTTTTTCTCTTTTGCGATAATTTCTTTTTTGCAAAACAAAGTGGATCTGGCTTCTTTTTGCGCAGCAGTTTCCGGCGCCTTGTTGGCGTTTCTTTGGTTTAATGTTTATCCGGCACGCTTTTTTATGGGAGATACTGGAGCAATCTCTTTGGGAACTACTTTGGGAGTGGTTGCTATGTTAACCAATTCCGCACTGGCACTTTTTGTTATCGTGGCCGTCTATGTTTTGGAGTCGGGAAGTGTTATAATACAATTGACCAGCAAAAAATTTTTTGGTAAGAAAGTTTTTCTTGCCGCCCCGCTGCACCATCATTTTGAAGCGAAAGGTTGGCCGGAACCGAAAGTGGTTATGCGGGCATGGATTATCACGATGATGACATGTCTTTTGGGTGTAATTATCGGGATAATAGGAATGGGGAAGTAGTCTACGAATTACGAACATATACGAAAGTACAAAAAGATTCAAAAGATGTTGCTCGGACACAAATTAGTACATTTGTAAAATTCGTAGTTCGAAGAGATTAATAAATCAAAAATCAAAAAGCTATGAGGAGGATTCAGGATGTCGATGTAAAAGACAAGAGAGTTTTAGTGAGAACGGATTTTAATGTCGAGGTCGATAATGGCATAGTCAAAGAAAAATTTAAGATAGCTGCTGCTAAGGAAACTATCGATAAGCTGATAGCGGATGGTGCGGCAAGGGTTGCAATGATGTCGCATTTGGGGCGTCCGGAAGGAAAGCGCGATGAAAAATATTCTTTGGCGCAAATAGCTGATGATGTTGCTGATATTCTTGGCAGGAAGGTTGTTTTTTGCAGTGAATGTATCGGTGCGGCAGTAGAGAAATCTTTTGAAGGAATCGAGGAAGGCGCAGTGGTTCTTTTGGAGAACACGAGGTTTTATCCCGGAGAGGAAAGTAATGATGCCGAATTTGCAAAACAATTGGCTGCAGGTTTTGATATTTTTGTTAATGAAGCATTCAGTGTTTGTCATCGTGATCAGGCTTCAGTAACGGGAATAACCAAATTCTTGTCAAGTTATGGCGGTCTTTGGTTGCAAAAAGAAATTGAAAACCTTAATCGTGTCTTGCATGAACCTGAACATCCAGCCACGGCAATCATAGGTGGTGCCAAAATTGAGACAAAACTGCCTCTAATTAAGAGATTTGAGCAGAATTATGACCATGTTTTAGTAGGAGGTAAGGTGGCTAACGAAGCTATTGATCAGAAAATAGAATTTTCGCACAAAGTTATGTTGCCGGTAGATTTCGGCGGTGACCGTTTCGATATTGGACCGAAGACGATCAAAATGTATAAGGAGATTGTTTCCGCTTCCAAATTGGTTGTGTGGAATGGTCCGATGGGTAGATTTGAAGAACCTCCTTATGATCAGGGTACGCGGCAAATTCTGGATATAATTTCCGATGGTGACATGTTTACGCTTACCGGTGGCGGGGAGTCGATTCAGATTTTGGAAGAGCGTGGTTTGATGGGTGCGATATCCTTTGTTTCAACTGGAGGCGGAGCAATGCTTGAATATCTCAGTGGCAACAAGATGCCTGGAATAGAAAGCTTGAAATAAAAAATTGTAAAAACAAAAAGCATGAAATCCGGACAGGCGATTTTAAACAGACATGGAAAAACGGAGCAGACGGGTTCGGTTAATTATTTTGCCAGGGCTGGTCTTTATGTTTCTCAAGCCATTTTGATTCTTGGATCCCTGCTTGTTTTCTTTGATTATTTCGGGATGTTTTCCCAAGAAGCGCTTCTTTGGTCCTATAGGATCATTGATATATGGATAATATGCGTGGGGCTTTTGATTGTTTTTGGCTGTGTTCCCTATTTGTATTTTTCCAGCTTGGTTAAATTCAAGAAGAATGACATGTTTTGGGATGTGGAAACTTTTTGGATCTTTATTCTTTTCATGGCCGGCATGTTTTTCCAATATGGAAGTGGCAGGGAATATGCCCTACACTTGGTTGTTTTTTCCACTGCTTCCATCATGGTGTTGCACATATATTTCATGATTATCTCTTCAAATATTCACAGCGGATCCTTGGACCGTCGGCGTGCACATGTTTATTTTGAAAGCTTGAAATATTTGATCGCTTATTATGCCATAACATTGACATTGCTGACCCTGTTTAATCCTTTTGATTCGGTATATGCCATGTTTTCATGAGATAAAATGATTTACTTCTAATTTTTAAACAAAAATCAAAATGTCAACTATAAAGAAAATTTCAGCCAGAGAAATATTGGATTCAAGAGGAAATCCCACAGTGGAAGTTGCGGTTACTCTTTCCAGCGGAGCAACAGCAAGTGCGGCAGTGCCATCTGGTGCATCCACGGGAACATATGAAGCTCTGGAATTGCGAGATGGAGACAAAAATCGTTACGGCGGCTTGGGTGTGAAGAAGGCGGTCGAACATGTTAATACGGAAATTGCCGAGGCTCTTTTCGGTCATGACGTTGATGATCAGTTCGGCATTGACAGACTTCTTTGCTCGCTTGATGGAACGGAAAATAAGTCCAGGCTCGGAGCCAATGCTATTTTGGGCGTATCGCTTGCGGTTTGTCGAGTTGCGGCAATCGAGAAAGGAGAAGCCCTGTACAAACGCATAAATTGTTTGATGGGAAAACTGGAAAAAAAAAGCGTGACCAAAATGCGCTTGCCGATTCCTATGTTTAATGTGCTCAATGGAGGACAACACAGTGATAGTGGTCTCAGTATTCAGGAGTTCAAAGTCGTGCCAACCGGTTTTTCCGATATTGAGGATCAAGTAAGAGCTGGAAGCGAGATTTTCCATGCGCTTAAGAAATTATTAGCAGCTGATGGACATAGTGTGGGAGTTGGTGACGAGGGAGGATTTGCGCCAAAATTGGAAAGCAATACTCAGGCGCTGGAATATATCAAGAAAGCGATCGAAACTGCAGGTTACGAGTTTGGCAAGCAAATTCACATTGGTATTGATGCGGCAGCAAGCTCATTCTTTGATGAGCAAGAAAACAAATATATACTCAAGCCGGAGAATGTCATGTTGGAAAAAGAGAGGTTGATCGCTTTTTATCGCGAATGGATGGATAAATTTGCGGTGATATCCATAGAAGATGGTCTTGAAGAAAATGATTGGGATGGTTGGGCCATGATGTTGGAAAAAGTTCGTAGGTACAATATCGACGGCGTGAAATCATCAATCATGAAAGAAGCGATGGTTATAGGTGATGACTTGTTGGTGACGAATGTAAAACGTCTGCAAGAGGCGATTAAACATAAATCATGTAACAGTGTCTTGATCAAAGTTAATCAAATCGGAACGCTGACAGAGACTCTGGAATGTATTTTGCTTGCCCGTAAAAACAAGATGAAGTCTGTTATTTCGCATCGCAGCGGAGAGACGACGGATGATTTCATTTCCGACCTTGCTGTAGGAGCGGGAGCTGAATTTATGAAATCAGGATCGCTTTCCCGCGGTGAGAGACTTTGTAAATATAACAGATTGATGGAGATAGCGGGGGAAATGAATTGCTGAATATTGAGTGTTGAATTTTGAATATAGAATTTTTTATGGCCCACGTATTAGTTATCGGATCGGCATGTAAGGACATCTTTTTCCCAACAAATGAAGGAGATATTTTTGATACGCCTCAAGACGCTACTTCTCAGCGCAAAATCGCTTTTGAGCTTGGAGCTAAATATCATATTGAAAGGAGATTTGAAACTCTGGGAGGATGTGCGGTGAATGTGGGAGTCGGTTTGGTTAAGCTCGGGCATGATGTTTGTTGTCATGCTCCCATAGGGCATGATGCTACTGGGGAATGGATCGTCAAAAATATGGCGGATTTGGGCGTTGATGTTTCTCGTGTGGTGCATGAAAGCAAGGAACAAAGTGATCTTTCAGCTATAGTTGTTGATAAGAAAAGCGGGGAGCGCACCATTTTTTCAAGTCATGGAGCTAGCAGGACGTTCAGTTTTGACGCTGGAGCAACTCATGGCGCCGATTGGCTTTTTATTGGTGATTTGAGTGGCAAATGGAAGGAAAATCTTGAAGAAATTGGGAATTGTGCCAAACGCGATGATATTAAGATAGCATTCAATCCCAGGCAACAAATGATTCATGAAGATGCTCGCTTCGTGAAAGATATGTTGGGAATCAGTGATGTGGGGATATTAAACAAAGATGAAGCTTTGGAAATTGCCATGCGTTGCGGCAGGGCAAATGTGGATTTTGAAATTGAAGACGAAATTAGCATCTTGCGTTTTTTGCAAGAGGAGGGAGCGGAGATTTTGGTGATTACGGATGGTGTCCGTGGTGCTTGGGCCTCGGACGGAATTTCTTTTTTGCATGCGGAGGCTCTTTGTCATGATGAAGTCATTGATACTACTGGGGCTGGGGATGCTTTTGCCAGTGGTTTTTTAGGAGCGATAATCGCGGGCTTGGATATTTCAAAAGCTTTATCCTGGGGAATAGTCAACAGTAGTGAATCTTTGCGGTATTATGGTGGCCAGGAAGGCTTGCTCAATAGTGCGGAAATTGTCGAAAAAAGTTCCAAAGTTAGAATAAAAAAACTAAAATAACAAAAAATAAATTATCATGGGTTTGTTCTCGAAAATATTCAAGGGCGGAAAAGGGGAAGTTTTCTTAGCTCTGGACATAGGTACCGAAGTTGCCAAGGCTTTGATATTTTCCGTTGGCTCGGAAGATCGCAGCGCTACAATTTTGGGCGTTGCAAAGGAAAGACAAAAGAGGGGTAATATGCAAAGTGGCGCCGTTTCAGACATCGGAGGAGTAATTGAAACTTGTCAGAGAGCAATCGCTTCGTCGCAGGAGGCTGCCGGTGTGAAAAAAGTTAAAAAAGCCATTGTGGGTATCGCTGGAGAATTGGTTAAGGGGACAACGACCACGGTGCATTATCAGAGGACTAATCCCGAGTCTAGAATAGATTTTTCCGAATTGAAAGTGATTATAAAAAAAGTCCAGGAAAAAGCTTTTGAAAGAATCAAAGACCAAATTTCTTGGGATACGGGACAAAGTGATATTGATATAAAGCTGATCAATGCGGCTATTGTTGATGTGCGCATAGATGGTTACCAGGTGAATAACCCGATAGGTTTTCAGGGCAAGGACGTTTCAGTGAGCGTTTTCAATGCCTATGCCCCCATGATTCACTTGGGCGCCTTGGAAGCAATTGCCGACGAATTGCACATAGATTTGGTCAGCATAGCTGCTGAGCCATATGCGGTAGCCAGGGCGATTGATTATGAAGATATTTTGGATTTTAGCGCCATTTTCATTGATATTGGTGGTGGAACTACCGATATAGCAGTAGTGCGTAACGGGGGGCTTGAAGGAACGAGGATGTTTGCTTTTGGTGGCAGGGCTTTTACTAAAAAATTGGCACAGGAATTGCGTATCGGTTTTGATGAAGCGGAGGACTTGAAATTGCAATATGCCTATGGAAAATTAAGTCCGGATATCAACGATAAGATCGAACAGATACTGCAAAGCGATTGTGACGTTTGGCTAAGTGGGGTGGAATTGTCCCTGTCCGAATTTGCTCAAGCCGATGTCCTTCCTTCCAAGATATTGCTTTGCGGAGGTGGTAGTGGTTTACCTGGAATTCGCAAGGCACTTCTTTCCCCTCAGTGGTTGAAGGACCTGCCTTTTGCAAAGGTTCCCACAGTCGGCTATTTGCAACCTAAAGATGTGACCAGAGTTGTGGACACTACCGGTCAGTTGAAAAATCCTCAAGATGTGACGCCAATGGGGCTTGCCAATCTTGTTCTGGACATTTCTTCCGAGGAAAAAGTAATGGCAGGAATATTACGTCGTGTGGTACAATCAATGCAGGACTAATGGTATAACTCGCGAATCAACGCGAATTATATCTCGAATAATCACGAATGAATTCATTAGGGATAATTAGTGATAAATTAGTGTTGATTAGAGATCTATATAATTATGCATCAGACATTCTACATAAGTGGTGATGAAGAAATATCCTCGATAGTAGATAGATTGCGTAAATCCGTGTCGCAGGAGAATTATTTTGTCGTGCCTCCGCGAGCACTTGTTTTTCAAAGTGTGGTTAATTTAAAGCTGTTAGCCAAAGAAGCCGAGAAAATTGGAAGGAAGGCAATCTTGGTCACACAGGATGAAATGGGCGCATCATTGGCTCAACGTGCCGGTTTGAATGTGCGTTCTTCCATGGAGGGTATTGGTAATAACCAGCCGAAGATCAAAGATTTTTCTACCAAGGAAGAAATATCCTCCAAAAAGATGGAATTTGGTGGTGATACGCTTGCCAGCGGAAATGAAATCGGCGAAGTGCTGGAAAAAAAGCAACGATTATCCAGCATTGGTTCAGCTGATTTTTATGGAGAGCAAAAGGCTACTAGTCAAAATGTTAAGATTGAGACAACTGCGGCGCCAGCTTCTTTGCAAGGAAAACGCGATGTGATTTATGTTGGCAAGCAGGGCTTGGCTGGCGATATAAAAAGCAACAGACAAACTGTGCCAACTTCTTCTATTGTCCCAAAAGTTGTCGCCAGCAATGAAAGTGCAAGGAGGCCTTATCCTGGTACAGAACAGCGTATCGAAAAAATGTTTCTAAACAAAGAACATCCCAAAGTGGAAAAGCCAAAAATTTCCCATAGCGAGAGTGTTCCGGTGGGCGGGAGGACCAAGATGTTTATCGGAATATTTCTTTTATTGGGATTGTTTGTTCTTGGCGCCGTGGCTATATTTGTTATTTTGCCTAGCGCTAAAATAAAAGTTGTCGTCAATGATGAAAGACAAAAGGCGGATATAGCGATAGCTGGAAGTGAACAAATTGTTTCCGCTGATGAATCAACAAAAAACATTCCGGTAAAATTTATAGAAAAAGATGAAGTCGTAACTCTTTCCTATGAAGCGACGGGAATTGCCTCTGGCTCGGGATCCAAAGCAAAGGGTGCGGTAATCATAAATAATGAATACAGCGATCAGCCGCAAACATTGATAGCAACGACTCGCCTGAAAAACAGTGAGGGAAAAATATATCGTATAACCAAAGACGTAACTGTTCCGGGCATGCGTTCCGTTGGCTCCGACAAGGAGCCTGGTAAGGTGGAAGTGGAGGTAGTGGCGGATGACTTTGGAGAAGAATTTGATATGAGTGAAGGTAAATTTACTATTCCCGGTTTTGAAGGCGGCCCTAAATATGAAAAATTCTCTGCAGAGGTAAAAGAAAAGATTTCGGGTGGTAATATGAGCGACAATCCAATTAAAGCGGTTTCAGAGCAGGATATCATTAAGGCCAAAAAGGAAACGGAGACTGCTCTGAAAAATAAAGTAAAAGATATCATAAACGCAGACCTGGAGGAAGGATATGCTGTCATGGATGAAACCATGGATTCAATCATTGTTCAATCCAGTGCTTCGGTGAAGGCCGGTGCGGAAAAAGACAGTTTTGATTATGCAGTCAAAGCTCACATAAAGGCCTTGGCCTTTTCTGCAGAAGATGCGAAAAAGATATTGGTCTCAAGCTTTGAAAAAACAACAATTGAAAAGGCAAGTGCTAACGAAATGAAAATTGAATATACGGGCATTTCACCTGATTTCACAGGAAAAAAACTAAGCTTGCGTGCTCATGGAGAAATAGTAAAACCTTCCGATTTTGATGCGGAGACATTCAAAAAAGATATTTTAGGTAAAAATGAACAAGAAATAGGGAAGGTTGTGGATAAATTTGAAAATATCGACAATGTAGAAATGGAATTCAATTTCAAGTTTGTTTCCAGAGTTCCAAATTATCCGCAAAGAGTGTCGGTGGAAGTTATTCATCAGGAAAAAAGCTTGGCAAAGTAGTAAACTTTTTGTTTAAATTTGAGGGAGTTTGGAAAGGGGATTCAATAGGGGTCCCTTTTGTGTTTTTCGGAGTTTAAAAATAATTTTCAGTTGTGGATAAGTCCCAAAAATGGCTTAGGAAAAGGAGCTTGGCAGATATTTGACTTGTGGTATAATGTATCTAACGTACACTATATCTTGTGGTTTTGATAATAAAACACAAAAATCGTGAGTACGGAAATCGTAAACTTGTCAAGTTGTTATATGAGTTCATAACGTTTATAACGTTCGTAACGTTATAACGTTAAAAACGTTTAAGCGTTAAAACGAAAAAATACTATGGTTTGTCCATTTTGCGGGCACGATGACACGAAAGTTGTCGACTCGCGTGATACGAATGACGGCCGGGCGATCCGGCGACGCAGAGAATGCGAACAATGCCAAGCACGTTTCTCAACGTACGAGGAGATGGAAATAATGAAGCTGACGGTGATTAAGCGCGACGGTTCCAAGCAGGAATATCGCAAAGAGAAAATAGAAAACGGTCTGCGTAAAGCTCTGGAAAAATGTCCAGTTAGTGAAGATAGAATCAGTAAAGCGCTCGGTGATATCGAATATGAAATCCAATCCAAGGATTCACCTGAAATCACCAGCAAGGAAATAGGTAAAATAGTTTTGGCGAAGCTGAAAGAATTGGACGACGTAGCGTATCTGCGATTTGCCAGCGTGTACAAGTCTTTCAAGAATGCCGAGAGTTTTGTGAAGGAGATGGAAAAGCTTGAATCATCGTGATGGCGACTCGAATGATACGAATCTGCACTCGAATGACTCGAATGTCAAAGTAATCTATTCGCAAATGGGCATTTATTCGTAGGTTAGAATTATATTATTTATTAAATACTTTTGGGGGAAAACGAGAGTATGAAAAAACAAAAAGGAAAATCAGCAAAGGCCGCAAAGAAGGTTGCAACCGTAACCAAGAAAACGGCAGTGAAGAAAGTAAATGTTATCAAGCAAGTTGTAAAGCGTAGTGGACGCACGGTGCCTTTTGATGCCAAAAAAATCACAGTTGCTGTTACCAAGGCATTGGCTTCTACGGGAGAAGGGACAAAAGCGGAAGCACAGAAAGTTACTGACAAGGTTGTTAAAATGCTCAACAAAAATCATGGCAAAGGATATGTGCCACAAATCGAGGAAATCCAAGACATGGTGGAGCGTGTGCTCATGGTGCTTGATTTCGAGGAAACTGCAAAAGCATATATTCTTTATCGTGAACAACACCGAAAGATTCGTGAAACCGAAGAAGCATTGGATGAAGCAGTCTCTTTGGTTGATAAATATATCCAAGAGATTGATTGGAAAGTGAAGGAAAACGCAAACATGGCATATTCCTTGCAGGGACTCAACAATTACATTTCTTCGATCGTTAGCAGTAAATATTGGATGAATCGCGTGTATACCAAAGACATTCGCAGCGCACACGAAGAAGGTGATTTTCATATTCACGATTTGCAATTGGTGGCGGCGTATTGCTGCGGATGGGACTTGCAAGACCTACTTCGTCGCGGATTTACCGGTGTTCCAGGCAAAGTGGAATGCAAACCGGCTAAACATTTCGGCAGCGCTTTGGGTCAGATGGTGAATTTTATCTATACTCTGCAAGGTGAGGTTGCTGGTGCACAAGCTTTCTCTAATTTCGATACGCTGCTTGCGCCGTTTGTCAGAAACGATAAACTTTCCTACGCACAAGTAAAGCAGGAGATCCAGTCTTTTGTGTTTAACATGAACGTTTCCACGCGCGTGGGATTCCAGACGCCGTTTTCCAACATTACACTTGACATCGTTCCTCCTAAGACTTTAGCAAATGAGGCTGTGGTTATCGGCGGTGTGCCCCAGAAAGAAACTTACGCGGAATTCCAAGATGAAATGAACATGATCAATCGTGCGTTTGCGGAAGTGATGAGTGAAGGAGATGCGAATGGACGTATTTTTACCTTCCCGATCCCGACTTACAATATCGATAAAAATTTCAACTGGGAAGATGACCGCTTCGATGCAATTTGGGAAATGACCGCCAAATATGGCATTCCGTATTTTGCGAACTTTGTGAACTCCGATATGGATCCTGATGACGCACGTTCGATGTGTTGTCGCTTGCGTTTGGATAATCGCGAACTGCATAAACGCGGCGGCGGTCTATTTGGAGCAAACCCGCTCACCGGTTCAATCGGCGTGGTAACGATCAATATGCCACGCGTGGGCTATTTGGCCAAAAACAAGAAAGATTTTTACAAACGCTTGAACGCACTGATGGATTTGGCGAAGCAAAGCTTGGAAACCAAACGCGAATTAGTGGAAGGGCTTACCGAAAAAGGACTTTATCCATATACTAAATTCTATCTTGATTCGATCAAGGGGCGTCGCGGGCAATATTGGGCGAATCATTTTTCGACGATCGGTTTGGTGGGCATGAACGAAGCTTTGTTAAATCTGATTGGTAAAGATATTACGACCAAAGAAGGCCAGGAATTGGCTCAGGAAGTTTTGGAACATATGCGTGAATATATTACCAAATTCCAGGAGGAAACAGGTAATCTGTATAATCTCGAAGCGACACCTGCCGAAGGAACAGCCTATCGCCTGGCTCGCGCTGACCGCGAAAGATATCCGGATATTGTTTTTGCTAATAATGAAGCTGTTGTTAATGTTGGTGCGGAACCTTATTACACAAATTCCTCACAGCTCCCCGTGTCGTTTACGGAAGATATTTTCGAGGCCTTGGATTTGCAAGACGGTTTGCAGACTAAATATACCGGCGGTACGGTACTGCATGGATTTTTGGGAGAAAGACTTTGGGATATTGTCACGGTGAAGAATTTGGTGCGCCGCATTGCTGAAACCTATGAGTTGCCATATTTCACCCTAACTCCGACATTCTCGATTTGTCCGGTACATGGCTACATTGCCGGCGAACATCATCAATGTCCGAAATGTGTGATCGAGCAGCCAACGGAAGTATATTCTCGCGTGGTTGGCTACATCCGTCCTGTGCAGCAATGGAACAAAGGCAAGCGCACTGAATTTGGCGACCGCAAGGAATTCGTAGTGGCAGGTGAAGTATGTGAACCTGTTAAGAAGGCTAAAGTTGCTAAGAAAAAAGCAAAGAAAAAGGCGAAGAAAAAGTAGCATTTGTCATGCTGAATTTATTTCAGCATCCCTAGGAGTACAGCGCAGATCCTGAAACAAGTTCAGGATGACAGCAATAAAACGTTTCTATCGATAAGCTAGCGATCAATAGAAATAATTAGATATAAAATAAAAAGATAAATACAAAGGTTGCGAATTTTTTCGTACATTCGTAAAAATTCGTAATTCGTAGGGAATATGGAAAAATACATCTGCCATGATTGTGGCAAAACATTGGAAAACAATGAAGAATATATGCCCTATCAAGTAGGGGAAGAAATATATGTGAAATGTAAAGCATGTCACCAAGCCGATCCGGTGCTGCGCAATTTCCGCGCCACGGAAGTTTATTCTCGCGTGGTTGGCTATATCCGCCCGGTTAAACAATGGAACAAGGGAAAAAGGACTGAATTTGGAGATAGGAAAGAGTTTGTGGTTGAGAATGCTGGGTGTTGTGCAGCGTAGATTGGGTAGGAGACAGGAATTATAGATTATAGATTATAGATTATAGATTATTGCGTGGTATTGGTAAAACCCAGCCTTCGCTCGCTTTGGGGCGAGCTACGGCGGGCGAGGAAAAAGATGGCGGGGCGATATTTTCTCAGGGGAATATCGCCCTGTGTTTCCTTCGAGAGAAAATTGGGATTTGTTTAGAAATTAGATATTAGGAATTAGAAATTTACGCGTATGCGTATCGGTGGCTTCCAAAAACTCACATTGATAGATTACCCTGGCAAGATTGCGACGACGGTTTTTACGATTGGTTGCAGTTTTAAATGCCCGTTTTGTCATAATCCGGAATTGGTTATCAAATCCGAGTTTTTGCCCTGGGAAGGCGTCGAAGAAGAATTTTTCCAGCATTTGGAAAAAAGAAAAGGGAAATTGGATGGCGTGTGTATTACTGGCGGCGAACCGACAATCCAGCCAGACATCATTGAATTTATCAAAAAGATAAAAGACATGGGTTATTTGGTGAAGCTTGATACGAATGGCACGCAGCCGGATGTTTTGAAAAAGTTGTATGATTTGAAGCTTTTGGATTTTGTGGCGACGGACATCAAAAACGCGCCGGATAGATATGATGACACGGTCGGTCTCAAAGCAAACATAGAAAACGTGAAAAAAAGCGTGGCGATGATCATGAAAAGCGGCTTGCCCTATGAATTTCGCACCACCGTGGTTCCTGGTATCCACACGGAAAAAGATTTTGACGCGGTTGCTGACTGGATCGACGGTGCGGATGCCTATTATCTTCAAGAATATCGCAGCGGCAAAACGATTGATAAGAATATGGACAAAATTACGAAAGGAAAAACAATCGATTTGGAAAAGATTGGCGAGAAAATCGGGAAGAGATTTAAAAAATTTGGGATAAGAAAAAATTTATAAGAAAATAGGAGTTACGCATTTGAATGAATTTCAGTAGATACTATTTTTTGCTTGTCTTTCCCTCTCGGGTCGGCCGACAGTGCGCAAAAAATAATATTTGCTGAAATTTTTAAAAATTAAAACACGTAAGTCCAAAGAAATATATTTTTGTGGCATACGTAAAAATAAAGGCATAGGGTGAAAATAAATCGCTAAAAACCTTTATATGTGGGAAAAAATAAAGAAACATAGTGCAAAAATAATCAGCGCTTTTGTGAGTATTCTTTTGGTGATTGGCGGCGTTGCTGTTATAAAAAACAGAGAAGAAAGCAAAAATAACGCAGAAGAAAACCTGGCAGGCGAGGCAAATAGTGAAGAAAATCAGACAGCCCCAACTGAGGAAGCCGCTCAAGTAAGTCAGCCCCAGCAAGAAAACAGTGCAACTGCTGAGAATGATGTTACTTCAATAAAAAATACCGCTCCAACAGCAGCTCCAGCAACAACTGCGCCAACCGTGACCAAAAACACTTCCACTTCTTCCACTACAACCACAACAACCCCAAAGGCGAAGACTAAAACGAAGTCTTCTTGACAAAAGCTTCGTACAACCGCATATGAAAAATAAAACTACCGAAGTGAAAGATTTCTTCCCTGCTTTAGGGACGGATATTGAAATTAGTATTATTTTAGGCGGCAAAACACAAGAAGATAAGGCTAGAGCAGATCTTAAAAGTGTGCGAGAAGAATATGCTCGCCTCGAAAAAATGCTGAGCCGATTTTCTCCCGATAGTGAGTTGTCACATCTTAACAGCAATCTTCATTTCTCCCATGAAGCGCCGCATGATATACTAGAAATATCGCGGCGTTGTTTGGATTATTATAAGAAAACAAAAGGCGTTTTTGACCCGCGTATCATCGACGATCTTGAAAGAATCGGCTATAGGGATGATTTTAAGAAAGGAAATTTAGCTGTTTCAAAACGCAAAAATGGCAAGGAAATATATGCGCGTCATTTGACTTCCGATATTTCTTTGGACTTTGAGAAAAAACAAATCACGTTTCATGCCAGAATGGATTTTGGCGGCATCGCCAAAGGTTATATAACGGACAAAATTGCGAAATTCTTGCGTGAAAAAGGATGGCAGAATTTCTTTGTTAATTCTGGTGGAGATATTTATTTTTCCGGAAAGGACAAAAAAGAACCATGGTATTTCGGTGTTGAAGGAATTGAAGATGAGCAAGTGTTGCTCATGGCGTCAAACTGCGGTGTGGCAACCTCGGGAATCGTCAGGAGAAAATGGGAAGTGGGAGACAAAAAATTCCATCATTTGATAAATCCGCATAGTCCTGAAAGCTTTTCTTTTGATCTTAAGACGGTTACGGTGATTGCCGATACCACCGAAGAAGCGGATGTGTGGGCGAAAGTTTTATTTTTAATGGGCAAGTACGAAGGCATAAAACATGCCACGGATAAAAAACTGAAATGCATTCTTTTGGATTATCGTGGCAATGTGATAATTTCTCCAGAAATGAAGAGTCATATATATAGAAAATAAAACTTATGTTAGATTCATCACAAACTATCCCTTGGGCTTGGTATGTAACCCGTTCGAGCGGTTTGGTCGGCTTTTTGCTGCTTTATATTTCCGTTCTTTTGGGGCTTCTGATTCGCGTACCATATTTGCGAAAGCTTGTGCCGGGATGGTTTTCGTTGCAGATGCATTGTTGGCTATCTTTGCTGGCATTGATGTTTGCCTTGGTGCACGGCACAGCACTGCTTTTCGACAAGATGTTCGATTTCTCCTTTGGCGACATATTCATTCCTTTTTACACTTCATACGAAAAAGATCTCATGGCGCTTGGTATCATTGGGTTTTATCTGATGCTTTTGTTGGTCGCCACTTCGTATTTGAAAAATGGTATTTCTCAGAATTTTTGGCGGGCAGCGCACTTTTTGAATATTGGCATGTATTTTATTTTGATTATCCACGCGCTGTACTTGGGAACGGATATGAAGATTGCTTGGGTGAGGGATATTTTTTTAGGAATGCAAGGAGTTTTAATATTTTTCATAATCTTGCATATTTTTTCACGTATCATCTGTCGTCGAAAAACAGTTGCTAACTCAGAATGTGAAATTCCACAGCAATGAAAAGAATATACGTCAAAGTCAGCCCAAAGTCATCACGCAACGAAGTTGTGCAGGTTTCGGATGGGGAATACAAGGTGAAACTCACGGCTGCGCCGGTTGATGGCAAAGCCAATGAAGCATTGATTGCAATTTTAGCCAAACATTTCAAGGTTGCTAAAATTTGCATCAAGATCGTTGGTGGCAAAACCGCAAAGACGAAGATTGTGGATATTGGATAATGTTTTTTCAAAACGTCCTCAGGTTGCAGTTTATTTCTGAAAGACAATACAAGCTCCCTCATAGGTTCGGAACACTTGACAAATAGTGCCTTGTGGATTATTCTTGTTTATCGAGATATATTCTCGCGGCTATATGTAAATATGGCATAGCTATTTCAAAAAAGGAGTCGCCAATGGAAAATCAAATTGAGTACAATGATTTTAAGGAAAGGTTCAAAAAAAGATTTTCTCGATATTCCTATCTGTGCAAGCTTCTTGATGAGGATAAAATGGAGGAATTTGAAAAGCAATTCAAGCATTTTTTCCTTACGAAGCTAGGATCATTTGCAAACATCATAGAGAACGTTACGGCACATAAGGCAGACAAGGAAGATTTGAATTTTATTTCTTCCGACGCTGTTGCAGCAGCAGTGCTTTTCATGGAATGGTGTAAAATTTCTGGAAAAACATTAGAACAGATATTTAGCACCCCCTAAACAACCCGCCAGCAATAAACAGTAAGCTCACTGTATTGCCAGGTGGGTTTTCTGTTTTTATAGCAAAGTTTTAATATTGTCCAAGCTCATATTTTCTGTATTTATAAAAGAAGCTCAATCTTTCTCCATAGCTCGGAGTTTCTTTATGAAATGGTTTTTTGTTACTATGTGCTTGAAATATAAGGGAAATGGGAATATTATTTAGACATATCAATGATATTTTGTTACTTAGCATGCTACGTAACAAAGTCGATATGTAGGCTGGTACGTTTTGGAAATTTAATGTTTCATCAGTTCCCAGTTTTTTGTGGTAAGTTGTTAGTTGTTTGTTAATCCGTATGCATAAATCGCAAGTATTTTTCTTGTTGGTCTTGAGTTTTCTGGGGGGAGTTTTTGTGCGGTCATTTTTTGAGATTGGCTTGGTGACATATTTTTTGCTGATAATATTTGCGCTCATTATTCTCGCGGTATTCTATAAAAACAGCAAAGCGGCTCTGGTCGCTTTTTTATTTTTGTCTTTTGCCTTCGGGCTTTGGCGCACTAGTATTTCTCTTGGAAATGTAGGGCAATATGACAAGCCCGGAATTATAAAAAATGTCGAGGCGGTGGTTGTTCAGGAGCCTGATGAGAAAGATACATACAAGAATGTAACTTTAGAATTTGAATATAATGGTGAATTAGCAAAAGCGTTGGCCATGGTTGATAGAAATTTTGATATTGTATACGGCGACAGGGTTAATGTTTCTTGCAATTTGGAAATTCCACAAAATAAAGATTCCAAGTTTGATTATCGAATGTATTTGGCTAAGGATGGCGTCGGTTATGTTTGCAAAAAAGCGCAAATCGAAAAAATATCCGGTGGCAGAAGCGGCGTGTATAAATACCTGTTGTCGCTGAAAAGTGTTTTGCAAAAAAATATTTTTGAAGCGATGCCTGTGCCGGAATCAGCCTTGGCAAGCGGCATGTTGTTTGGTGGTACAAGCGGTCTTTCAGAAAAGGTGAAAAACAATTTTTCTAAAACAGGACTTACGCATATCGTAGCTGTTTCAGGTTTCAATGTGACGATCATTGCGGAATATCTTTTGACGCTGGGAATATTTTTGGGGCTGTGGCGAAAACAAGCACTTTGGGCTGCACTAATCGGCATACTTCTGTTTATTGCCATGATTGGTTTCCCTTCGTCGGCGGTGCGCGCCGGCATCATGGGCGGCATGCTGATTTGGGCGATGAAACATGGACGCATCGCCGAGAGTACAAATGCAATTTTGTTTTCGGCGGCAATTATGTTGCTTCTCAATCCACTGCTGCTTCGCTATGATGTTGGTTTTCAACTTTCCTTTCTGGCAACGCTTGGTATTGTTATGCTTTCGCCGCTTTGGGAAAAAGGATTTGTGAAAAAACATAAAGCTCTCGGTATCACGGAAATGATCATGCTGACAATTAGCGCTTCAGTTTTCGTGCTGCCGATCATTATGTATAATTTCGGCACCCTGTCGCTAATTTCCATTTTGGCGAATGTTGCAGTTTTGCCTTTTGTACCACTGGCGATGCTTTTGATCTTCATTGTTTCTTTAATGGGAGTATTGTCGCCATATTTGGCAATGCTGTTTGCTTGGTTGGTTTACATAATTAATCATTATATTATTACGATAGTAAGCATGTTGGCAGATCTCAGTTGGTCTTCCAAGAATGTTGCCATGTCTGTTTGGATGGTTCTAATATATTATATTATTCTCTTTGGTGTTTTGTGGTTATTAAAAAATGTTAAAATAAAAAAACAAAGCATTTTATCATCATATGTATAATCGCAAAATTATCTTTAGTATCATCATGCTACTCGTCATTCTCGGCTGTGTTGTTTGGGCAGTGGTGCTTTTCGAGCACCGACAATTTGGGCTAAGTGTAACTTTTTTCGATGTGGGGCAGGGTGATGCAATTTTGATTTCACAAGGCTCGCAGCAGATTTTGATTGATGGTGGGCGCGACGGAAATCTTCTTTTGGAAAAGTTGGGCAAAGCAATTCCTTTTTGGGACCGCACAATTGAGACCGTGATCGCTACGCATCCTGATGCGGATCATATTGCCGGGCTTGTTGATGTTGCAAAGGCATATAAAATTGGCTCAGTGATTGAGACGGACATGAAAAGCGACTCGCAAACATATAGGGCATGGGAAGACATGATTGTTAAAGAGGGAAGTGAGCGCATCGAAGCTTTGGCTGGCGAAAAAATAATTTTGAAAGACGGCGCGGAGATGAGTATTCTATTTCCATTTAACAACATCTCCAATGCTGATGAAAAAAACAGCAATGCAACAAGTGTGGTCGCAAAGTTGTCATATGGCGAAAACAAATTTTTGTTTACGGGTGATCTGCCCAGCGAGCAAGAGGCGGAGTTGGTGGATAAAAAAATGGAGCTTAGCTCCGATGTGCTAAAAGTGGGACATCATGGTTCGAAATATTCCACGAGTGAAAAATTTCTTGATGTCGTAAGTCCCAAGAGTGCTGTCATTTCAGTCGGTGCGCATAATACTTACGGTCATCCCGGACAGGAAATAATCGACCGTCTTTTGCATCGCGGAGTTGATATTCTGCGTACGGATAAGTCTGGAGATATTGGATATAACTGTAAAAGTAAAGAATCAACTTGCGCGATGAGCGTGGAAAGATAAAAAGAACCCATGCGAAACGCAGTTCACATGGGTGCGGGTGAGTCGTCTCCTTAGGCGGCTGTTTTCTTTTCTGAATTGTTCTCTATGCGCGGAATGGGATTAGGAGTTTCATCCAGAACAGGAGTTGCCGCAGAAAGTGGCTCCATGTATCTGCAATTTTTTCCTATAGGGCATTCTGCTTCCTTGAGGAAATTTATGGAGATTGCATTGAAAATGAATCTGCCGCTGTTGCCTAGCTCAAGGTGACCGGCCACCATTGCTTTTGCAATATGACCAAAATTTGTTTTCTTGCCGATTTTCTCCATGATTTCAGTGATTATTTTTTTGCCTTTGATGTGATCGCATTTCATGGAGCCGGAAAGCGGCAAACATTTAACTTTGGCATCAGCGGCTTTAAATTCAATGTATTTGCCTTTCTTGCCAAGGTCACTGATGAAAACCTCAAGTTCACCTGTGGTGCGGTAGCGCAACAGAAGTTCGCTGTGATTACAGGGCATCAGTTCCATGTTGTTTTCCCCCTTTGTTTGAGTTTATTCCATTTGGAAAATGTTTTGCCATGTATTCCTCAAAAGTCATGCAATTCCCCTTTTTGCAACATGAAGATTTTTTTACAATGATATTGTGTTTTATAGCAAAATCTTTAAATTCAGGACAAGGCATGCATGGTCTCCAAAAAGTTAAATTGGTCTTAGGGAAACAATCCATTAAGAATTTTCATATTTTCGCGGAGTCTTTTTTCAGAAGGAATTTCTTCTCTCAATTGCTCTGTGGTGCAGCTGAATTTGAGCAGAGAAGCATAGAGTGTGAGAGGTTTCCTATCGCGATACTCCAGCTCTCCGTTCAGACTGACATCTGCGAAGGGAACCCGGTTCGTCTCTCTTGCGATGTGACTGAGCATGAAAGAAATACGGTCCTTATTTTCAAAAAAAGAAATTGGACCAAACAGCACGCCATCGAGGATATATTCCACTGTCGCTTCGTTTAAATCGATAGCAACATGTCCTATGCCGCTGATGTATGCCGTCTCCGGGTAGCCACCTCTTAGTTTTACCGATGTCCGCATGTTCCTGCAAGTATATCCCATGGTTCACTCCTTTCCCTTTTTTGTTGGTAAATGACTGCTTTTTATATATCATTCACCGAGAAAAAAAGCAAACTGTTGCCTAATTAATAACATATGTTACAATAATCCCAGCGGACAGTCCGCTTTTATTATAATCATATAAATTCAACAAAATGGAACATCCAAGAAAGGAACAAACATTCATAATCTTGAAACCTGATGCGATTCAGCGTGGCTTCATGGGAGAGATTATTTCACGTATTGAAAGAACGGGACTTAAATTCACTGCAATGAAATTTTTCGTGCCCAAAGAAGATCAATGTTGGCAGCATTATAACAAAGATGATGCCTGGTTTGAATCCAAAGGAGCTCGTATCGTAGCCGACCGCGAAGCAGCAGGACTTCCGATTGAAAAGGAAGCTAAGGAATACGGTAAGGATATCATTCGCCAATTGGCGGTGTTTATGACTTCCGGGCCGGTGCTTGCGGCGGTGATCGAAGGTAATCAGGCAGTGAATATTGTAACTAAACTTGTGGGAGGAACGGAACCGACAACTTCGGACGTCGGAACAATTCGTGGTGATTTGACTATCGATTCATATGCGATGGCAGGAGTTGATGGGCGCGCGGTGCGTAATTTGATCCACTGCTCAGACAAACCAGAAGAAGCGCAAAGAGAGATTAAGATTTGGTTTGCGGAAGAAGAAATTGTAAAATATCGTCTGATCAATGAACAGATGCTCTACGATGTGAATTTGGATGGGATACTGGAATAGTTGAATAGGTATTAGGCTTTTAGGCATTAATTACTTAGGAAATATTAGGGAATACAAATGTAAAAATATGAAAAGTCGGCTGTGATGGTCGGCTTTTATTTTATCCACAGAGCATGATTTGACAGCAGTTAAATAAGGTATAAAATGAATTCATGCAATATAACTCTGTAAAAATGATGCTCGTGCTCTTTGTGAGCCTCCTATTTGGGAGCCATTTTTCGCCGGGTTATTGCAAAGCATAAAGTTTGGAAAATAGTTCGAAGCAAGCAACCCGGCAAGATCGCCGGGATTTTTGTTGGTCATCGAAATTTCAATTTCGCAATGAACAACAATCCTGTCGGATGACGGGATTAGTTCTTAAATAACTAAATAAAAAAGGGAGGGATCTGGCCATGAATAATGATGTTGCGGTGGTAAATGAGAATCTTCGTGGTTTCCCGGCGGCTGATGCTGAAAATTGGCGCGAGCTCAATGAATTGGAATATGTAATAAATAATGCGAAAGGAGGATTCGTGGGGGATTTTACAAAGATTGTCGCGAGGTTTATTTGCTTGAAGAGGAAGTTGGGTTTGCCGTTAGATATCTGGTAAAAAAAGGAGGAGATATCATGGAAATAAGCATGGCTGGGGACAAACGTTTCGAAGTTTATGCTGAGTTATGCCGTGAGACAGTTCAGATCAGACTTAAATTGGATAGGAATGATATTTCGGCAGACAAGAGAATAAGACTTTCTAACCGCTTAGGGGATCTGGTGAATAGGATCATACCGAGGCATGTTGAAAGGATCAACTTTTCCGACTACAAACGTTTCAAATAGCGTTTGATAAAGCGGTTTTTTCGAAAGTTAAAACTGACAAAAAGTCGGCCGAAAACATCGGTCGCATACATGGGGAGTGTAAGTCCTTTGACCAAGGCAGCTCCCCGCGCAATTTTTTAAAGAAGGAGAAAAGATATGAACAAAAGTGATGAAAAAAAATTGAAGACCATTGAATCCGAACTGAAAAAGCGCAACTTTATTGACACCGGTCATCTTGATGGTTTACTGGCACAACGTGCCTTGATTTTACTGCTTAATCGTCCTCGCCTTTTGTGATAACATTATCCATCGCGATAATTGTAATAGTTGTGGAGCGTTCTTTTTGAATGCTCCTTTTGATTTTTCTTTTGCGTATGATAAGCTATAAAAAACGGGGCGTGGGGCAGTGGTAGCCCGCGAGCATGGCCCTGAAGTAAATTTTTCGGGCTGTAGTATACCGGTAGTACGCGTCCATGGGGTGGATGTAGACCGGGTTCAATTCCCGGCAGCCCGACAATTATCCGAAAAATTACTTCAGGGTAGAGGTGTTTGCTTGCCCCGCACTAAGCTTGCTTTGGTGCTGAGGTAGCGGCGGTTCGATTCCGCCTGTCCCGACCACGTAAAATTGTTACGCAATCACGTGGCATAGCCAGAAAAATTGCTGTGCAATAGCGCATAGCCTTGGAATTGTTACGTAGCTAGTTACGTAACTAAAAAATATGACTGAAAACCAAAACATAATCAGCGAGAGGGCGGCGGCGATCATCATTAAAGACGATGATATTTTGCTGATGCATCGAAGAAAGCACGGCAGGGAATATTTTGCAGTTCCCGGTGGGCAAGTTGAAAAGGGGGAAACGCCGCAGATTGCCGCCCAGCGCGAGGTGAAAGAGGAAACAAATTTGGACGTAGAAATAGGCGAGATGCTACTTTCTTTTGAGCGGGATATCTATGAAGAAAATGGTATTGCTGAATATCATGAAAAAAGTGGTGGCAGGGTAAAAGAATATTTTTTTCTGGCGAAAAGCATTTTCGGTGAAACTAAACTTGGCGGCCCGGAACTAGAAAGACAGAGTGAAGAAAATTTCCATGAACTCCAGTGGGTTAAGCTTTGTGAGATAAAAAATATACCGCTCCTGCCGGAGAGAGTTAAGGAATTATTGGTTGAGAATTTCGGATAATAGCCCAAAGTAATACGAATCTTGTACGAATATACAAATGACTTAAAACGTCTTTCGGTTAAGGTTATGATGCCCGTTTGGTTTAATGGTTAGGGTTACGGCTTAATGCCGAATTACGTAACCACTAAACGACCCGGGCTTCGTAACCGATAAACATAAAACGAGCGCTTAATGTACAGACTCAGAAAAATACTCCTAGTCATCTTTCAAATCCTGCTGCTCGGAGGTGTTTTGTGGTATCTTGCTGATTCGCCGATAGTCAAGAAAAAAGTCGAGACAACACTTACTGATATTCAACAAAATGCGGCAGAAACAAACATAACCTTTCCTGCGCCGTCCGGTTCTTTCGAGCAAACTTTTGAATGGTCGTATGCGGGCAAAAAATATTCAGTCTCGCAAACTTTCTATAATTCCTACACCCAATATTATCAGACACTTCCACGGGAATATTCTTATGCTGGCGCATTGCCTGCCGATTGGCAAGAAAAATATTATGGTATTTTTCTTGATACGAGCGCCAAGGACCAAACCATCAAAGCATTGGCGGATAAGATAACTACAACGGGGAAAAAACAAAATCTTTCAGATGATCAAATAGTAGATCTTGTTATCGCTTTTGTACAAACCATTACCTATGATGACGCCAAAGCGGCAAACATAACCAGTCAGACCGGCAATACGGATATTCGTTATCCGTATGAAGTTTTGCTGGAAAGAGCGGGAGTGTGTAGTGAAAAGAGTATCCTCGCTGCCGCACTCTTGCGTCATTTGGGATATGGTAATGTCTTGTTGGCTTTTGAACAAGCCAATCACATGGCCGTCGGCATCAAATGTCCGTCGCAATATGCCAATTATCCCAGTGGCTATTGCTATGCAGAGACCACGACCGAGGGCAATCGTGTCGGCATCATCCCACAAGTGGATACAAACAAGGGAAAGGCAGTGGGAATGAGCGAGGCGCAGTATTTTGGTTCTTCTGATGGACAACAAACAAACTTGGCCGAACTTGCTAGTCCGGATTTCTATCAAAAACAAGATGGCAAAGAATATCGTGGCATCATTGCGACGATCAAGACAAATGAAGAGATTCAATCGCTTTCCAAACAGATCGCTTCCATGCGTAGCCAACTCAAAGAGCTTAGTAGCTCAATTGCAGAGAAAATTGATGAATTGCAAAGTATGAAGAAAAAAATGGATAAGTATGAAAAGGCAGGTGATGTTGATGAATATAATGAGATGGTCAAACCATACAATAAGCTTGCAGATTCCTATAGTAAAGATGTTTCTTCCTATAACACGCTGGTGGATTCTTTAAATCAGAAAGTGAAGAGATATAACTCGCTAGTGTCAGTGCAGTAGGGAATAAATTAGAACACAAAATTTTTATATGTCAAATATACCTTTCGACGTGACAAATCATTTCAAGCGTGCTATCATGGTCAGTCGTATTAATCATGCTGATTATTTTGAAGAAATGGCCATCATAAAGCGCGCAACGCTCTGCAGCAAAAAAGTCGAATATACCGTGAAAAAACATCGCAAAGCCAAGCGTCTGAAATTGGCGATTTATTGCGATGGTTCTTGCGTTGTGACGGCGCCTTGGTGGATCAGCATGGAAAAAGTGGACAAGTTTGTCCGCCAGAATGCCGAGTGGGTGATTGAGAAGATGCGCAAGATGAAAAGGATCGGTCGTCAGAGCATGTTTGCCACTTCCAATCGGGAGGAATATCTCAAGCTGCGCGAAACAGCTCGCAATTTGGTGAAAAAGCGTTTGGAGATATATAACGAATACTATGGATTCAAATATAGCCGCATTGCGATCCGTGACACCAAGACTCGCTGGGCCAGTTGCAGTTCGAAGGGTAATCTGAATTTCAATTACAAAATTCTGTTTTTGCCGCTGCGCTATGCTGATTACATCATTGTGCACGAACTGTGCCATCTGAAAGAATTCAACCATGGCAAACGTTTTTGGAATCTCGTCGCCGAAACAATTCCGGAACATGAGAGGATCAGAGAAAAGTTGAAGGCGATGTAGTTTTTTTTGTAAAACGGGTAATATTCCAAAAATAAAATCCAAGGAGGAAGGAATGGAAATCAGAGAAAAAAATGGCTCTTGTCATGTGATAAAATTACATGAAGGTGATGTGGTCCAGCTTCTAGTTCCTGCAAGTGTCGAAAGAACATGTGTCTATCTATCGGTGATTTGTGGCAAGTTATGTATAGGGGGAGGTGCGTCTGTTATTGACGAGATTGTTGGCGAAGGAATGACCTCAAAAGTACGAGAAGGACTTTTTGATCCTTCTTGAACAGACAATAAATGGGCAGTTTTCAATCTTGAGAACTGCCCACTTATTTTTTTTATGCTATACTAATAATATAAGATTTTATTAAAAATGTTGTTTTATGCAGAAATTATTTTTGGACATTGAGACGATTCCAGCAGGCGAAGAGTCGCATGAAACTTTGAAAGCTCTGTTTGATAAAAAAAGAAAAGATGACGATAAGTTTGAGGACTTTGTGGCGCGCACCTCTTTCGATGGAGCATTCGGGCAGATTTTATGTATTGGTTATGCTTTGGATAATGAGCCTGTGCAGGCTTTGTATAACAAAGACAATGAAAGAGAAACACTGAGACAATTTTGGGAACTGGCGCGTAACGCTTCGCTGTTCATTGGTCACAACGTGATGGATTTCGATTTGCGTTTCATTTACCAACGCTCGATTGTTTTGGGTGTGCGTCCGAGCTTGGACCTTAACTTTGCCCGCTATCGCAGTAATCCGATTTACGACACCATGAAAGAATGGGTCAAGTGGAACAATAGCAATGTCGGTCTGGAAACTTTGGCATTGGCGCTTGGCATCCCATCACCCAAAGACGGTATCGATGGTTCGCAAGTCGCCGCATTTCACGCTGCAGGAAAGGATGACGAAATTGTCGAATATTGCAAAAGAGATGTGGAAACGACTAGGGATGTTTATAAGAGGATGATATTTGAAACGAGCAGGAATACATTGTTTTAGGTTCAGTGGTAAAGGTTAAGAAACCGGTTTCATAGAGAGGTTATGCTTTTGTTTTTAAGAGAGTAGTTACATAGAAAGAGGAGAATGGTACAAGAGACAGGAAAATGGAAAAAGGAGACACGGATCATTTATCTATTTTCATTTTTCCTGAACAACTTTCTTTTTTCTATTAAACTGATTTCTTGGAGAATGGTTTAAGTTTTAACTTTTAACATTAAACGATACAGGCTTCGTAACCCTGACCGTTATGAAATTTGAAAGAATTGGCAATTTAGACACGTAAACGTTAACCATGACACCAATGGCGAAAATCAGGGAAAAAGTAAGATCTATTAAGCAGACAAGCGCGCAAATAGAGAAAGAAATCAGGGAAAAGACCGTGGGTTATATTGTGGCGGGTTTTTCGGTGGTTGCCGGTTTTGCTTGGAATGATGCTATCAAGGCCTTCATTGAAGAATATTTTCCGCTTTCACGTGATACCATGAAGGCGAAATTTGTCTATGCTGTATTAATAACGGCAGGGGTAGTTATTGTTTCAGTTTATTTGATGAAAATATTTAGGGTGGGAAAGAAGGAAAAAGAAAAGGATAAAGTTGAAGGAGGGGAGAAATAAAAAAGGTTGATATAATTGAGATAAGACCCGTATGTTTTTGTAAAACAGTCGAAATAAAAAAAATAAACGGGGGGATGTGTTTTTATATCAAAAAATCAACAAAATTTGATATAATCCCGTTTTTTTTGTAAATTAAATACAGTTCATTAACAACACGAAAGGAGGGCAAAAGCAACAAATCGTACCCGTGATTCAAGACATCAACCCTAATCGAAAAAGAAAAAGGAGAGTGTCATGAGAAAAAGTATTTTATTGTTTACGGTTGTCGGTTTATTTTTTCTGCTTCTGATTTCAAGCGTATTTGCGTATGACGCGTGCAACGATTCTGCCCAATTTGTGCCTTGCGCAAGAGGCGGATACAATTTTGATACGTACATATATGGAACCGGCTGGGGTAATGTGACTATATACTATCGCGCTGATTGTGCTCACGTTGGACATGAAGTAAACAATGATCCCAATATATATGACGTTGTCGTAAATAATGGAACGTGTCAACTGCAATGCGGTGTTTATGGTTGGGGCGGTTGCCAAGGAGGAGCTTCATTGGCTGGTCCTATTGTTGCGTGGGTTGGTCCTGGAGCGCCTCATCAACTTACGGTTACCCTTAATCCTGCCACAGGAGGGAGCGTAACAAGCAGTCCGGCGGGAATCGATTGTGGAACGGATTGCCAGGAGAATCTTTCCGGGAGTGTGACGCTTGATGCTTCAGCTGCACAAAATTGGGCGTTTGGATTTTGGGACGACGGATCAACAAGTTATACCGAGAAACCAAAAACTTTCACCGTAGATTCAAACAAAACAATCACGGCGAAGTTCTTTAAAACATTTACAAACAGAGTCGGAAACTTTCAGGCCAGCACAGGCTCGACAATCGACACTGGAGAATGTGTTCCTTATGTTCGCTACGAAACCGGCGTTCCGATATATGGAGATGCCTACACATGGTATGGTCAAGCAGCTTCTGCAAATTACGCAACAAGCGCAACCGTTCCCAGGGTTGGCTCCATAATTGTGTTTGCCGTTCAAGGCGGCATGACTTCTGGACATGTTGGAATCGTAACCTCAATTAGCGGAACTAGCTTAGGTATACGAAGCCAAAATTGGCATAATGACGGAAAAGTAAGTGACGACACTGTTGATGTGAACGGCTACACAATTACCGGGTATATTTACTATACACCTTAGAAAAACATCCAGTACGTGATATTTCAAAGGGCGGAACCTAATTTGGTTTCGCCCTTCTTTTTATAAAAAGTCTTTTGAGTCAAACTATTTTATAAATTTAAAAGAAGAAAGTAGTTTTATAAAGTTAGTCTTGTTGGAAGGCGTGGAATCATCACCATATATAGTTATAATATTTTTTTCATAAATTACAACTGATACAGAATTTCCACTATCGGTAGGATTTTGAATCGAATATTTTTTTGCCTGCTCGCCACCAATATTTATGTTTGTAACAATAATTTTTTTATCTGTGTTTTTATATCTCTCCAAGGCACTGTCAAAAGCTTGATCTAGCGATATATTGTTCACATTTGCAGTAACGGTAACATTGTATGCCCAATGTCCGTCTGGCTTATCGCTTAGTCCAAAAACGCTGTCGGTTGAGTTCTGAGTAATTACTAGATCACTCGGGAATTCAAACTCGAAACCAAATGTTTTGTTGATATATTTTTTCATTTCATCATTACTGCCTTTAGCTGCTTGGAGTTGCTGTGCTTGATCTCGCTGATTAGCTGTTGGTTTTTGCAATTTTTTGATTCCAACCACATTTTGTGATTGCCCCACGCCTTTCTGATTTTTCTCAATCTTCCACACAAACACCCCCACCGTAATTGCAATTACGATAATTATGAACGTTCCAACAATGGTTGGGATTTTTTTGTTATCCATTTTTTTGTCTTTTAAATCCGTTTTGATTACGTTTGTATTATACCACAAAAAAAATCCCGCCAAAGCGGGATGTTTTCAAAAGGCTGCTAAATTTCGTGTCGATTATTTATTGCTGGTTTTGAGACATTTGCTGCAAGCTTTCACTTTCTTGCCGTCGATCTTCTTGCTTTGCAGATTGATCTTGAAAGTCCTCTTGGTCGCAATATTGGAGTGGCTGCGCGAATTTCCAGTCTTAGTCCCGCGCCCACAGATTTGGCAGGTCTTACTCATTTCATTTAAAGCGCTAAATTGATTCGAGTCATTCAGGAAAATATTCCAATGCCCCTAATAAAAATAACGCGAATGTGCTGTTGATTTATTACAGAAAGCATTGTAGCATTGATTAAGTGATTTGGCAAGAGAAACAGATAAACTTGTAATAACATTATGTCTCAAGAAATTATCCTTATTGCATTCTATATTGTAATTTTTCTTTATTCGGTCATCGTCCATGAGGTGATGCATGGCTTTGTAGCTCTTAAATTTGGCGATAGTACTGCTAAATATGCGGGTCGTCTGAATTTGAATCCTGTAAAACACATCGATCCTTGGGGCTCTGTCGTGGTGCCGCTTCTGATGTATCTTACTTTCGGTTTTCCTTTCGGTTGGGCGAAGCCAGTGCCGTACAATCCATATAATCTTCGTGACCAAAAATGGGGGCCAGCATTAGTTGCTTTGGGCGGACCACTTTCCAACATAATTCTTGCTTTGGTGGCTGTGCTTGTAGCTAGAATAATTTCAATCCCCACACCTCTCAAGATTGAGATTGTACGCAATCTTAATGATTTTTCCAATCTCTCCACGGTTATTGCCGGCTCGGTAGGTTCAATCTTCTTTGCGTTGTTGATCATGATTGTTTTTTGGAACGTACTTTTGGCATTTTTTAATTTGATTCCTTTTCCTCCTCTGGATGGTTCTAAAATTATTTTGGCAATTTTTCCAATCAAAACAGAGACCATGATTCTTCTTGAGAATCTAGGTTTTCTGCTTCTTTTGGTTTTTATCTTCGTTTTTTCCGGCCCCTTGGGCACTTTCCTCAACTTCATGCTCAACCTTTTCTTTTCTTTGGCACTGTAATTATCTCAAAGCTTTGTTTTAGAATTTTGGCGTTGTTGACATATTTCTTCAAATCGTTTATTATATTTTTGCTGGGTTTCCAGCTTAATTTAAGCCAATTTTTTGGCGGACCGCTCGTATTTTTTCGCCGAGTGCAGGCAAAAAGATACGAAAGACAGAGCTGTTGCGGTTCGTACGTTTTTGTTATTCATAATTTAAAAGAGACATGCCAACAATAAATCAGTTAGTGAAGAGAAAAAGAAAGACGGCTGCCAAGAAATCAAAATCTCCGGCAATGACCATGATTTTCAATTCACTCAAAAATCGTCCGAAAAAAACTACCAGCCCATATAAGCGCGGTGTTTGTATTAAGGTGGGAACAACAACTCCAAAAAAGCCTAACTCGGCGCTTCGCAAAATCGCTCGTGTGAGACTTACCAACGGAATGGAAGTAACAGCATATATCCCGGGTGTGGGACACAATTTGCAGGAACACTCCATTGTGATGATTCGCGGAGGACGCGTGAAAGATCTTCCGGGTGTACGCTATCACATCGTGCGCGGTGTTTTGGACAGCGCAGGAGTCGAAGGCAGAAACCGCGGACGCTCCAAATATGGTGCCAAGAGACCGAAAGCAAAGACGGAATAATATAAATCCCGAATCGACACGAATTGTATCGCGAATAATCGCTAATACATTCGGGAATATTCGTGAAATAATTAGAGTAAATTAGCGATTCATAACATTATGGCTAGAAGAAAAAGGATATATGTAAAAAAATGGCAGGCGGATTCTCGTTATGGCAATCTGCTGGTCGGTCGTTTTATCGGGCAGCTTATGCGCGATGGCAAAAGAAGCACTGCCGAGAAAGTTATTTATGATGCTTTCGATGTAATTCACCAGCGCACCAAAAAAGGCGGACTTAATGTTTTTGAGCAAGCTATCAAGAACGTATCGCCGCTTTTGGAACTCAAATCAAAGCGCGTCGGTGGTGCCAACTATCAGGTGCCGATCCAGGTTAATGGCGAACGACGTCAGACTTTGGCGATCCGTTGGATTATGGCCGCTTGCAAATCCAAAAAAGGAAAGCGTATGGCTGAAAAACTTGCCGATGAACTGATTGATGCTTCAAATAAAGTTGGCTCCGCAATGAAAAAGCGTGAAGACGTGCATCGCATGGCAGATGCCAACAAGGCATTCGCGCACTTCGCGTAGTTTCTACGAAGTACGAACATTTACGAATGTACGAAAACAGAGAATAGCAATTTAAAAGGCTGAATTTGAAGTTTCAATTCAATTATAAATGTCTAAATTTTAAAACATTTAGCATTTAGTAAATTAAAATTCATTTCAAATTTAAAATTTTAAACTTAAAATTATTCTAGCTGTTGTATCTTGGTTATTTGCAAAATATTTTTTAGTTTCAATCAATAAGAAAATATATTAAACAAACTTATGGCATCTGATATTTCCAAACTACGCAATATCGGTATTATCGCCCATATCGATGGAGGGAAGACTACTACGACGGAACGCATTTTGTTCTACACCGGAATCACTCACAAGATTGGTGAAGTGCATGAAGGTGAGGCGACCATGGACTGGATGGAACAGGAACGCGAGCGCGGTATTACCATCACTTCCGCTGCAACCAAATGTGAGTGGAAAGGTCATCCGATCAACATCATTGACACCCCGGGACACGTGGACTTCACTGTGGAAGTGGAGCGCTCTTTGCGTGTGCTTGATGGTGCGGTGGTTATTTTCGACGGCAAAGAAGGTGTGGAGCCGCAGTCTGAAACCGTGTGGCGCCAAGCTGATAAATACAATGTGCCTCGTATCTGCTTTGTAAACAAAATCGACAAGGAAGGTGCGGATTTCAACTTCGTGCTCGGTTCTATTTGGAATCGTTTAACTCCAAACGCTTTGGCGTTGCAAATGCCAATCGGTGAGCGCGGTGATTTTTCCGGTGTGGTCGATTTGATCAAAATGAAAGCCTACAAATTTGAAGGCGCGATGGGTGAAAATGTTATTGAATATGAAATCCCTGCTGAGCTTTTGGATCAAGCAAAAGAATGGCGTGAAAAAATGGTGGAAAGAATTTCCGAAACGGATGACGCGCTGACAGAAAAATTTTTGAATGGCGAAGAAATTTCCGAAGCGGAACTCAAAACCGCGCTTCGCAATGCTGTGATTGCAGTTAAGCTGGTTCCTGTATTCACTGGAACAGCTCTTCGCAACAAGGGTGTGCAGTTGGTACTTGATGCGGTTGTTGATTATTTGCCAAGCCCGATTGACATTCCGGCTGTTAAAGGAACAAATCCGAAAAACAACGAAGAGGTGGAAAGAAAAGCTGATGACACCGAACCATTTTCCGCACTTGCTTTCAAAGTGGCAACCGATCCTTTTGTGGGTCAACTTACATTCTTTCGCGTATATTCAGGAACGCTGAAAGCTGGTTCATATGTAATGAATTCAACCAAAGGTGAAAAGGAACGCATCGGACGTATTTTGCAGATGCATGCCAATCATCGTGAAGAAATCGATGAAATCACTGCTGGTGGAATCGGCGCGTTGGTAGGAATGAAAAATACCACGACTGGTGATACGCTTTGTGATGAACAAAAACAAGTGGTTTTGGAAAACATCGTGTTTCCGGAACCTGTTATTGATATCGCGGTGGAACCAAAGACGAAAGCTGATCAGGAAAAGATGGGCATGGCTCTTCGCAAATTGGCTCAAGAAGATCCGACACTCAGGCTGCGCACTGATGAAGAGAGCGGTCAGACAATCATTTCCGGAATGGGCGAGCTTCATTTGGATATCATTATCGACCGCATGAAACGTGAGTTCAAGGTTGAAGCAAACATTGGTCAGCCGCAAGTGGCATATCGTGAAACGATCAAGACTGCTGCGCAAGCCGAAGGAAAATATGTTCGTCAATCCGGAGGACGCGGACAATATGGTCATTGCTGGCTCAAAGTTGAACCTCAGGAAGAAGCTGGCAAGGGATTTGAATTCGTTGATGAAATCAAAGGTGGTGTTATTCCGCAAGAATATATTCCTGCTGTGCAAAAGGGTGCCAAGGAAGCTTTGGAAAACGGTGTCATTGCCGGTTATCCGATGGTTGACGTGAAAGTAACACTTTATGATGGTTCCTTCCATGAAGTGGACTCTTCGGAAGCTGCTTTCAAAATTGCCGGATCTTTGGCGATCCAGGAAGCAACCAAACGCGCCAATCCTGTTTTGCTTGAACCGATGATGAGCGTGCAGGTGATCACCCCGGAACAATTCATGGGTGATGTGGTGGGTGATGTAAATTCCCGTCGCGGTATGATCAAGGAAATCAATGATCGCGGAGAAGGCAATGCGCGCGTGAAAGAAATCAACGCGGAAGTGCCGTTGGCTTCGATGTTCGGCTATGCGACGCAGCTTCGCTCCATGACGCAAGGACGCGCCAGCTATTCCATGGAATTCGGACACTACAGCGAAGTGCCGAAGTCGATTGCGGAGACGATCGCTTCTAAAAAATAGAACTCGCGAATTTGCACGAATAAAATTCAACGAATAATCGCGAATAGGATTCATTCGATACTATAGGGAAGGCGGCCTCGAGAGAGGCCGCTTTTTCTTGTCCGAATTGATAGATGGGTTTAGACTTGGGGGAGATGGGTATAGGTATGATGAGTGGAGGAATTTTGAAGTAGTTATTGAGAAGGCAAGGATTGCCCGTGAGAGAGCCAGGCAAAAGGCCTTGGACCATTTTGTTGGCGCCAACAAAATGGTTGATCTGGGGTCAGGAAGCAAGCGGGAGGTGAATGATATTATGCTCACCCGTTACGCTTGCTATCTCATTGCCCAAAATGGAGATCCGCGAAAGAATGAAATTGCTTTCGCTATGACCTATTTTGCAGTGCAGACCAGAAAGCAAGAAATAGTCGAGCAGCGATTGGCAGAGTGGGAGCGCGTGCAAGCGCGGGAAAAATTATTGCTTTCAGAAAAAGAACTTTCGGGAGTTTTGTTTGAGCGCGGGGTTGATAGTCAGGGATTCGCTCGCATTCGCAGCAAAGGCGATGCGGCATTATTTGGTGGTTATACCACACAAGATATGAAAAACCGTTTGGGTGTGCCGGACAAAAGACCATTAGCTGATTTCTTGCCATCGGTGACGATTAAAGCCAAAGACTTGGCAAATGAAATTACCAATCATAATGTCAAAACCAACAAGGCACTTCAGGGAGAAGTCATCATCACGGGTGAACATGTGAAAAACAATCGCAATATGCGTGAAATGTTGGGCAAGAGCGGAATTGAACCGGAAAACTTACCACCAGAAGAAGATGTAAAAAAGCTTGGGAGAAAATTGAAATCAGAGGATAGAAAATTACCAAGGAATGCGAGCAAAATAAAACAAAGTTAACTTCAAATTGGAATATAAGTGAGTTACGGCAGCCTCGAGAGAGGCTGCTTTTTTAGTGAAAGAAAATGGGGTATTGACCGGTATATAATAATGGGTATATATTCATAATATATTCCACATTAAGAATTTATATGTAGTCCGCCATTTTTCCGAATCAATTTCTGTGAAGGATAAAGTTTGATTCGCGGGTTTCGACTTCGTCTTGCACTTGGTTAACATGGAATCAATGCGAGAAAAATCGGCGGACGCTCAAATTTGTAGCAAAATTTTTTAAAAATTTTGACAAATTTGGCGAAGGGAGGTGATATTTATGCCAAAACAAGACGGAACAGGACCAAGAGGAATGGGTCCGATGACCGGTCGGGGAATGGGTCCATGCGCAGGAGCATATGGTCCGGGACTCGGCTTGGGTCGCGGATATGGTCGCGCGATGTGCGGCTGGTTCTATCGCCAATATCGGGAAATGCCCAAAGAAGAACGCGCGCAAATTCTGAAAGAAGAAATTGAAGATCTCAAAGGAGAATTGGAAATGGCGGAAAAAGAACTGGCCGAATTGGAGAAATAGCGGAAACGACCTTTCTCCTTCTTCATCCCAAGAGGAAGGAGGAGGTTGTTTCTGGCAGTGGTGATATAATGGAAATATGGCGGGATGATGGCATGCTGCGGATTATATTGCTATGCATTGTGTTAATGCAATAATATTTTAATGAAAAATGAATGGAGAGATGTAGCGCCAAATTTATTACTGTTTCCTTAATTGCCACACCCATGGTTTTGCTATGGGTGGAATCTGCGCAAGCGGTTTGTCCGGTTTGCACTATTGCTGTTGGGGCAGGGGTTGGTCTTTCCCGTTGGCTAGGAATTGACGATACAATAACCGGATTGTGGATAGGCGGACTTACGGTTTCGATGATAATGTGGACGTTGAATTGGTTGCAAAAGAAAAAGTATATTTTCAGGGGAAAAGAAATTTTGGTAAGTCTGGCATATTATGTATTCATAGTTGTTCCTTTATATCGAATGGAAATCATGGGCCATCCTTATAATACGCTTTGGGGAGTGGATAAATTATTGCTCGGCATAATTATTGGCAGCACCTTTTTCTTTGTTGGTGGCGTTTGGTATTATTATCTCAAGAAGAAAAATGACGGTCATACCTATTTTCCGTTTCAAAAAGTTGTGATGCCCGTGGCGCCGTTAGTGGTTCTAAGTGTTGTTTTTTATTTATTAACAAAATAAGATAATGGAAAACAAAATAAAAAATCTCAGTGAATTCGTGGAAAAAATCGATCAGATGAAAAAACAGGACAAGATGGACCTTTCTTCCGATCAAGATCTGAGCATTGCGATTATGAATCTTGTCAGTATTGAAGAACATTTTTTCTTTACGGCGGAAAAGACAGGCAAGGATGAATATCTCGACTTGCTTCAAGAAGTGCGAAAAATGAGAGGGGAATTGCTTCGTAAGATAATTAAGGAATATGAGGGGGAGGTATGGTGTATTTCCAAACATCTTTTGGCAGCCTCGATGCGCTTGATGGAAGTGGGTACGAAGCAGCAGGGAATGGGTAATAAGGAACAGGCGAAAGAAATGTTTCAAAAGTCCTATGATTTGTATGGAATGTTTTGGGCGCTCAACATGAAACTCATAAATTCCAATGATGTGAAAAAGGCAGGCGGGATTGAAATCGGGGAGGGGATCAAAAAGATTGATGAAAACGCACTCAACAGACATGATAAAAATCCGGAAGGGTTTACGGGGAAATTAAGAGATTTGGTTAGGAGGGCGATTGATTGTTGCATAGAGTAAGGTTGAATTTTTCTTAAGTATTTTTTCTTTGGCTGTAGCGATATATTTTAAAAATAGCAATAATGAGATGAAAGAAAAAGTTGCCATATTATCATTGATTGTGAATGCCTTGCTTGCCGGAGGAAAGATTGCCGTCGGGTTGTTTTCCGGTTCCGCGGCTGTTTTGGCTGAAGGAGTCCATTCTTTTACAGATATATTTTCTTCAGCTATCGGTTATGTTGGTATCAGGACTTCCCAAAAGCCTGCCGATCGGCAGCATCCGTATGGTCACTATAAGTTTGAAGTTTTGTCCGGTGTTGTTATTACTATTATTCTTTTAGCGACGGGCCTTGGAATTATCTACGATGCTTATCAAGAATTTCTGGATCCGAAGAAAATCAACGTAGGTTATCTGGCTTTCGGGGTAATGCTGTTTTCAGCGGTTATAAATGAAATTATGGCCAGAATTAAAATTAGCATCGGCAAGGAGGAAAATTCAATAAGTCTTCTCTCGGACGGATTTCATTCCAGAATTGACGTGTTTTCTTCGCTGGCGGTTTTGGGAGGATTGTTTTTAGTCAGTTATTGGATTTATGCCGATTCGATTCTAGCATTGTTGGTTGGGATTTATATTATCAAAGAGTCATTTTCGTTGGGTAAAGAAGCAGTTGATTCCTTGCTTGATGTTTCAGCAGGAGATGAAATAGAAGAAGAAATAAAAAAGATTGCCAAAAGGGAAAATGTCGAATTGGCATCACTCAAGACGCAGAAAAAAGGTTCGATAGTTACTGCGAATCTGGAAATACGTCTTCCAAGTGTTCTCAAGCTGGAAGAGGCTACCAAGATAGCCGACGCTTTGAAAGACAGGCTTGTTGGTGGCATAGAAAATTTGCAGTATGTGGTTATTCAGATAGTCAGCCATGATGTGGAAAGGAGTTTTTACAAGCCGACTTTCGGCAGAAGTTTTGGTTGGCAAAGAAGGGGAAGATTTGCAAAAGTAGATAAGAGTGCTGCTGGCTTGGGGCCTGACGGACATTGCGTTTGTCCTCAATGTGGTTATTCCATTAAACACAAGAGAGGTGTTCCCTGTTCGTCAATCAAGTGCTCCCATTGCAATATAAATTTAGAAAGAAAATAATATGACCAGACCAAGAATGTGCCGAAGATTAAGATTTCGACCGAAAGCCCACTATTTCAAACCGCAAGGAATTCCCATGAGTTTTCTGGAAGAAGTCTCACTTTCGCGCGAGGAACTGGAGGCGATCAAGCTCAAAGATTTTGACGGTCTCGAGCAAACAGAGGCGGCGGAAAAAATGCAAACTTCCCAAAGCACGTTTCAACGCATCCTATCTTCCGCGCACAAAAAAGTTGCGGAAGCAATCGTGAAAGGCAAGGCTCTTAGGATTGAGAATTAATCTAAATTTATGGACATCTTTTCACATGGGCTGTGGGGTGGGGTGGCTTTTGGTCGCAAGAGTAAAAAGAATTTTTGGACTGCTTTTGCAATCGGCATGATGCCGGATCTTTTGGCTTTTGCTTTGCCTTTTGTTGGTCGCATCTCAGGCGCTGCCGAGGGCCCGGCATATTCCAACGGTCATCCCGATGCCGCTTCGATTCCGCAATATGTCTATCACATCTATAATTTTTCCCATAGTCTAATAATATTCTTGGCCGTGTTTTTGATTGTTTGGGCAGTGCGCAAACAATCCCAGTGGCTTTTGGGCGCGTGGGGTCTGCATATCCTTGTCGACATTCCAACGCACAGCTCCAACTTTTTCCCCACGCCATTTCTTTGGCCGCTTTCCAGCTATCACGTCAACGGCATCCAATGGGGCACTCCGATCATTTTCATCCCCAACCTCATTCTCCTGGCCACGGCCTATTTAATCTGGGGCATATCCTACTGGCGCAAAAAAAGATTGAAAAATAAATAGTTTAATTTTTTTAATTTATCCATATGGAAAAAATTAAGGTTGAGCAACATGGGTTCACTATGTTTTCGTGGTTTGCGGGCTGGTTGTTTACGGTTGGGTTTTTGCATTTGTCACTGGGCACAGGAATTTTGGCGATTGTGCTTTGGCCGTATTATTTGGGCGTGGCTGTCAGTGCCATGATTGGACGCTAATTACTGACAACTTACTAAAAATCACTAACTACTAACTGCTAACTACAAAATACACGAGTCTGTAGTTGATTAAGAGTAAGTAATATAAGTAATAGTTATACAAGATTTTATAAGCCAGCTAGGAATTTTTCCTTAGCTGGTTTTTGTTTGGAAAAGTTATCCACAGGGGAGGGGGTTGCAGTGATAATGGGGAAGTGATAAAATATCATCAAGAACGCGCAGAGCGTTCAATAACTAATAATTTGACCCAGGTGTTAACCCGATGACTTGGGTCACTAAAAAAGATGGAAAGTGCAAACCAGGAGAAAGTATTCTCCAAAATGCTTCGCGCCGGAGGCAAAAATTATTTTTTCGACGTGAAGCGCGCCATTAATGGCAAGAACTATCTGACAATTGCTGAATCGTACAAAAATCAAAAAGGCGAACAAGTGAGCAACCGCATCATGATCTTCAAAGATCATGCTGACAGCTTCGCTGAAACATTGAAAGAAGTGGAAGGATATCTGAAATAGGGCGATATATCCGCGGGCAGCTGGCCAGCACTTATTGACGCAGCTGCCCGGTAGATATAAAATACTCATATGAAAAATACTATGAAAAATTCAACAAAAAAATCAGGAGAAAAAACTTTTGGCTTCAATGAAGTGATGTCATTGCTTGAATCCATGAATGATGGGATTAAAGTAATTTCCGAACAATATGGGGGAGTTGTTGCGCGTTTGGATAAAATTGATGATAGATTGGATAGAATGGAGACAAGAATGGATGGGGTAGAAACTAGATTGGACAACGTGGAAGTTAAGCTGGATAAGCTGCAAGATGACATGGTGGAAGTCAAATATGAACTCAAAAATAAAGTTGACAGGGATGAGTTCAAAAAACTGGAAAAACGCGTCGTGAAATTGGAACGACTCTCTTACTCGCACTGATCTGAAAATATCTCAAACACCGACTGAGTAGTCGGTGTTTGTTTAAGACAAAAAATAATCGTTAAATCTGATGCCAAAAACATATTTGCAAAAACATTTTAATTTTGCAGACTTTCGTCCCGGTCAGAGGGAAATTGTGGAAGCTATCGTCGCCGGAAAAGATGTGGTGGCTCTGATGCCGACAGGAGGCGGCAAATCTTTGTGCTACCAACTTCCTGCGATCATGAGCGGGAAACTTTCAATCGTGATTTCACCGCTCATTGCGCTCATGAAAGATCAGGTGGATGCCCTCAATGCGCGCGGAATCGGTGCGACATATGTGAACAGCACGCTTACAAACGAAGAAAGTGCCAGACGGATGGATGATATTCGCAGTGGTAAAACAAAAATTTTGTATATAGCTCCCGAGCGTTTTGGTAGTAATGAATTCAGAAAAGAATTTTCTCAAATGGATGTGCATATGGTGGCTGTCGATGAAGCGCATTGTGTGTCGCAATGGGGACATGACTTTCGTCCGGATTATTTGAAAATAAAACAATATATAAATCTGTTGAAAAATCGCCCGCTTGTTGCTGCGTTTACCGCTACGGCGACGCCGGAAGTTAAAGATGATATTATCGAACGTTTGGGGTTAGAAAATCCGCAAGTTTTTATCAGAGGATTTGACCGTCCCAATCTCAAGTTTTTCGTGCAAAAAGATCTCAAACCCAGAGAAAGACAAGCTGAACTGCTACGCGTTATCAAATCTTTGGAAGGAAGCGGCGTGGTATATGTGCTAACCAGAAAGTATACCGAGGAAATCGCTGCCGCACTGAACCAGTCCGGAATTTCTGCAGTGGCATATCATGCAGGAATCGACGGAGAAAAACGCAACAAAATCCAAAATGATTTTATGGAAAATCGCTACAAAGTTATTGTGGCGACGATTGCGTTCGGTATGGGTGTGGACAAAGCCGACATCCGCTATGTCATCCATTCGGGCATGCCGGCAAGTCTGGAAGGGTATTATCAAGAAGCGGGAAGAGCTGGGCGCGACGGAGAAACGGCATATTGTATTTTGCTGCACAGTAAACGCGACAACGCAACCCACAACTTTCTGATCCAATCGACGCGTCGAGACATGCTTGCGCAAGGAAAGAGTTGGGATGAAGCGACAAAGATTATCGACATAAAATATGACAGACTGGATAAAATAAAGGAATATGTGCATGGCGGGAGATGCCGGCGCAAAATTATTCTCAAATATTTTGATGATCCGGCGCACAAAACAAGTAAAGAAAACTGCAGTGGCTGCGATGTGTGCATGGGATGGAAAAGAAAAAATGAAGGAGAGTCTGGCGATTATGAAAACAAAAGCAGAAGGCGCAGGGAAGGATTGAGCGGAACTGTTTTGGAAACAGCCGGATATTATCAGAAAGGATATGACGTTGCCAAAATTGCCAAAATTCGCGGCTTGGGACTCTCGACTATTTTCGGGCACCTGATCGATTGGTATGAAAATGGCGGCGATTTCGATATTGGGGCGCATTTTTCGCCGCAAGAAGAAAAAATTATTTTAGCCGCAATTCAAAAAGCAGACAATGCAAAATTTCTCAGCTCCATTAAGCAGCAGTTGCCCGAGAATATCGGTTACGAAAAAATAAGGATGGTGGTGGCAAAAAAGAAAAGAGATATTAAACAAAAAATTGTCAATTAAAAAACATACCTCAAATCGACGGCCGTGAGTTCGTGTATAGTTTTGGTTATGATGTGATGGTTTGGACCTTGTGATGAACATAAAGGGAAAATTAATAATATGGATGAGGCGCAGGCATTGACTAAACGGGGCGGGTTTGCTAAATTGCCGTGTTGGTTCTTATACAATTTGACAAGGAGGAATGCAAAAAATGAGCGAGAAAATAGTCCAGCTTGAAGGGGAAATCAAGGGCCTCCACTACAATCCGGTAATGGAACGTCATAGTTTCTCGAATTCCAGGACGGAGGAATTCTACAAACAGTTCTGGGAAATTCACGTGAAACAGGTCATCGAATTCAGTAGGCAGATGGCTGTGAAATACGGCGCCGATCTGGAAGTTGTGTGGCTTGCGGCTATTCTGCATGATATCGCACGTCTTGATGATTATGAACCTCATGATGTAATTGGATCGGAAACAGCCTACATGTTGCTGATTGAAAAAGGTTTCAAATATTCTTTGGCTGAGAAAGCCAAGGTTGCCATCTTGAGACATCGTTGCAAAGAATATGTTCCTGAAACACTGGAACAGAAAATCATTGCCACGGCTGATGCGATGGCTCACTTCATCCCGCCGTTCTATTTCTGGATAGCCAAATATTCAAACAAAAGCTTTGAGGAAGTTCTGGAAAAGAACAAGGGGAAAATCGAGCGCGATTACAATGATAAGATCTTTTTCGAAGATGAGAGGGTGTTGGTTTCGGGGCAGTATGAAATGTTGAAAAGCTGGTTTGGATATAAAATTTAGCAAAGAAAAAGGAGACAAATCATGCCAGATACTCCGAATGTGTTAGCTGCCAGAAATGCTGTTTTTGAAGTGGGAAAGGCGCGTATGAATTTGCGTATAGCCCTTGCCAATCTTTCGCTTGGAGAACTTGCCGAAGTTATCACTGAAGTGCATGCTTACAGTCCCGTCGTTATCAATATCGATTCCCAAATCTATAAAAAGAAAGGCGGGCTGGCTATTTTAAAGCCATGCGAAGATCTTAACCTGGGTATCGTTCTATGGTCAGCTCCGAAATTAACAATGATGGCTTCTTGGGAAACAGTTCCTGATTCTATTTGCGTGGACTTCATGAGAAACAAAGTTTTTTTTGAGGTCTTTTCCGGAGGCAAAGGCAAGAGTATGGATAAGAAATTCGCCTGCATAGCAGAAGCTTGCAAAAGAAACGGAATAAGGAACATATTTCTTTTAAATCCGGGAAATATGTGTCAGTTTTTTCGAAATACGGGAAACTGTGATATTGAAGTCACGGGAGTGGATGATTTTTTGGATATACTGAGCATGCATGTTGACCTGGGAGATCTTAAGCTTTCCTTTCTTGATTTTCAAAAAAGTACAGCATTGGAATTCCATGAATATATGCGCAAATGTGGGATACGAGACGATCTGGGGGTGTAAAGCTTAATTTATCCTTTTGATAATGTCTGGACTTACTTGAACAACGACCTGTTGCTTAAATAGCACGGGTCGTTTTTTTGTTTGGATTTTTGGCTGGCGAAAAATGGCTTGAATAAAGGGAAGAATATGGTTATATTTAACTCGCGATCCCGTTAAATGTGGTCCATTAAGTAGTTAAATTTAACAGGGCATTGACTAAGTGCGGCAAGTTTGCTAAATTGCCGTGTTGGTTCTTATACAATTAAACATATTGATGCTGTGGATTTTGAGAGGAGGTGATAAAAGGTGATCAAGGGCATAAAAGCCGTAGTCGAAAGGGTTGTTTTAGATGGCCCGCATGGTCCATTTGTCATTACAACCTCAAAGGCGTTCACTGGCTCCGTGACGTTCTCCCTTGAACGTAACGTGTGGCAGGAACATGGGCACCCTGAACCTGGAGAAGTAGTTTTTCTTTACGAGCTTCGGGAAAAAAGACAGGGATGGAGAGCAAAAAAAGGACGGTACTGGAAACCGTCTGACGAGCAAACAGCACAGGAGGAAGAAATCATGGAAAGACTGATGTTTTCACTCAAGAGACTTAGAAGCAAGTGGTTCCCCACGGAAGAAGACATGAAATGGAAAAGCTGGGTAGACTTCAAGTCCAGAGAAACAAGGGACTTGGTTAATCTTCTTTCCCAGAAGGTAAACGACATTTTCAAGAAACGAGCGCTATTTCTGCTGTTTGTACCTTCGGCAACAGTTAATCCTCTCTATTGGAAAGGAGACATCGGTAAGTTCTATCACGGGTTGGACATTCTCGACAAACTGACTCCTGATCTGCTGAGCTATGCAGCTGAGCTTGTCATGCAGTTTGTCACCGCTCTGAGTCCGGTGCACTGCGATCGGCCGAGGAACGTTGCCGAAGGCGGTGGTGGTATCATGATATATATGTCGATACCTGACAAATATCATGACGCGCTGTCGTTCTACAACCGCTGTATACTGAAACTGTTGGCAAAGCTCCCTGCTGAGCAAGCAGAAAAGATCTTTCCGCTGTATTCCCTCAATGACATCTCAACATTCTGGAATATGGATACCGCCTCAGGATACAACCCTTTTCAGAACCTCATGTACTCCGATGACATCAACGAGAAATGGAAGAGGTTGGCTGACGGGAAGATGCGAGATATAGTGCGCGCGGAAATTGAAGGAAAAGTAAAACCCAGAGAAGAGCATGAAGACGCTCTGCGCTGCTACTCCAGTTTTATTCAGAGGCAGTTCTATGGGTCCCATTACCCGAAGAAGTTGCTTGTCGAACAGGTGCAATTCCTCGTGGAAAACCTTCAACCGAATACACACCTCATCAACTGCTTCAATGTCATCAATTTCTTCGACCTTTTGTATGCAGATTCCCAAAAGGAACTTCGGCACAAAATCGCCAGATATACCGTCATGGAAAACATGGAGAAATACGGAAGGTTTCATGTTTACGACACGGGAACGAGGCGGGCTGCAGAACAGATGCTCGAAGAGTTCGCTGATGATCAGGAACTTGCTGAAAAAGTTCGCGAACTTATAGCAGAAGGCGAAAGAAGACAGGCTGAAAACGCAGCTCATTATGCAGAAGAGAAAGAAGCGGAGAAAAGCATCCTTGCTGCAATGCAGTAAGGCGTGAAATCTCAAGCAGCAAGAGCGACCCGTTGCTTAAATAGCGTGGGTCGTTTTTTTGTTTGGATTTTTGGCTGGCGAAAAATGGCTTGAATAATGGGAAAATAGGTGTCGGGGCGACTCTTGACATATTTTTTTATTCGTGTAAAATGGCTTATGTATCTTAATTTCCTGCAAAGGAATTTTTGAATTTGCGAAAAAAAGCAGATTCGAATATAATAAAAAGAAGCTGTTTTTGTAATCAATTATCTTAAATGTTCGCAAGTCGCAGACAAAAGGTTTGTGCGGCAGGCGAAAAAACAACTATGGCAGCAGAACAATTCGTACGCAGCAAACCACACGTCAATGTGGGAACCATCGGACATGTTGACCACGGAAAGACCACTCTTACCGCGGCTATTTTGCATGGTCTGAGTCTCAAAGGTTTGGCCAAGGAAAAGAATGTCAATGAAATCGACAACGCACCGGAAGAAAGAGAGCGCGGAATCACCATTGCTACTTCCCACTGCGAATACGAATCAGACACTCGTCACTATGCACACGTAGACTGTCCAGGTCATGCTGACTATATCAAAAACATGATCACTGGTGCTGCTCAGATGGATGGTGCTATCCTCGTGGTTAGCGCAACTGACGGTCCTATGCCTCAGACTCGCGAGCACATCTTGCTTGCAAAGCAGGTCGGTGTTCCTTCAATCGTTGTTTTCATCAACAAAGTTGACATGGTTGATGATCCTGAACTTATCGACTTGGTTGAAGCTGAAGTTCGCGAACTGCTTTCCAAATATGAATTCGACGGTGACAATGCCAAGGTTGTTCGCGGATCTGCCGTGAAAGCTTTGGAAGCTGGCAGCGCTGATGATGAAAGCGTAAAGTGTATCTATGAACTTATCGCAGGGTTGGATGAACAAATTCCTGAACCTGTTCGTGAAGTTGACAAGCCGTTTTTGATGCCTATTGAAGATATTTTCTCAATCGAAGGTCGCGGAACCGTGGTTACTGGACGCATTGAACGCGGAATAATCAACATCAACGAAGAGGTGGAAATCGTGGGACTTAAACCTACCACCAAAACCGTAGTTACCGGAATTGAAATGTTCAACAAGTCTCTTGACAAAGGACAAGCTGGTGACAACGCAGGACTTTTGCTTCGCGGTGTTAAGAAAGAAGATGTTGAACGCGGTCAGGTTCTTGCTAAACCGGGTTCAATCACTCCTCATACTGAATTTGAAGGGCAGATCTATATTTTGACCAAAGAGGAAGGTGGACGTCACACCCCATTCTTCAAAGGATACAAACCACAGTTCTACATCCGTACAACCGATGTTACCGGTGAGGTTTTTCTTCCGGAAGGAACTGAAATGGTTATGCCTGGAGACACCATTAATTTGAACATCAAATTGATTGCTCCGGTTGCTATGGAAGATGGAATGCGCTTCGCTATCCGCGAAGGAGGACGTACAGTTGGTGCAGGTGCCGTAACTAAGATTATCAAATAGTTTCAGTTTACTATGCAAGCATGCTCCAAGCGTGCTTGCTTGTGTTCACTGAATCACTAGATAAGTTAATTAAATTTCATTTATAATTTAGACAGCGATGGCAGCTAAAAAACCAGAAACAACATCGACGAGAATCAGGATTAAGATCAAAGCATATGACAATAAAGTCATTGATCAATCCGCAAGAAAGATCGTTGAAACTGCGGAACGCAGCGGAGCGAAAATAACCGGTCCGGTGCCGCTTCCTACGGAAATTCATAAAGTGACGGTGAACAAGTCAACTTTTGTGCATAAGGATGCTCGTGAGCAATATGAGATGCGCGTACACAAGCGTTTGATCGATATCACTGATCCTAGCGCAAAGACGATTGAAAACCTGACTAGCTTGGATTTGCCAGCAGGTGTTGACGTGGAAATCAAGATGTGATAATATTAATCACGGATCGACGCGAATTAAGTCCCGAATATTCTCGAATGGCATGTATGGGTTTATTAGAGATTGTTAGAGATAAATTTGTGTAGATTAGAGATTTATATCACTGGTTAAAGTCCTGTCGCTTGCGAGTAACGGGATACTCAACTAGCCAAACGCGAAATTTTTCGCGGGTCTGGCTGCAGGGCCAGATTTTTTATACCCTACGAATTACGAATCAGTTACGAATTTACAAATTACGAATAATTGAAATAAGACGATGAGCAAATTTATTTTAGGTAAGAAAATAGGAATGACTACCATCTATGATGGGGAGAAAGGAGCTTTGAATGTGACTCTCATTTCATGCGAGCCCAACAAAGTATCTTGCGTCCGTAGCACTGAAAAAGATGGTTATGCGGCGATGCAGTTGGAGCTTTCTAAGACTAAAAATAAAACTCATCGCAAAGAGTTCCGTATTGAGGAATCTGAAGCGAAGAATGCTGGTGATTTGGTAACGATTGAAGCGTTTGCGATTGGAGATAAAGTAAAGGTTTCAGGAATAACCAAAGCTAAAGGTTTCCAAGGTGTTGTGAAAAGACATGGTTTCAAGGGAGCTCCCAAAACACATGGTCACAAACATGACCTTCGTGCTCCTGGTTCGATCGGAGCCCAGCAGCCTCAGCATGTTATCAAAGGAAAGAGAATGGCCGGAAGAATGGGAGGAACTCGCAGCTCAGTAAAGAATCTCAAGATTGCATATTTGGATATTGAAAAGAATATTATCGGAGTGCAAGGTGCGGTTCCGGGAGTAGCAGGGAGAATCGTAGAGATCTGTGGATAGAAATCGCGAATCGACACGAATATAGTCTCGAATAATCGCGAATGAAATGCGTCATTAGAGATTATTAGTGATAAATTAGAGTAAATTAGAGATTTATACCATCATTATGGCTAAGGTAACCGTCTACAATACAACAGGAAAGAAAGTGGAGGATATGGAATTGTCCGATAATGTTTTTGGACAAAAATCCAACAACGATCTGCTTCATCAAGTATATGTTGCTATTTCAGCAAATCGTCGCCAAGTGCTTGCGCACACCAAAGGAGTTGGCGAGCGCGCCGGATCGGGCAAAAAGCCTTGGAGACAGAAAGGAACTGGCAATGCCCGCGTAGGACAAAAAAGAAATCCGATTTGGCGTGGAGGTGGAATTTCCATGGGACCGACAAGTGACAGGAATTTCAGCAAGGATGTAAACAAAAAAATGCGTCAAAAGGCTGTCATGGTTGCGCTTAGTGAAAAAGTGCGCAGTGGTAATCTGATTGTGGTAGATAAGCTGATACTGAATGAGAAGAAGACCAAGGAATTTGCGCAGGTTCTCAAGAATCTTAAAGTTTCTGGAAAAGTTTTGGTTGCTTTCGAAGAAACTGAAAGAGAACTCATGAAGGCATCACGTAATATTGAAACGGTAAAGAATATCAGTACGAAAAATTTGAATGTTTTCGATATGCTTAATTCCAAGAATATCTTGGTAAGCCTTGCGTCAGTAAAGTTATTAGAAGAGAAGTTTGCTAAATAAAGATTTCCTGATAATTTCAAGATATAATAGTTATGGCTCCAAAAGTTGAAAAATCCAAAAAGAAGAAAGATGCCGCGGAGGCTTTTCAGAGCGCTGAGGTTGCGTATCGTGTTCTTGTTGAACCGTGGATAACCGAAAAAACTCATGCTGGATCGGCAATAGGCAAATATTCTTTCAAGGTAACTTCCAAAGCTACCAAGAAAGAAGTTGCCGAGGCTATTGCAGGAATGTATGGAATTACCGTTACGGGAGTAAATATGATTACGGTAAAGAAGAAAAAGAAAAGCTATGGCAGATATGAAGGAGCTAAGGCTGGATATAAAAAGGCTACAGTGACTCTGAAGGAAGGAGAATCAATAACATTTTTTGAAGGAGTGTAGGGATTTAAATCGCGAATCGACACGAATTAGTCTCGAATAATCGCGAATAGAATGCAAAATTAGAGATTATTAGAGATAAATTAGCGTAAATTAGAGATTTATACCATTATGGCGATTAAAGTATACAAACGAAATACTGCTGGACGAAGGAACATGTCCATTGTAAAAGCTGATGAGCTTACGGATAAGAAGCCTGAGAAAGCTTTGCTTTCCAAGCTCACCAAAAAATCCGGTCGCAGCAACGGAAAGATTTCCGTGCGTCATCATGGAGGTGGGCATAAGCGTCGTTATCGTGCGGTTGATTTTCGCCAGGACAAATTTGATATACCGGGCAAGATTGAGGCTATCGAAAGAGATCCGAATCGCAGCTCGTTGATTGCTTTGGTTGTTTACCGCGATGGAGAGAAAAGATATGTTTTGGCGTCGGCAGGAATGAAAGCTGGCGTGGAAATAATTGCTGGACCGAATGTACCAATCAAAGAAGGAAACAGGACTGAGCTTAAGAATATTCCTGTAGGAACGATTGTTTCCAATGTCGAAGTTACCTTTGGCAAGGGTGGACAGATCGTACGTAGTGCCGGAAGCGGAGCAATGCTTATGGCTGTTGATGAAAAGATGGCACAGCTAAAAATGCCATCCGGAGAAATTAGGCTAGTGAAATGCATTTGTTATGCTACAATTGGACAGGTGAGCAATTTTGAACATAACGCAGAAAAGCTCGGAAAGGCTGGTAGAAACAGATGGAAAGGTGTACGCCCGGGAGTGAGGGGAAGTGCGATGAATCCGGTTGATCATCCACATGGAGGAGGAGAAGGACGTCAGCCGATTGGTTTGAAATATCCAAAAACTCCTTGGGGCAAACCTGCCCTTGGCAAGAAAACCCGCAAGAAGTCGAAATATAGTGATAAATTTATTGTTAAGAGGAGAACTAAAAAGAAATAACAGAATTAACATAGAAGAAAACAGAATAGCACAGATACACAGAATTTTTCTGTGTCGTTCCGTAAATTTCTGTGTAGTTCTGTGATAGTAATTATGGCTAGGAGTCTGAAAAAAGGACCATACGTGGACGAAAGAGTTATCAAGAAGGTTGTTGATAGCAAGCCGGGTGAAAAGACCATCAAAACATGGTCACGCGCCTGTACTATCACTCCGGAAATGATCGGCTTTACTTTCGGTGTGCATAATGGGAAAGAATTTATTTCTGTATATGTCACTGAAGAAATGGTCGGTCATCGTTTGGGAGAATTTTCTCCTACGCGCAAATTCTTGAGACACGGAGGTAAGATGCAGAAAGAAATTGAACAGGCAGCCAAGCAAAAATCTTTGGATGCAGCGAAAGCAGCCAAAGCTGACACAGGAAAGGGAAAAAAGAAATAAGGATTTAAATCGCGAATCGAATGCAAGAATTAGAGATTATTAGGGATAAATTAGCGTAAATTAGAGATTTATACCATTATGAAAGTTAACGCAACACTGAAAAATTTGAGAATATCTCCGCGCAAAGTGCGCTTAGTGGCTGATTCTATCAAGGGAATGAATGCTTCTGCTGCTATTGCTCATGTCCACAAGACAATAAAGCGTTCAAGCGATGACATTGAAAAACTCATCCGCAGCGCGGTGGCTAATGCGGAAAATAATTTTGGTTTGGATGGTGACAACATGTACATCTCGGATATTCAGGTTGGCGAAGGGCCAAGCATGAAACGTTGGTTGCCCAGAGCTCACGGAAGAGCAACTTCGCTCATTAAGCGTACCTCGCATGTGTATCTGGAGCTTGATGAAAGGGAAGAAGGTAAAAACCGCAAGTCGTCTGAGCAACTCCAGAAAGAGAAAGAAGAAAGAGCAAAAGCCAAGGCTGAAGCCATCAAGGAATTGGAAGAGGAAATGAAAGCCGCGGAGGAATCCGAAGATGAAGTGCATGATGAAAAGGAATTGAAAGAGCAGAAAGTGAAAAAGGAAACTGCAAAGACAGAACAGAAGGGTCAAGACAAAGGATGGAAGGGCAAGATATTTCAGCGCAAATCCGTGTAAATAATTCACGAATCGACACGAATTTGTTCTCGAATAATCACGAATTTATTAGAGATAATTAGCGATAAATTAGTGTAAATTAGCGATTTATAAAATTATGGGACATAAGGTAAATCCAACAGGACTCAGAATTGGAATCACGACGACTTGGAAGTCGCGCTGGTTTTCCGATAAGGATTATGCAAAAAAGTTGCGCGAAGACACGCTAATCCGCCAAGCTATAGCGAAGAAGTGGAAAAATGCAGCGATTGCTGATGTGGAAGTGGAACGTAGTGCCAATACGATTAAATTGATCATCAAGACATCCCGTCCAGGCGTACTCATAGGTCGCGGAGGAACGGGAATTGAAGATATTTCCGCTTTCGTCAAGAAGAATTTTTTCGCCAATCGAAAAGTTGATCTGAAAATTGAAGCGCAGGAAGTGAAACAATTCGAAGAAAATGCCTCGTTGGTAGCCCAAAATGTTGCCGAGCAGTTGGAAAAGCGTATGCCTTTCCGCAGAGTGCTCAAATCAACCCTGGACCAAGTGGAAAAAAATAGGAATGTGAAAGGTGTGAAGATTGAGGTTTCTGGACGTTTGGGAGGAGCGGAAATGTCTCGAAGAGAATGGTTATCTCGCGGCACGGTGCCTCTGCACACATTGCGTGCCGACATTGATTTCTCGAAAGCGACCGCGTTTACCACATATGGAGCTATCGGAGTGAAAGTTTGGATATATAAAGGAGAAGTATTTGATGATAAAAATCTCTAATCATCTCGAATTGAATCACGAATGATCACAAATATATTAGAGATAATTAGCGATAAATTAGTGTAGATTAGTGATTTATACAATAATATGTTGATGCCAAAGAAAGTAAAACATAGAAAGATCCATCGCGGTGGAGCTATCCGCGGGGTTGCAACCAAGGGTACCGAGGTAAGTTTTGGAAGCTTCGGTCTCAAAGCAACTTCCTCCGGGCTTATTTCCGCGAGGCAGATCGAAGCCGCTAGACGCGCGATGACTAGATATATCAAGCGTGGTGGCAAAATCTGGATCCGTATTTTCCCAGACAAGCCGATGACTAAGAAGGGTGATGATGTGCCTATGGGTAAAGGAAAAGGAAGTGTGGATCATTATGTGGCCAAAACTAAGCAAGGAAGAATGCTTTTTGAAATGGATGGTGTGGCTGAAGACGTAGCGCGTGAAGCGATGAGATTGGCAGCATATAAATTGAGCGTAAAGACTAAGTTTGTGGTAAGAGAGAAATAGCTGACATAAATCGCGAATCGGCACTAATAAAGTCTCGAATAGTCGCGAATAAAATTCATTAGAGATTATTAGTGATAAATTAGTGTTGATTAGTGATTTATATAATTATATGAAAGTAGGACAACTTAGAGATATGACAGTGGACGAACTTAAGAAGTTTGTCGACGAGCAGAGATCCGGCGCAGTGAAAATGCGTTTTGCGATCGCTTCCCGTCAGGAGAAGGATCACAGGCAATATCGTCGTACTCGCAGGACGATCGCTCGTGCACTTACCATACTTAAAGAAAAGGATAAATAATATGGAGAAAAAAGTAGCGAAAATGAAGGGGATTGTGGTTAGCGATGCGATGGATAAAACCATTATAGTAGCTGTCCAAACTCTTAAAACCCATCCGAAATACTTGAAAAAATATCGCTCGACCAAGAAATACAAGGTTCATGACGAGGATAATAAATTCAAGAAGGGGGATGCAGTTGAATTCATTCAATGCCGCCCAATTAGCAAGGATAAGAGGTTTAAAATAGCGTAGTATAGAAATCGCGAATCGACACGAATAAAGTCTCGAATAATCGCGAATGGCGCGAGTGAATTTATTAGAGATTATTAGTGATAAATTAGTGTAGATTAGAGATTTAAATCATTATGATTCAAGCAGAGACAAAATTGAAAGTTGCCGATAATTCCGGAGCGAAAGTAATCGAGTGTTTTAAGGTGCTCGGAGGAACACGTAGGAGATATGCATCGATCGGTGATATTATTGTCGCATCAGTAAAATCAGCCGAACCTCGCGGAATGGTGAAAAAAGGCGATAAAGTGAAAGCGGTGATTGTTCGCCAAGCCAAAGCGCTTCGCAGAAAGGATGGTTCGCTGATCAGATTTGATGAAAATGCTGCTGTGATTGTGGATGGCAAAGAGCCGAAAGGAACACGTATTTTCGGACCAGTAGCCAGAGAATTGCGTGAAAAAGGTTTTAATAAGATTGTTTCATTGGCCCCGGAAGTTTTGTAAGACGCGAATTTTTACGAATTAAGAACGAATTTGCACGAATGTGTAATAAATAGCAAGTGAATATTTTTTAAGGAAACAACTGAATACGGGTTCGTACATTCGTACCAATTCGTAATTCGTAGAGAAAGTCATGAGGATTAAAAAAGGAGATCAGGTACAAATAATCGCCGGAAAGGACAAGGGCAAAAAAGGCAAAGTGCTGCGCACCCTGCCTAGCGTTGAGAAGATAGTCGTGGAAGGTTTGAATATGATGAAAAAGCACGTTCGCCCGAGGCGTGAGCGCGAACAAGGGCAGAGAGTGGAGATCGCCGCTCCGATGCCTGTTTCCAACGTGATGTTGATTTGCCCAAGTTGCGGCAAAATGACCCGTGTTGGTTATGCGGTGACCAAGCAGCGCAAATCCCGCGTGTGCAAGAAATGCAATAAGGAATTTTAATTCGATTTGATCGTTTAATGAGTATGAACGTAGTTTCAACAAAAGAGAAATATGCCAAGTCAGTTGTGAGTCACATGATGGAGACTTTCAAATATGACAGCGTGATGTCTGTTCCGAAAATCGAGAAAGTTGTTGTTAATGTAGGAATTGGCAAGATCCTCAAGGAAGGCGATCGTATCGACGAAATCGTTGAGGGACTTCGCGCCATCACCGGACAACAACCCGTGAAAACGAAGTCGCACAAAGCCATTGCTGGTTTCAAAATTCGTGAAGGCATGGAAATTGGTATAAAGGTAACATTACGTGGCAAGAGAATGTGGAGTTTCATTGATCGCCTGATCAATTCTACGTTGCCTCGTACCAGGGATTTTCAAGGAATAAACAAGAGTACTGTCGATAAGGGAGGAAATTTAAATATAGGAATCAAAGAGCATATGATTTTTCCGGAAATTTCTCCGGAGAAGGTGCGGCAAATTTTTGGACTGCAAATAACTGTTGTTTCAAGTGCTCGCACCCAAGAAGAAGGACTGGAATTGTTCAAGCAATTGGGCTTCCCGTTCAAGAGTAACTAAATTGCGAATCGATACGAATACAGTCTCGAATAATCGCGAATAGAATAAAATATTTATTAGAGATAATTGGCGAAAAATTAGTGAAGATTAGTGATTTATAACATTATGGCGAAGACATCAACCCAAGCAAGAGCTGAAAAAAAACCTAAATTCTCCTCGCGCGTTGTGAGACGTTGTTGGAAGTGCGGAAGAAAGCATGGATATTTGAGAAAATATGAGATCTGCCGTATCTGTTTCCGCGAGTTAGCCAGCAAGGGTGAGATTCCAGGAGTGAAGAAGAGTAGCTGGTAAGCATATATTTCGCGAATCGACACGAATTTATCTCGAATATTCGCGAATAAATAACCAAGAAATTAGTGAAATTTGATTGAAATAATTAGTGAAATTAGTTTATAAATGATATGTTGGACCCAATTAGCGACATGCTGACCAGAATACGAAACGCGCAGAGAGCCGGACACGCAAATGTGTCAGTGCCTTTTTCCAAACTCAAGATGGGTATTGCAAAGATACTTGCAGAGCGTGGTTTTATTGATTCGGTAAAAAAAGAGACAATTGGCTCTTTTGATAATCTGAATCTGACTCTTCGCTATCAGCAGCAGAGCCGCACCAATCGCACGGGTGCCATTTCCGGCATCAAACGCGTCAGTCGCCAGGGACAGAGGATTTATGCCAAGAAGGAAGCGATCCGTCGCGTCAAAAACGGCTATGGTATCTCAATAGTATCGACGTCCAAGGGATTATTGACTGATGATCAAGCGCGTAAGAGTGGATTGGGAGGAGAAGTTATTTGTGAAGTTTGGTAATGATAAAAATCGCGAATCGACACAAATAAAGTCTCGAATAATCGCGAATGGCATCAGTTGAATTTATTAGAGATTATTAGTGATAAATTAGTGTAGATTAGTGACTTATAACATTATGAGTAGAATTGGAAAAAAACCTATAGCAATCCCAAGCGGTGTTACCGTTTCTGTTAATGCTGGAGCAGTGGAGGTTAAAGGACCAAAGGGAACGCTTTCTTTTGAGCATAACCAGGAAGTGGAAGTGAAAATTTCTGAAGGTTCATTGCAGGTTGAAAAAATCGGCAAAACAAAGAAGGCCCCTGCTATTTGGGGAACGACTGCAAGAATAATTGAGAACATGATTGCAGGAGTGACCAATGGATTCAGCAAACAATTGGAACTCAATGGTGTAGGTTTTCGTATGTCTATTGCTGGTAAGAAAATCACGATGGCGCTTGGTTTCTCCCACCCCGTAGAAGTGGATGTGCCGGAAGGTTTGGAAGTAAAGATTGAGCAGAATGTAATGACAGTTTCCGGAATAGACAAGCATGCTGTCGGACAATTTACAGCAAATATTCGTGCGCTTAAGCCGGTTGAACCATATAAAGGAAAAGGTTTTCGTTATGTCGGGGAATTTGTGAGAAGAAAGGAAGGAAAGAAGGCTGCAAAATAAGATTTTTTGATTGAGCAATAAATTAATGTAAGTTTTATGAAGAAGATAGATGCCAAAGTGCTTAGAATGAAACGTCGTCGTCGTGTGCGCGCTAAGATTAGCGGAAGCGCCGATTGTCCGCGCCTTGCTGTCAGCAAGAGCTTGCTTAGCATTTCTGTTCAAGTTATTGACGATATTGCTGGAAACACGCTGGCAAGTGCCGTGCTAAAGGAAATTAAGGGAGGAAAGAACAATATTGAGGGAGCGGCCAAAGTTGGTAAATTGATTGCTGAAAAGTGTAAGGCCAAAGGTATTGAAAAGGTCGTTTTTGATCGCGGTGGCTATCTGTATCATGGTAAAGTGAAATCATTAGCTGAAGCTGCCCGCGAGGGAGGACTGATATTCTAAATCGCGAATCGACACGAATTTTATCTCGAATAATCACGAATAAAATTCAAGAGAATTCATTAGAGATAATTAGTGATAAGATTAGTGTAAATTAGAGATTTATAACATTATGAACAAGAAGGGCAATAAAAAACAGATGCGTCGCGAGAAGCCGGAATATGAACAAAAGCTTTTGGATTTGGCGCGCGTTACCCGTGTGGTTAAAGGCGGTCGTCGTTTCCGTTTTCGTGCTACTCTCGTTATCGGCAATCGCAAGGGTAGTGTTGGTGTCGGTGTGGCCAAGGGATCGGATGTTTCTGATGCTATTCAGAAAGCTTTCAATGATGCAAAGAAGAATATGATTACAATCACGCTTTCTGGAAACACCATTACGCATGATGTGCAGAAGAAGTTGGGAAGCGCGAAAGTGTTGCTCAAACCGGCTCAGGAAGGACGCGGTATCATTGCTGGAGGAGCGGTACGTAGCGTTGTTGATTTAGTGGGTATTCGCGACATCGTTTCCAAATCATTGGGGACTTCCAATAAACTCAATGTTGCTCGTGTAACCGTCGAAGCCCTTAAGGAATTAAAACAGCCGAGAATTAAGGAGGTTAAAGGGGAGGTTAAATAGTTTTGATATTTCCCGCACCAAATTTAGATCGAATTTTGTTTAATTATTTATAATCAAGCATTTCTGGGAATATATAAATATAAGGGTATTTGTATATTTGTAATAGATTTGTAATTCGTAGGGTTATGCAGATACATCAACTCACAACTAGAAAACGCAAGGCTAAAAAGACCATCGGTCGTGGCGGCAAGCGTGGTACATATAGCGGTAAGGGAAACAAAGGTCAAAAAGCTCGCAGTGGCGCTTCAATTGATCCCTTGTTTGAAGGTGGACGTTCATCGTTGATCGAGCGCCTCAAAAAGGTGCGTGGTTTCAAATCTCCAAATCCGAAAAAAATCGTAGTTAAACTTTCTCAACTGGAAGCCAAATTCAAAAGTGGCGACACAATTGATGTTGATGCTTTGATAAGCGTCAAACTCGTAGACAAGAAAGATAAACGCGCAGGTGTGAAAATTCTTTCCCAAGGTGAAATCAGCAAAAAACTTACGATAGCTAAGGGCATTCTTCTTTCCCAAACCGCAAAAGATGCTATTATTAAAGCAGGGGGCAAGATTGAATAGGAGGTTACGGTAAGGGTAAGGATGCTCATTACCATAACCTTAACCAGTTACTAACTTCATGCTTGAAAAAATAACACAAATCTTCAAAGTTAAAGAACTTCGTAACAAAATCCTTTTTATTGTGGGGATTTTTGTTGTTTTCCGCATAATTGCGGCTATTCCTTTGCCTGGAGTGAATATCGAACAGCTGCGTCAGCTTTTTGAGGGTAATCAATTTTTGGGCTTGTTGAATATCTTTTCCGGTGGCGGACTTAACAATATTTCCATTGCTTTGCTTGGTGTTGGTCCATATATTACCGCTTCGATTATCATGCAACTTCTGACTATGATTGTTCCACGTGTCGAACAGATGTATAAGGAAGAAGGAGAAGCGGGACGACAGAAATTCAATATGATTACTCGTTGGCTTACGGTACCCTTGGCAGTTCTCCAGACTTTCGGCATGATCTCATTGCTTAAATCGCAAAATGTTTTTACATCACTTACCGCTTTCGATACCGCTGTTATTATTCTTATTGCAACGGCAGGAACAATTTTTCTGATGTGGCTTGGTGAACTGATTACGGAAAAAGGTATCGGTAACGGTGTTTCCATGATTATCTTTGCAGGAATAGTGGCATCTCTTCCGCAAACTCTTTCTCAAACTTTCGCGACTTTCGATAGCTCACAAATGTTTACCTATCTTGCGCTTATCGTTGTTGCTTTGATAACTATTGCAGGAGTAGTGCTGGTTACCGAAGGACAACGCAACATACCTGTTTCTTATGCTAAAAGAATTCGTGGCAGTCAGACATATGGGGGCGCATCTACCCATTTGCCGCTTCGCGTCAATCAAGCCGGTGTGATCCCGATCATTTTTGCCGTATCGATCATGATGTTTCCGACGATGATTGCCAATTTTCTTCTGCGCGTGAATAACGAAGCAGTGAAAAGCGCGGCGCAGCATGTTGCGACGTTTATGCAAAACCAATGGTTCTATGGCATCGCCTATTTCGTGCTCGTGGTGCTGTTTACATATTTCTACACGGCTGTGGTTTTTGATCCCAATAAGATCGCGGAAAACCTTCAAAAACAAGGAGGGTATATTCCGGGAATTCGTCCGGGGCACACTACTGCGGAATATCTTTACCGTATAACCAATCGCATAACACTTGCTGGATCTTTGTTCTTGGGATTGATTGCTGTTCTGCCTTTGATAGTCAAAGGCTTCACCGGAATCCAGTCGTTGACGATTGGCGGCACCAGCATTTTGATTGCAGTGTCTGTAGTTATTGAAACGATCAAACAAATCGAAAGCCAACTTGTCATGAGGGATTACGAAGGCTTTTAGCGAATCTCTACGAAATACGAATTTGTACGAATGTACAAATGAGCATACATTTTTGTCGTGGAGAATAACAATATTTTTGTAGTTCCGTATATTCCTATTTTATTCGTAATTCGTAGAGAAATACATGAATTTGATTATCATCGGGCCGCAGGGTTGTGGCAAGGGAACACAAGCTGAAAAAATAGCTGGGAAGTTTGATCTGGCAAATGTAGAAATGGGTCATCTGATGAGAGCGCTTGCTAGGGAGAATTCGGAGTTTGGTCAAAAAATAAATGATATCATAAACGTAAGAAAAGAATTGGCTCCTGATGAAGTCGTAGTGGATGCGCTTAGAGATTCTTTGGGAAAAATTTCCAAGGAAAAAGGGTTAATTGTGGATGGAATTCCTCGCACTATGGCACAGATCGCACCTACCGAGGCCGCACTTGCTGATTGTGGCAGAAAAATAAACAAAGTCATTTCCATAATCTTGCCTAGGGAAATATCGGTGGAAAGAATCACTAAGCGTTATGCTTGTAGTGATTGCCATAGACGTCTTATTATGGGAACTGATATAAAAGAAGTTTCAGACGTTTGTCCTGAATGTGGCGGGGAAATATATCAAAGAAGCGATGATTCTCCGGAAGGTGTTTCCAAAAGACTCGATATTTTCTACAAAGAAACCGTGCCGGTTATTGAATATTACCGCGAAAAAGGCTTATTGGTCGAGGTGGATGGGAAGGGAAGTATCGAAGAAGTTTTTGAGGAAATCGTAAAGAAAATAAGAACCACTGATTATCACTGATTTTCCTGATTACACATGATAAAAATTCAGTGAAATCACGTGTAATCATGTGTGAATCAGTGGTTCAGATGTATGTCTATTTCAATCAAAACTGAAAAAGAGATTGCGGCGATGCGCGAAGGGGGCAAAAAGCTTGCCGAGATAATGCGTGCGCTTGAAGCTGAAGTTAGGCCTGGAATAGATACGCTGCAATTGGACAAGCTCGCTGAAGAGCTTGTTTTTGAACATGGAGGAAAACCCGCATTCAAAGGATATGGCGATGCGCACAATCCTTTTCCCTCTACGCTTTGTACTTCGCTCAATGATGAAGTGGTGCATGGCATTCCGAGTGATAAGGTGATTTTATCCGAAGGTGACATTCTCAAAATCGATGTTGGCATGAAATATGAAGGGATGTTTGTGGATATGGCGCGCACTTTCGCGGTGGGAGAAATTTCTCAAGATGCGAAGCGTCTGATTGATTGCGCGGAAAAATCTTTTTGGGCGGGCGTGAAAAAAATGCGCGCAGGTTCAATGTTGAATGACTATTCCAGGGCGGTGCAAAAACAAGTGGAAGGTTGCGGTTGCAGCGTGGTGCGTAATTTGGTTGGACACGGAATTGGCAAGAATCTCCATGAAGAACCGCAGGTGCTTAATTATTTTGAAAAGCGTGCCCGCGATTTGCGACTGGCTGCCGGCATGACTTTGGCATTGGAACCGATGATAAATTTGGGAAAGTATCATACGGTACTTGCTGAAGATGAATGGGCATTTGTAACGGAAGATGGATCACTAAGTGCGCACTATGAAAATACGGTTTTGGTGACGGAGAAGGGAGTGGAAGTGCTGACGAAATAAAAAAATTCCCCCGAATTACTTGAGCGCGCTGCGTTTTCAGAACGCGGGGTAAAAGTATCCAGGAAAAGAAAAAAGCGCACCGACACTCTATGGTTTTTACCAATAAAGTTAGGATGCGCTCAATGCTTTGAGTGATTATTTGATGTTGGTAGTATATACTCTACCATCTCCAGTAATCACTCTCACGGAGCTTCGAGGCTTCCGCCAGTTGTTTCTAATAAAGAAAACCCGAAGCTTCTTTTTAAAAAAACGAGAAACAATACTGATACTCTTGCATTCTTTACAGATATGGTATATTGAGTATCCTAATACAATAATTCCTCCTGCTGTAATGGCTTCAATCATACAAAACCCTCCCTCCAGAGTTATTGTTACTGACTTCTTGCCCTACACTTTATATTATCATAAAAATGATAAATAGTCAAGTATTATTATGAAAAATTGCTTAAATGAGGGAAAAATTGGCAAATATCTCGGGATTGACTTTGGTGAGAGCAAGGTCGGGCTGGCGATTGCCGATGAGGAGACCAAAATGGCCTTCGCTTTCGACACGCTTATTAATGACAAAAATTTATATACTAATCTTAAGGAGATAATTTCCTGCGAGGATGTGGCAACTGTCGTAATTGGTTTACCATCCCATGTAAACAGGCAAGAAACGGAATATCTGAGCGAGAAATTCGCCAAAAAGTTGGCCCAGTTTACGAATGCCAAGATCGTGTTCCAAGACGAGATGTTTACCACCAAAATGGCCAAGGCCAATTTGATCGAAAGGGGCGTCAAAAGTGTGGACAAGCATGATGATGCGGAAGCGGCCAGAATCATTCTGCAAGAATGGCTTGATAGTTAGTCTCAAGTGGTCAGCTAGGGGTCTTACTTCTTGTAGTCTGTTTTAAAATATTGTGTTATACTTATTATAGATAATTAATGAACTAATAAAAATTCAAACAAATGGAGCAGCAGCCATTTCTGTCGGTGATTATCCCGGCATACAAAGAGGGGGAAAGAATCGGTCATAATTTGTTGGAGATAGAAAAATTCTTGAGCGAGAAAGATTATGACTATGAAATTATAGTTGTTGTCGACGGTTCTCCTGACAATACTGCGGAAGTAGCGCGCAACTATTCTGATCAAGTCAAAAATTTGCGCGTAATTGATAACAAAGAGAATCACGGCAAGGGATATGTGGTTCGTCAAGGGCTTTTGGAAGCGAAAGGTAAATATCGTGCGTTTTTGGATGCTGATGGTTCGACTTCAATTACTCATCTTGATAAATTTTTGCCGGAATTTGAAAATGGCTACGATGTTGTTATCGGTTCTCGCAAGATTGAGGGGGCATATATTCAAGTACATCAGCCAAAATATCGTGAGGTTATGGGAGAGGGAGGCAATTGGCTCATTAGGATAGTTTTGGGTCTATGGAGATATCCTGATACGCAATGTGGTTTCAAAATGCTTTCTGGCAAGGCCGCTCAAGAAGTGGCAAGCCGTATGGTCGTGGATCGCTTTGGTTTTGATTTTGAATTGGTCGTCTTGGCTGAAAAGCTCGGTTTTAAGGTAAAACAAATGCCGGTACGTTGGCTCAATGAAGAGGGTTCAACCGTTAGCCTAACCGGACCAAACGGTTTCATTCAGGTTTTGATTGATCTCTTCAAGACCAAGGGGCGTCTGATCGCGGGAAAATATCATATTGTTAAACAAAAATAAAGTTCTCTACGAAATACGAATCAGTACGAATGTACGAATAGCTATTTTCGTAAATTTGTAAATTCGCAATTTGTTGATTGGCATTTATTTGTTGATTAGCATCTTATTAAAATGAATATAAAAATAGACACTACAAGTGAAAATGGGCCACTACAAGAGCAGGTGAAAAAGAATTCCAAGAATCCTTGTGCTTCCGAATTGCGTCAAGACATTGTTACTGGCGATTGGGTTGTGATTGCTACCGGAAGAGCAAAGCGCCCCCATGAATTCGGTAAGGTTGAACGAGTTTCTCAGGATAGTGGAATTGAAAATTGTCTTTTTGAAGATCCGGAAGCTTCAGGACAAGAAAAGGACGTTTTAATTTATCATCGCTCTGATGGGGAATGGACCTTGCGGGTTTTTCCCAATAAATACCCCGCTTTTTCAAGGGGCAGAGCCTGTGCATGTTCGATGAGCGAAGGACCTTATTTTGCGATGCCAGGAGTCGGTTATCATGAAGTGATTGTAACTCGTGATCACTACAAGTCTGTCGCTTTGCTTGGCACAGAAGAAGTGGCTGAAATATTCGATGCTTATCAGGACAGATATCTGGACCTAATGAAGCGGAAGAGTGTTAATTTTATTGCAGTTTTCCATAATCACGGCAAAGAGGCTGGGGCATCGATCACTCACCCGCATTCTCAGTTGATGGCGATTCCAGTTGTTTCACCTTACCTTAAATTAGAGCTTGATGGCAGCGCCCTTTATTACAAGAGCAATAGGCATTGTGTATATTGCGTGATGGCTGAATATGAGAGTGAAGCGGGAAAAAGGACTGTTTTTGAAAATGAAGAGTTCATTGCTTTTTGTCCATTTGCCAGTCGCAGCGCTTTCGAGGTTTGGGTTATGCCAAAAAAACACAGCCCTTATTTTGAAAGAATAACCGACCAGCAAAAGCTGAAATTAGCGGAAGTCTTCCAGAAAGCTATGAATTCGATATATAAAGGCCTGAATAATCCTCCGTATAATTTTTATATTCATACTGCGCCGTGTGATGGCAAAGATTACCCTCATTTCCATTGGCATATTGAAATTTTGCCGCACACATCTACCTGGGCAGGATTCGAGTTGGAAACCGGCATTGAGATTTCCTCGATTCAACCGGAGGTTGCGGCGGAGTTTTTGAGGGAACAATTATGAACCACTGATTATCACATGAGCGCACATGATTTCACTGATAGGAAATCAAGTCATGTGTAATCAGGATAATCAGTGTTAATCTGTGGTTCTGATTTATTTATGCATGATTTTATCATCAATCTTTTTTCTAGTTTTCCTAAAGAATTAGCGACGTTTTTAATAGCCATAATTCCAGTTACTGAGTTGAGAGCGGCATTGCCGTTGGCTGTTAAGGTATATGGCCTAAGTCCTTTTGCTGCTTGGTTTTATTCCGTCACAGGGACATATTTTGCGATGATTTTGATTGTCTTTTTGCTTGATCCGATTTCCAAGTTGCTTTCCAGATATATTCCGATTTTTCAGAAATTTTTTGATTGGCTATTTGAGCACACCAGAAAACGCGCCAACGGGAAGATGCAAAAATACGGTTCTTGGGCAATTTTTATTCTGGCAGCCACACCCATTCCTTTGTTGGGTGGGCTTACGGGTGCCTTGGCAGCTTTCGTTTTCGGAGTTCCGCTCAAAAAATCTTTGCCGCTTTTACTTGTCGGAACAATGGTATCGGGAGGAATCGTTTTATTGTTGACTTTGTTGTAAAAATAGGACAGATAAGACTGATAATGAGTTAAAAAATATGAAATACGTTATCGGAAATTTGAAAATGAACCTTTTGACTCCTGCGGAACGCGAGAGATATTTTGAGTCGTTTGCAAAAGAAATTAAGGGTAAAAAATTTACGGATACAAAAGTCGTGCTTTGTCCGCCTGCAATCCATATGGAATCTTTCGTTGGAAAACTTTCTTCCAAAACGGTTCAGATCGGTGCCCAAAATGTTTTTTGGGAAGAACGCGGTTCATATACAGGTGAAATAAGCGCGTCAATGGTTAAAAATTTCGGCGGAGACTTCCTTATTGTCGGTCATAGCGAGCGTAGGAAATATTTTTCAGAAAGTGTTGAACAAATGAAAGCTAAAGCATCACTTGCCATCAAAGCTGGCTTATCAATGGTTTATTGTGTAGGTGAATCTGCTCAAGAGCGTAGTTCGGGGAAAACACATAAAATAATAAAACAACAGCTTGAGGATGTGTTGGGGGAAGTGCCAAATTCAAAAATAGAAAACATAATCGTGGCATATGAGCCTATTTGGGCCGTGGGTAGTGACGAAATTCCTTCCAGTGACGATGTTTTGGGGGCAAAAATAATTATCAAGAAACAACTCGTGGAAATGTTTGGTAATGGAGCATTGGAGAGAATTAAAATTCTTTATGGTGGAAGCGTTAACTCTAAAACTGTCAAGCAGATTTGTATCGAGCCGGAAATGGATGGTGTGCTTGTCGGTCGCGAAAGTTTGATACCCTATGAGTTTTTGAAAATAAGCGAAATAATAGATGATAAAAATCGCTAATCGACACGAATTTATCACTAATAATCACGAATAATGGAATGAAATCAGGGATTATTCGAGACAAATTAGCGATGATTCGTGATTTATATCCCCATGATTGTATCAGTCAAAGAAATTCTTCAAAAAGCACAAGAGGGTAAATATGCCGTTGGTGCTTTTAATACGGTAAATTTGGAAACCACGCGCGGAATTTTGGATGCCGCGAAAGAGTTGCGTGCGCCTGTGATTATTCAAATAACGGAAAAAACGATGGAATATGCAGGCGGTAGGGCAATTTTTAATTTGGTGAAAAATTGCGCGGAGTTTTATGCCAAGGATGTTCCTGTGGGAATTCATCTTGACCATGGTAAAAATATGGATATAATCAAGCGCTGTGTCACAATAGGTTTCACTTCGGTGATGTTTGATGGTTCCCGCAAGGAATATGCGGATAATGTCATGGTAACAAAGGAGGTTGTAGATCTTTGTCATGAAAAAGGCGTAGTTGTTCAAGGTGAATTAGGAAGCGTACCGTATATAGGCGAGGGAGATTCTGACGACAAGATGTGGGATCGCTTCATGACCGATCCTGGGCAAGCGGAGGACTTTGTTAAGCAAACAGGTATAGATACTTTGGCTGTGGCAATCGGTAACGCACACGGTTTTTTCAAAGAACGTAGCGTTCCTGATTATGACAGGCTTTCAATGATAAGTAAGAATGTCTCGATACCTTTGGTTTTGCATGGCGCATCGGACTGGGAAAACGGCAGAGTGAAGGAAGTTATTGGTCGTGGGATCTGTTGTTTCAATGTGGACACTTCCATCCGTATGGCAGTAGTTAACAGCTTGATTAAGAAATCGTGTAACACGGGAGAAGTCTCATATGACGTGAGAAAAATTTTGGGCGATGCTCGCGAAGCCGTGAAGCATACGGTTATGAATAAGATCAAATATTTCGGTAGCGACGGGAGGATATAAATCGCTAATCGCTCACTAATTTTATGCGAATTTTCGCGAATATTCGAGAAGAATTCGTGTTGATTAGTGATTTATATTATCATGTGTTTGACTATACCCAAAAAAGTGCTTGAAATAAGGGAAAATTCGGTGGTTGTGGAAAATCCCAATGGCAAGCAGCAAGAAGTGCGCACGATCATCCCCGTCAAAATCGGGGATTTTGTGTTGACACAGGGCGGAATTGCGGTAGAATCAATCGAGGTTCAAGAAGCTTTGCAGATCATTGACATTATAAAAAAGGGGGATAAATAAAAATGAATGGAAAAAATATCACTGCTGCAGGAATCGAATTGTTGTTTCGAATCATCAAGAGTTGTCCCGTGGAAATGTCCAATGGTGGGCAAGAGATAAGAGACTGGTTGCAAACAAAGGCATTGAGGAGGAAAAGCGAGTCTTTTCTTGAGTTACTTGAGTTGGCAAAGTCGGCTTCTGGCAATAAATGTACAGATAATGTTTTTGAAGATATTGCCGATTATGCCAAGATGCAGCGTAATGATATTAATGAGATTCTGCTTTTTCGTTATTTTGCTGGCCCCCATCATCAAGACAGGATTTACAAATCCCTTCTTGAAAAATGTGAGGAAGGCATGTCGCATGAATATGCTGCAAAAATGCTTATTTTCCACATGTTGATTCCCGTGGAGCTGATGGCGGTTGATGGCGACAGGGTTTGCGCCATATATCGTAATGATTTTGGAAATGAAGATGAATTTGTTTCGGAAGTTCCACTATATGATCTTGGTCTTTTTTCTTTTGATTGCGAAAAGAAGCCATTGATGGGTGATGAGTGGTATACTCATTACGGAATGTTGGTGCGTCCGGTCAAGAGCGAGGCGGAAAAAGATCTTGTGATTCATTATAATTCGGAAGCGCCAAAGTTCGTGCATGCTTGCAAAAAGGTTGGTATCGGCGGAATTAGTGTGAAAAACATGCATTTTGCAAAGCATGTCAAAATGCTCTGCGAAAAGTAGCTTTGTCGAAAATGAGAGGCGGGAAATACTCCGCCTTTTTTTGTTTGTCAAAATTTGGTATAATGAACCCATGGCTAAAGAAAATAAAAAGAAAAAAGTTGTTATTGTTAGTTTGACTTCTTGTGAGGGTTGTCAGTTCGCACTGCTGGATTTGGGTGGGCGTTTTTTGGATTTTGCCAATGAAGTGGATATGGTGGATTTTCGTTTAATCATGGATGAGGAATATGACGGCGCGGACATTGACATTGCATTTGTGGAGGGAAATCCTATCACGGAGGAGAACAAGAATACTTTGAAAAAATTACGCGAGCGCTCAAAGTTGCTGGTGGTGATCGGTAATTGTGCGGCGATGGGTGGTGTTCCGGAAATCAAGAATTATCAGGAAGGAGCAAATACGATTAAACACGTATATAAATATATCCAGGGAATCGAAAATGTGGAGATTCAAGAGGTAGATAATTTTGTCAAAGTGGATTTCACTTTTCCAGGTTGTCCGATTAACGGCGAAGAATTTTTGAAATATGCCCCGCTGCTTTTGGAAGGTAAAATTCCGGAAATTTCGGATCAACCCATATGTGTGGAGTGCAAGAAAAAGGGCAATTCCTGTTTGCTTTTGGAAAAAAAGCCTTGCTTTGGTCCGATGATTTTGGGTGGTTGCGACGCGGTTTGTCCGACGGCGCGCATGGGCTGCCAAGGATGTCGCGGCCTTCGCCCCGGTGCTAACATCGGTGCGATGCGCAAAACGCTTTCCACGATGATGACAGATGAAGAGTTTGAAAATGTGACGGAAATTTATGGGTTACGCGATAGTATCGAAGAGCGTGAAAAATAACCTCACTACGAATTACGAATTTATACGAATGTACGAAAACCAACATAAAATCAAAAAAGATATAATATATCCTCAGGAAGTTTTTGAGATTGTTGGCATGGCTTATGATGTTTGGAATAAAGTAGGGTTTGGTCATAAGGAAATTTTTTATGAAAAAGCTTTCGCTGAAATATTTAGAAAGAAGAATAAAAAATTTAAAGAGCAGCTCCGATGCAAAATCAAATTGGGAGACAAGGACTTGGGCATGTATATTTTTGATTTTGTTTACGAAGAAATGATAGTTGTTGAATTAAAACAAGGAGAAAATTTTTCTAAGCAGAATATTAATCAGATATACGCATATCTTAAAGCGACTGGTTTAAAACTGGGCTTACTGATAAATTTCACAAGAACTGGTGTAAAATTTAAAAGGATTGTAAACATAAAATAAAAATTCGTACATTAGTATAAATTCGTAATTCGTAGGGTAGACATGAATATAAAAATAAATCATATCGCAAAAATCGAGGGACACACGGGCTTTATGGCTAGTGTGCTTC
>CAZAFB010000004.1:101291-102926 GCA_964484505.1 uncultured Bdellovibrionales bacterium
ATAAATCATATCGCAAAAATCGAGGGACACACGGGCTTTATGGCTAGTGTGCTTCATGGTGATGTTAAAAAGGCACGTTTTGAAGTGAAAGAGGGAATCCGTTTGATCGAGGGGATTTTGATCGGGAGGCACTACAAAGATATGCCAATTATCGCGCAGCGTATTTGCGGTATTTGTCCGGTTGTTCATAATCTTACAGCAATCAAGGCGATTGAGAACGCGATGGGGGTGAAAACAAGTGAAGAGACTGACAAGCTGCGAGCCTTGATGGAATATGCGCAAATAGTTCACTCTCACGCCTTGCACCTTTTCTTTTTGTCACTTGCTGATTTTTTGGATATTGAAAACGATTTACAATTAGTGAAAGAATATCCGGAGCAATCGCAGTGGGCGATTGAGCTACGTAATTTCGGCATGGAAATAATAAGAGTTATTGGTGGCAGAGTAGTACATCCACTCACCAATGAAGTGGGCGGATTTAAGAAAGTTCCCTCAATTCAAGAAATAGCTGATCTTATTACGGCAGGAGAAAAAGCTATGATCGTGGCCAAAGAATTCGGCGATTTTTTTGCCGGCATCACTTTGCCGCAATTTACGCGCGAAACGGAGTATGTTTGCCTGGAGAAGAAAGGCGAATATGCAATTTATGATGGAAATTTAGTTTCCAGTAAAGGAATGCATATTCCCGTGGAAAAATTTGAACAGAACTTCCAGGAATTGCATCGTCCCAGGGAGATTGTTAAACGAGTATTGTCTGACGGTAAAACAAGTTATATGGTCGGAGCGATTGCGCGTGTGAATATGCAGGCGGACAAATTGAGCTTGCAAGCATCAAAATATTTTGAAGGGCTGAATATAAAACTTCCGGATTACAATCCTTTTCATAACGTGCTATATCAAACAGTCGAGCTTGTTCATTGCATTGAAATGTCCATAAAATTACTCAGGGAATTGGCGCATATGAATCTTAGTAAAGCAATTACCCAAGAATATGCTGTAAAAGAAGGACATGGCGTGGCTGCTGTTGAAGCGCCGCGCGGAACGCTCTATTATTATGTCGATTTGGACGCGAAAGGATATGTTAAGAATGCCAACATCATCACGCCTACGGCACAATTTTTGACACATCTGGAAGACGACATCGAAGCGTATATTCATCGAGTAGTTGACCTTTCTGTAGAAGAACGCGAAAAGAAACTGCGCGCATTTATCCGGGCATATGACCCGTGTATTAGTTGTGCAGTACACTGATGATATAAATCGCTAATCGACACGAATTTGTCGCTAATATTCACGAATTATAAAAAACATTAGAGATAATTCGAGATTAAATTGGAGATTGATTTGTGATTTAAATCCGTGCATGATTTTTTATTAGCCAAAGAAATAGTTGACGAGGTTTTGAAGATAGTCCAAGAAAAAGGGCTTTCTAAGGTTGAAAAAGTTTCTTTGGAAATCGGACAAATCGCCTTGGCGCATGATGGTCATGAGGAGCATGTGGAAGATATATCTATCGATAATTTGAGATTTGGAATAGAGGCGATAGCAAAGGGATCTGTTTTGGAAAATGCGGAATTTGATATAATGAAAGTGCAGGGAGAGCATTGGAGGTTAGTTGAGATTGAGGGAAGATGA
>CAZAFB010000005.1:0-91994 GCA_964484505.1 uncultured Bdellovibrionales bacterium
AAAAAAACTTCTTTTCAATTGGTCATTGATCATTGAAAATTTATATTTTGAGTATTTTTTCTAATTTATTTGCATTCCTGTGAGGTCCAATGACTGCCAAATTAAGTTTTTCGTTTTTGAAAATATATTTAGCCACACGCAACACGTCGTCTGCCGTAACTTTTTCGATATTTTCAAAATATTCTTCCGGCGTCATGATTTTGTTCTTGCGAACTTCTTGGTCAGCGCAATACATTGCCACTTCGTCAGATTGCTCCAGCCCCATCACGCTCTTACCGCGAATATAATCCTTGGCATTACGCAATTCTTTTTCACTTACTTTTTCCGTAGCAATTTTTTTGTATTCCTTCAAAATAGTTTCGATAGTGATTTCAAGCTTGCCATGATCAACGCCAGCCTGCGTCGCCAAGTAGCCGCAATCAACATAAGTATCCGTATCAGTATGGATAGAGTAAGCCAAACCTCTTCTCTCGCGCACCTCAATGAATAAACGACTACTCATGTTACCACCAAGTATGGTAGCCAGAATTCCCAGAGCAAAACGATCTTTATGCTCTTGTGAATATGAGCGCACACCTAAAATAAAGTGTGTTTGATCGGTTTTCTTTTGCTTTATCGCAACCATTGGCTTCCTTTGTTTCTCCACAACTTTTTTGACCGCCGGTTTTTTACCGCCATCCATTCCGGCAAAATATTTCTTGATTTTGCCAACAACTTTCTTCTCATCAAACTTGCCTGCCACGCAAACAACCGTATCGTTGGCTAAATAAAACTTATTCATGTAATCGATGAAATTCTTTCGCCTGAACGAATTGATTGTTTTTTTGTATCCAATTATCTCCCGCCCCAATGCATGTTTGCCGTACATCAAATTGTCATAGACATCACTCACGCTGCGCATCGGCGCATCTTCATACATACTGAGCTCCTGGACTATCGTTCCTTTCTCACGATTAATTTCTTCTTGTTCCAATTTGGAATTAAGATACATGTCAGCCAACACATCCATAACGCGGTCGAGATGCTTACTATCAGCTTTGGCGTAATAAGCAGTGCGATCCTTGGCGGTAAAAGCGTTAAACTCACCGCCAATGCTATCCAATTCCTCGCTGATAGCTAAAGTGTTAGGTCTTTTTTCCGTACCCTTAAACAACATGTGCTCGATAAAATGAGTAAGGCCTGCTTCCCTTTCACTTTCAAAGCGGGAGCCCACGCCAACCATAATAAACATCGACGCTGTTTCCGTGCCTTTCATCGGCGCAGTAATTATTCGAAGGCCATTTTTGAGAGTTGTTTTTTTATAATTCATAACTCGCTAAAGCAGAGCGAATGTTAGCTAATGAGAACTAATATCCGTTCTTATTTTCGTTTAATTTGTTTCTTAATCCTCGAATATCTGATCAGCCCGCTACATGGCACGATTTCAATTCCTTTCTTTTCCAATTCGTCCAAAAACAAATTCATACCCAGCGAATCGGAAGAAATGTGTCCGGCAATTACCACGTTTATGTGGGCTTTTTCCGCCTGTTTGCGATGTTCTTCACTTTGATGCATACCAATTACCGTACCCACTCCAGCCTGGGCCAATCTTTCATATATATCCGCACTTCCTTCTGTGCCTCCGGTTATTTCCGTAAGGGCTATTTTGCCAGCGCGATTATCTTCATGACCTGTAAACAAGCGCGGCCCCGCACCTCTCTTTGCCGCCTCGGCATATTCCGGAATCTCCAAAAGTGACTTCAGAATATCGCCGACATGCTCCGGTTTGTCTTTTTCCAATTTTTCCTTAACAAATTTGGCAACCAAATTGTCAGCTGGCGTATGGACATTGATAAAATCCATACTAAGCAGTTTGGCCGTGTCTACTGTCTTATAGTGATTTGACGGGCTTACTCCCCGACTTACTTCACTTATGCGTATCTTGGTCAAGCTTTCCGCAATATTAACCGGCACGCCATATTGGGCAAACACGTCGATTTGCAAATCCATCACATCATCAAGTCCCGTAAGCGCGTTACCCACCGGATGGTGCGCAATGACAGCGTCAATTTTTTTCTTGGGATTATGATTGGATAAGTATTGTGCAATAAGCAACTCCGCGCTGTCTATGTCTACTCCCACCATAACTCTTTTAATATTTTTCTTGCCACTATCAAAATGGATCTGGGAATCCATGAACGGATTAGTCAGTTTTTCTTTGTTGAAAAGTTCTTTCTGACCCTTGGAAAGTTTTTCATACTTGTCCTTAATGCGCTTGAGCCTTTTTTCAATCTGAGCTTTGGAACGAAAATCGGCATCAATTCCCATCTTGATTGCCAGTTTGTAGATTTCTTGTAAAGTCATATTTTTTAATTATCAATTTTCAATAAATGAGCAATTTCTAAATTCCTTAAACATCCCCAAATGATCATTATTTCTAGGGCTTGCATATTTGAATTTTTAGAATTTCAGCAAATATTATTTTTTGCGCACTGCCGGCCGACCCGAGAGGGAAAGGCAAGCAAAAAATATATATTTGCTTGAAATTTATGCAAACGCGAAAGTCCTAATTTTATTGAAAATTACTGCTTAATAATTTTTCTTAACAAAGAATACTTCTCCGCGCCTTCAATATCAAATTCAATCTCATATACACTCTCATGTCCTCCGTGGGCGGACTCTGTTTCTTTGCCATCTTTATCAAATATTTTCTCTATTTTAGCACGTTTTATCGAATCGGGATTCATTATTTCAACCTCATCGCCGATATGTACGCTATTGTGTACATATGCTTTGGCGCGCTTTCCTTGGCCTTTCAGCACTTCCCCCACGAACTGATAGGCAGCTTCCTGATGGGAATTCTCCATATTATGCTGTGGTTCATTCCCCAAAAGGAACCCCTGAGTATACCCGCGATGCATCAATTTATCGAGTTCTGCTTGCTGTTCGTTCAAAATCACCTCCAATTCTTTATCTGACACGCCATTCTCAATCGCATCCACAACTTTTCGATATGCTCTGGTTACCGTCGCGACATATGACACACTCTTATTCCTCCCTTCGATCTTAAGCGACACCACTCCCGCATCAATCAAATCTTTGATGTGTCTTAGTAAATTTAAATCTTTACTATTGAAAAAATACGTCCCATGCTGATCCTCTTCCAGTTCAATTTCCTCTCTCCCCTGAATTTCAGTAACTTTTAATGTTTTTGCTCCATCTTCATTCTGCATTCCGCATTTGCATTTTGTATCATTGCAATCGGTTCGCACATTCTTACCCTGTTCGTACTTCGTAGAGAAATACCCCCATCTACACGGTTGCACACAATCCCCCAAATTAGCGCTTCTCCCCATCATCCATTTACTCAAAATACAGCGACCGCTATAACTCATACACATCGCGCCGTGCACAAAATATTCCAATTCCACACTGGGAACTTTGGCATGAATTTCTTTGATGTCTTCCAAAGTTACTTCGCGAGCCAAAACCACCCTTTCTGCGCCAAGATCATGCCAAAATTTCACCGCCCGCCAATTGGTTGCATTCGCCTGCGTGCTGATGTGCACCGGAATTTCCGGCGCTTTCTCTCGAAACAGCGCCACAACCCCCGGATCCGCCACGATCACCGCGGTCGGCTTATTTTTTTTCAAAAATTCAATGTGCTTTTCAATTGTCGGCAAATGATAGTTATGCGCATAAATATTCACTGTGACATATATCTTCTTGCCTTCGGCTTGCACGTCCTTAATCGCCTTAGCCAAAGATTCCTCGTCAAAACCATTGATCCGCGAACGCATCGAAGTCGCCGGCACGCCGCAATAAACAGCATCCGCCCCATAGTGCAGCGCATACCCCATCTTCTCCGGACTCCCCGCCGGCGCCAATAATTCAATTTTTACCTTATTTTCAGCCATATTATTCATAATAACAGTATAATACACTTTACCCCTTTATGCCTTTTGCGTCAATAAAAAAAGAAGAGTCTGCGCTTTTGCACAGACTTCTAACAAACAACGAAGGAAATACCTGCTACAAAGGTTTCCCCCTAAGGGAGTTGGAAAATACTCGCCACCAAATAGTTCTATCTGAAACATACCCGGTTTGCCAAGTGTTTGTTTTCATATCCACCCATAACGTTCTTGATCTATTAACAGGCTTAAAGTTGTCGGCGTCTTTTATTGCTCTTGCAATAATTTTGCCAAAGTACAAAAGTCCTGAAATAATTACCGCAAGAGAAAAAATAATCAAAACAATGAAAATTTCCATATCTGCCTCCTTTTAGGCTTTTTTATGCTCCAAAGATTTATTCATCTGTTCAAAGTGAAAATGCTCGAGCGCATATTTCGTACTGCAATAACAGACTTGCTCTTTGAAAATAACATGCGCTTTCCCATCTTCACCAAGTGCATAAATTTTTACCCACTCCAGGGTATCTTTATATGGCATTGGCACGATTTCATAGCTTTTTCCCTGTTCAAAAATGAGTACGCCTGTTTTTTCGCCCATTATTGGCTCATCGTGATAAATTGGCGAATATCCCGGATCCTGAAACAAATACATCGATTTTTTACAAAGAACTTTCATGATATCCTCCCTTATCTCTATAATTGAAGATTGTTCATGCCTAAGACAAAATTACCCTTTCAATATATAAAAGTCAATGTTACACTGGGCATATGCCCGGCAGTGAAAATTCAAAAACGATTATGTTCTATGTATATATCCTGGAAAGTATAGCTAGCGGGAATATTTACATTGGCTACACAAAAGACTTAAGAAAAAGATTCGAGGAACATAATCGAGGGTTAAATGTTTCAACCAAGCCATACTTGCCATGGCGTTTAATTTATTATGAAGCATGCTTAAATGAAATTGACGCAAGAAGAAGGGAGGGGTAATTTAAGAAAAGTGGGGGCAGAAGAGCACTTAAACTAAGACTGAAAGAATATTTTTATCATAAATAATTTGAATTTCTACTGCCGGGATGAGCACGATGGCATTCAACAAAAGAGCGGGTTTTGATTATGAGCTTCTGGAGAAATATGAGGCTGGTTTAGTGCTGACCGGCGCCGAGGTAAAATCGATCAAAACCGGTCATATTTCGCTTAAGGGAGCCTTTGTTTCACTGCATGAAGGCGAGCTTTATCTTACCAACGCCACCATCCCCCGCTACCCCTTTTCCAGTCCCAACGCGCCATATGACCCAAACCGCTCAAGAAAACTTTTGGTCAAGAGGTCTCAAATCAAGGGTTTTATCGGCAAATTGCACTCAGAAGGCTTGACACTTGTGCCTATCCGTGTGTATACTAAGAAGCGTCTCATCAAGCTGGAATTCGCTCTGGCAAAGGGAAAAAAGAAGTTCGACAAAAGGAAAGATATTGCCAAAAAGGAAGATCGAAGGAAAATGGAGAGAGCACTAAAGAATTCCTAATTATTCATTCCATAAATTCAAAATTCACCTAATTGCCAAATTCACCTAATAAAATTCCAAATTGACAAATTTTATAATTTTGCATTTGAGAATTTAACCTTTTATTAGGTGAATTAGATGAATTAGAAATTTGTCATTCCCGATTTGTTTCGATTTAATCGAAACAAATCGGGGTTGTTTAGTTTCGACAGGTTGTTTTTTCAAAATATGCAAGCCGATCACCCGCGGTCATATCGCAAAACTGCCGTGGAAGATATAAGTGCAAACTTCATATCAAAGGCAAAAGCAAGCATCGCGCAAGCGTTTGCACCTGCTTTCGCTCCTGCTCTCGCGTAATTAACGCGTAAGCCATCGAACTGTCGATTTCTCATAGACAAATTTCGGTGCCAATCATGAGAATAGCATTGAGCGTCTTCTTTGTGCGCACTATGTGAAAATGTAGCAAAGACGTGACTATAATGTTTTGTTGATTTAATAGTTATAGTCATGCAACAAATAAATCAACTAAGCTTGTAGATGATTTTGTAATTTCAATTTTGGACGCGGGTGCGATTCCCGCCAGCTCCACGTGTTTCTCTACGAATTACGAAAAAATACGAATATAAAAATGAGAAAAAGCAAATTTCACCTAAAGTGTCAGAAATTCATGTTCGTACATTCGTAAAAATTTTTAGTTCGTAGAGACAAAACATATATAACATATAAAGTCTGCTCTTATTTTGAGTATTCAGATAATCGCAGCAGACCGTTAAAATTATCAGAAAAAGATTTAGATTCAAACCAAAAAAAGTTGACCCTATCAAGCATCTGCGTACCAACGAACAGATACGTATTCCCGTGATTTTTTTGATAGATGCTGATAACAAACAAGTGGGAGAAATATCCACAAGCGAAGCCCTGGCAATGGCAAGAGAAAACGAACTTGATTTGGTAGAAGTTTCACCAAAAGCCCAGCCGCCAGTATGCCGCATTATGGATTACGGCAAACATCTTTATCAACAGTCAAAACAACTGCAGGCAAACAAAGCTAAACAAAAGAAAGTTGATACCAAGGGAGTACGTTTGGGGCTACGCACAGATGATCATGATATCAATTTCAAAAAGAACCAGACTGAAAAATTTTTGCGACAAGGAGATAAGGTGAAGGTTGAAATATTACTCAGAGGACGAGAGAAAGCACACCAAGATCTGGCTCGCACAAATTTGGAGCAATTCCTCAAAAAAATAGAAACGCCCTACAAGATTGAAGAAGCAGTAAAGCGTTTCCCAGGAGGATTTAATGTAATCATCGCTCCAACAGAAGTAACTAACCAATAATGATATAAATCGCTAATCTACGCGAATTGCATCTCGAATTTTCCCGAATCCATTAGAGATTATTCGTGAGTGAATTAGAGATCGATTCGAGATTTATTTACACAAATGCCTAAGATCAAGACGAAAAAATCAGTCATCAAGAAGGTAAAGATAACCAAGAATAAAAAAGTTATGCGTCAGTCCACTGGACAGAACCATAACAATTCCAAGGAAGCTGGAAATGTTACCCGCGCCAAAAGACGCGACAAGAGAATGTTCAAAGCTGATGAAAAGAATGTGGTTGCAGCATTGCCTTACGCTAAATAACGATATAAATCACTAATATACGCGAATTGTATCCCGAATTTTCCCGAATCCGCTAAAGATTATTCGTGAGCTAATTAGAGATCGATTCGAGATTTATTTACACATATGACTAGAGTAAAACGCGGCGTAGCCGCATCCAAAAGACGAAAGAATGTATTGCAGATGGCTAAAGGATTCCGCTGGCGAAGAAAATCCCACTTTCGCGCCGCTAACGAAGCGCTTCTGAAAGCTGGCACCTATGCTCATCGCGATCGTCGCGCCAAAAAACGCACCAACCGCAGATTATGGATTGTCCGCCTCGGTAATGCAGTACGCCAATTCGGAATTTCCTACAGCGCTTTCATCAAGCTCTGCAAGGACAAACAAATCGGTTTGGATCGCAAAGTGCTTTCCGAAATCGCAGCTCAGCATCCGGAAACTTTCAAGAAATTCATGGAAACCGTAAAATAGTTTCCCCAGGCAACCAAAAACAAAGGTCCGACATCTTTTATGGAAGTCGGACCTCTTTGTATCTAAAAAAATTGGCTATTTGCTTCTACTCATAAACTCACGAAAAAGTTTTTTAAAGGCAAATATGGGAAGCCAGATCCAAAGAGTCTTGCGAATCACCTTTTCCCCCATCTTATGAATATCCATATGCTTCAAACAAGATTAAGATTTATACATTGTGTCATTTCATAAACAACGTCTTTTTTCTCCACCACGATGCGCCAACCTCTTTCCTGGGCAATTTTCTTGAGATTTTCGTTAGGATTTAGTGCGATCGGATTTTCCACCAATTCCAAAAATTTTACATCAGATTCCGTATCCCCGACGCCATAGGAATTTTCCATGGTCAGCTTGTGCTCAAAGGCAAATTGTTTGACAACAGCCCCTTTATCCTTAGTCGGCTCAAAAACAGTGTTTCCGGTATATATGCCGCGCTCATCAGTTTCATATACGCTACCGTAAGCCGCATCAAAATGCAAGTGTTTGTCGTTGAATTCACGGACAATTTCAATAGGAGAACCAGAAATCGCGATGATATGATATTCTTCTTTTCTAAATTTTTCAATCAACTGTTCGGCAAAAACATACGTCCTGTCCCTGTGAAACGCCACGACCATTTTGCTCGCATGTTCAACATCACGCACATTGCAACCCTTTAGGTATTTTTCATACAATTCAACAAGAGCCAAACGATACGCTTCATATGTGCCCTTATGATCAAGCCATGCTGTGTACAGATCAACGAGTTGATCGCGAACCTTGCGTGGAAAAACATTGAGCCAAGAAAGTTCATTAATAAGCTCAAACGCCAAGTTCTTGCGAAAGATCGTGCCATCGATATCGAAAATTGCCAATTTGTTTTGCTTCGCCATAAATAAATAGGAATTTTTTTATTTTAAGACTTACACGTTTGTCTGAAACAAAGAAATGGGTCTCTGCGCTTCATTGCATAAATGTTAATAGACAAAGCGCATAGGGGCCCATTTAGACTTGAAGACAAAATGCGTAAGTCTCCTATATAACCTCGCCAATCCTATTATACAGCTCATATCCTGCAACTCCAAGAGCGACAGCAACATTGAGAGAATTTTTTGTGCCACGCATGGGAATTTCAATTATCGCATCACACGCGTCAACAACTTCTTTTTCCATGCCAACAGGTTCATTGCCAAGAATAAGCGCTACGGATTTTCGAGGAATATAATTTTTGTAATCTATACTCCTATCATCTTGTTCAAGCGCAACTATTTCAAAATTTCTATCTTTTAATTCCCTTATCAATTCCGATATATTTTCTTTCTTCTCCCAAGCCAAATTCTTTTCAGCTCCAAGTGCTGTCTTGGCAATCATTTTTTGAGCACTGGTTTGTAGAATTTTTTTCCCGTCATGCGGTGAAGGTGTATATCCTGTCAGGTACAATTTTTTCGCGCCCATTCCGTCAGCGGTACGAAAAATAGAGCCTACATTGTAGGCACTTCTGATATTATGAGCTATTATGTGTAATTTCTTTCCTGCGCTCATGGTAACATACTTATTTTCATGATTTTTTAGCCCTTTTAAGCTTTAGCGTGAAATGCGAACCGACACCTTCGATACTTTCTACATTAATGTCACCTCCCATCTTACGCGCAAGTTCGCGGGAAATCCAAAGTCCCAAACCGGTACCGGAGATTCTACTGGTTTGATCAGTCTTGATGCGATAAAATTTTTCAAAAAGATGCGCTACTTGCTCGGCAGACATGCCCAAACCGGAATCAGCTACAGTAAAATATACGAATTCATCATCGCTCTTACCCATGAGTTCAATTGTTCCTTTGGGCGTATATTTTATCGCATTACTTATGAGATTTATCGCGATTTGCCTCACCCGATCGGAATCAGCAAAAACAATTGGTAATTCCGGAAGCGACAGCTTAAGTTCCAAGCCTTTTTCCCTGACCAAAACTTGATGTTGCTCAGCAGCAGCTAAAGCGATATCTTTCACGGATATTTCACTAACATTGATTGGAATTCTGTTTTGTTGTAGACGTGAGACCTCAAGTAAATCTTCTACCAATTCTCGCAGCCGTTTTGTAGAACTTCCTATCTGCTGAACATAATGCCCGATCTCTTCTTTTTTGTTTTCAGTCATTTCCTTTTCACTTAGGTCATCTTCCAATAATTCGACGTATCCTTGCATAGCTGTAAGCGGACTTTTTAGTTCATGACTGGCCATTGAAATAAAATCATCCTTCATGTGGTCAATTTCCTCAAGCTTAGTAGCCTTAATAGCGTATTTGAGAGTTCGAATATGATTGGCAACCAAAAGCAAAACAACAAGAAGCGACAAAAGCGTCACCACATAAACTTTAGAAATTGCATCCTTAACGAATCTATCGTGAGCATCCAGCGACATTTGAAAAAGCAGGATTCCAACTTTTTTGCCATTTTTATCCTTAATTGACTTGCCAATATTCCAAAATCTGCCATTATCATCACTACCCAAATATGCCAAGGGTTTTTCCGCGTTCCAAATAAGAGACATGGCCATATTATTGCTTTTAGCCCCTATATCCTCAGATCTATTTGAGGCAGCAATCGCGTAAGTTCCATCTTCCTGAGTAGGCTTAAGAAAAACTATCGATTTCACTTCACTGTCTTTTTCAGATATTGATTTGAATTTTTCACTCACGCCAGCTATTTGCGCTTCATCCTCCGCCTCCTCCGATACTATTATTTGAGAAATATTACCACCAAGCAACCCTTTACTCTGCAATAATTGGTCTGTAACTCCTTGGAAATTATTGATGGCATAATAAGTGTTTCCAAAAAGAAGTGCCGTTATAACCACGATCAAAACCAGCGAATAAATAATTGCCGGATTTTTACGGATAAATTGAAAAGCGTTATTGATGATGTGCTTCATCTTTTTGGTGACGATATGAGACTATGCCGATGAGCAGCAGTGCAACGCTTAGAAATACCGCCATAATAATAAGAGCTATTGAAAGATAAGCATTTTTTTTCTGTATCATTGGCGGAGCTGCTTTGCCAGAGATATTATCTCCCGTTGAAGCGACAACTGTTGCAGCCTGAGCGGTCTTAATAAAGCTAAGTGGTTGGCTCTTGGCTGTTATCTTTCCTGTGTTGTCAGTTACTGCAACATACACTTGATGTTCCCCGTCTTCCAAATTCTTGTCCAAATCATAGGACCAATTGCCATCTGCGTCAGTTTTTACGGTAATTACAATCGGTGAATCACTATATACGTACAAGGTAACAAACATATTTGGCAACGCTTTTCCGTTGATACGCAAAGTCTTTTGCGATTGAACATCTTTCGATTGATCAGAATCGATAAATGAAACATTCTCCACCATGTAACGCCCATCCACTTCGCCGATTTCTTTCGGACTTTGAAAAACCACCTTATCCTCTTTGTTGCCATAAGATGATTTAAGCGGATTATATCCGGATTTCATTTCATCCCCATCAAGATAACCGTCCTGGTCAGAATCTGGATTGTAAGGGTCAGTTCCCAAACGTTTTTCCTCATCATCGGATATTCCATCACCATCACTGTCTGCCGGAGCATTGTCGGCTGGCGCTTGTATCGATGCTCTTAAAGAATTTGCCGGCAAGGAAATTACAAAATGCACAGGGTTTGTTTCCAATGTTCCACCGCTATTCAAATAGGCGCGTGCAATCAACTCATAGTCACCATTTGGCAAGTTGCTTGCAGGAAAGCTCAGCTTCCAAATTCCATCCTGTGCATAAACCGCCTTTTTGAGATATTTGGTTGCATCAGATCCTGCATTGGTCTGGCGATAAAAAAACTCTACCGATGTCGACCCTACTGCACGCACAGAAAACTGCACATTATCCCCGGTATATTTAGTGCTTTCAGTTGGTTCGATTATCACGGGAGGAATATATTTAACCGTGTTTTGAGTGGTTGTTGAAACAGACGACGGATTGTTACTGCCAGAAACAGCGGTATTTGTCGCTATCGGAGTTGTCGTTGTTTGAACGATAGGGTTAAGTGTCGTATTGGCGGCAGAAGTAGTTGGGGTTGTTGTTGAAGTAGTTGTGCCCGTCACAGTACTACTGGCGGCAGCACTATCATATGTAGTTGGTTTTATTGTTGTGGTAGTTGTCTGAACAGAGGTATTTGTACTTACTGGAGCGGCAGTTGGTAATGAAGTGGTCGTTGTAACAGGAGCCGTAACAGTACTGCCAGAAGTTGTATTTATTGTAGTAATTGGAAGAGTCTGCGCATCAACAAGATTAGCCATAATGTTCCGAATGAAGCGCTTGTCATCAAGCATAAGAAAACCTTCGTTTTTTGCGCTTAAATAACCACCTATCGCTATAGCCCCAAGAGAAATAAAAATCAGGATCAAGGGTATTATTTTTCTTTTATCCATTTTGTTTTACATTTAGTTATCAATAAATAAATTTTACCATAAAAAAGCCTTCAACATAATCAAATCAACCGTGAATTACCACCGGCGTACCTATTTGAGCCCATTCATAAACTCTTTTTGCTGAACCAACCCCTAATCTGACACATCCGTGAGATACGGGAGTCCCCAGATGATTTGCTCCTTCTTTATATCCTCCGGGCCATTCAGGAAGTTCGTGAATGCCAAATTCCCCACTGGGAACCAAAGCCATCCAATATGGCATAAACAAAGAATATTTTTTTGACCAAGGTTTTTCAGCCTTATTACAAATAGCAAAAGTTCCTTCTTCTGTTTCCATTCCTCTCTTACCAGATGAAATCAGATACGCATCAAGAGCTTTGCCATCTTCAAAAATCACCATTATTTGCTGCTTAAGATTTATGTCAATGTATTTACCACTTGTCAATTGAGGTTTGGTGTTTTCCTTGGCTTGCTGCAATTTCACTTGAGGATCACGGTCCCATTTTTCTGAAGGCAACGTCTTTTTCGTTTCAAAAAAAGTTTCATATATCTGTCTGTATTCCTGACTCGCTTGCTTGGAATATTTTACATATACCTTGATAAAATATTTTTCGCCTTCCGCCAAATCAACACGTGGCATCAAACGAATTTGTTGCTTTTCTTCATCGCGTGAATAGGCCAAATTATTTGCCGGATCAACAACGAACTTCACATCCCATTTTTTATTAAGATTTTCAAAATTGGCAACTATGGGATTTTCCATATCCAAAGAAACATCTTTTTCTTTATTCAAGGGAAAAAATGATTTTACGGAAGGGCCGGGAGCGGTTTCAAAAAAGAGATCTTTCGTTGAATTTGTCATATAGGCGCTTCTTCCTTTGAGACTTATCTTGTAGGAACTTCCATAAGTCCAGAGTGATATGGGGATTATCGTCAAGCGCTTATTTTTATCATTCCAAAAAAAATTTACATCAGCTTTGGGCTCAATATTTATCGATTTTTGCGTAATTTCAGTCAGCATTGGCTGTGAAAAAATTATTTCCACAGCATCATCAGGATTTAAACTCCTGTCCTTCACTAAAAAAACATCTGCCGCAAAAATTTCCTGATATTTCAAAAAACAAAAAACACCACCTGCGATAATCGGAATAAGCAAGGCAATCAAAAAAATAATTTTTTTTCTTTTTCCAAAATAATGCATCCTATTTTATTTCATTTTCCGCAAACAACTCGCGCGCCTTATTCCAAACCGAATAATCTCCTTTTTCTTCAGCGAGCCAATACCACCATTCAACGCCCCAGATATATATTTTTTCCATGTCAGTCTTTTTGGCAAAAGATACGTTGTCTGCCAAAATATTCGCATTCATTGATTCCAATTGTAATTCAAGCGGTGCATCCGTGGTCCAACCCTGCACCCACGGTTCTCCCTGTAATTCTATCACCATAGCGTTTTTTTGGTCGGCAAAAATCCTTATGAGTAGACGCTTCAATTTGAAAAAGTTTGGACCTATCGGATAGCGCCAATGTCCCAGAGGTTTTCCTAAAAATTCACGTGAGCTATATACTTCACGGTACATCGTCGTGCCAAAAACATCGGCCCGCTGCGCAGCTTGCAACCACAAACTAAGTTCGCCACTGTCTGTAACCACGATTTTTCTCGAAGGGTCGATTTTTCTTGCTTGAGCAATTTCCGCATCTACTTGTGCAGCAGGAATGGTTCCACAAATACCGAAATTTAAAAATGGTTCATTTTCAATTTGCCAACTTATAACTTCAGGATGATTGTCCTTATAGCGATTTATGACTACATTTTCAAAATTAAGCAAAGCTTCTTTTTTCACATCATCATCTGTGCTGACCCACTCAGGCACAAAACACTCCGGCCAACGTGGAACCTTCTCTCCCACAACCAAAATCACTTTGGCATCACGCTTAGCAGCCTCTTGCAGTTGCCAATCAAGATCATCGAATAAATAAGTCCCTTTTTCTTTCTCAACTAAATCCCAATATATAGGAATGCGAATATTTTTCACTTTCAAATCATCGAGCATTGCCACATAAGCCTGTTTCCAGTCTAGACCGATATCCGAAGCGTAGCGTGCTGAAAAGGTTACCCCAAGAGGGACGGCCTTGCTGATTTCACTCATTGGTAAATTAATATAAACAAAAAACAAAACCAGCAAGAAAAATAATGAAAACAAGGTCCAGCCGATTTTTTTCAATACCTTTTGCCTTTTTTCTGTTTCTATTTTTTTCATAACTGACTGAATCTACCTGTGGTTAATATTCCGGAAACCAAATAAATACCGACAGCGATAATTGCTATTGCCAAAAAACGCTGCAGCCAATCATTAAAGGAGAGTTTTTCATCAAATATTTTTGGATATTTAAGGGAGGCAAAAAAAGCTAAAATAACCACGAAAACATATTGCACAGAGGTCAGCGAATTTACCAACGTCGCGCTACCCAGAGATATGGCGTAGTTAAACATCAGAGAACTTGTCCCCCCGATTATTTTGTTGGATATAAATAAGGCGCCCGTCTTGTAATTTTCTTTGCGCGCTTTTTTCATTCCCTTGAAGCTACCGATTATTTCCTTGCGCCATTTCGGAACGAACAAAATTACAAACAGAACTAAAAAGGATCCTACCCTGGTCCAGAAAAAACCATTAAAAAATGTCTGCTCCGCATATACCAATTTGAAAATTGCATAAGCTCCGGAAAGCAGCAGTGCGGAAAGAAGACAATGATAGAATCCGGAAAAGAACTTTTTTTTATTTATCTTGAGAGGAAGATCAAAAGAAAGGAGCAATCCCCCAAAAACCAGCATAAGCATTCCCGCGAGTTCGGTTTTATTGAGTACTTCATTGGACACAAAGAAGGAGAAAATATACGTACCCACCGGAGTCATTGCACCGATTACCGGAATAACTCTACTGGCTTGCGATTGACGAATAGCAAAATACAAAGACATTATGCCGAAACTAAACAATAGCCCTGAAACAAAGCTTATGATTAACTGATAGAAAGATGGGGGCGTCAACTCTATAAAAGGCAAAAAAATAGCCGAGCCCAAGCCCAAAAGAGTAACATAAAAAGTATAAACTGCCGGCGAGGAAATCCTTTTTGAACCCAGCAAAAACTTATCCAAAATATTGGCAAATGCACCTAGGAAATAAGCTCCCGATGCAATCAAAATCCAAGTCATATGTTTTTGTTTTCATTACAATACAATTGTACAACATAAACCAAAGTGTAGAAAGCCGCAAAAAACAAAAGAGGCCTTTAAAGACCTCTTTTGTAATATTCAACTTTTTTATCCTTCATGATTCATCAATCTGTTGAAATACAAATCGACATCACTGACCCACTTGCGAACCGCTTGCGGATCATGTCCCGCACAACTGGAACCACATTTCCAAACGACCATACGCGAAGGGGTGTTTAAATTTTTGTCCACTAATTCGCCTATACGGCCGCCTATCGCATCCACAGCTTCTTCAGGATCAGCAAAGCAGCCATATCCCATTGCGGTGCCGAGACTTCCGGCACCCTTATACCCCCAATAGTTATAGCAAGTCATCCCGTTCTTAGACGGAGCAGCCTTGCCCCAATCGCTTTCTTTTTTGGCGATACCAATGATCAGCGCAGCAACGCGCTTATCTTTTTCAGCTATGAAAGGAACCATTTCCTTGATTGGCGCATTGCCAACCACATCATAAAGTTCCTGTTCAAACCCGTCCTCATTTGCACTGGATGCATCTTTCGGATCTTCGTTTTTTTCAAAACACTGACCGTCCTCCTGCTCTGACTTTGAGAAAACCTGCGCCTGAGCATTTTGGATCGAATCTTTTACAGAGGCCTTTTGGGCATCTATATTTTCAGCATATGCATATACATATTGCTGCGGTTGCAAGCGATCGAGACGAAAAAAAGAACCCGCCATGACTGCCATGGCGATGGTCGCGATTAGGATCTTTTTTTGTTTCGCCCGACCTTCTTTTTGCTTCCAGTTAAGCAACCAATTCCCCCATTCAGGGCTTTTACCCATACGGTAATGTTACTTCTTACTATCCCCCAGCGTGTCTGCCTAAAATCCATAGGTACTTTCGGACACGCATTCCAGGGTACCATCAGTACAAGTTGTGGTCAACGAAGTTATCCACATGCTTAAAAATATTTCTGGTAATTTTTGGCTTCAAAAAGCCATTTATCATTTTTATCCACAAAAAAATGGCTCAATAGAGCCAAATTTTAAATTTATCGCCAAATGTTTCAGTCTGCCATTTTCTTGATGTACATATCCACATCGTTAATCCATTTGTTGGCAGCAGCTCTGCCTCCCGTCGCATTGCAATCGCGACCACATTTCCAAACCACCATTTCCGAAGGCGTATCAATATTTTCTTCTTTTATAAGAGTACTTAAGCGTTTAGCAACAGTATCGACAGCGTCTTTCTTACTATTGAAACAGGTATGTCCGCCTGTACCCATCAAATTGCGCTGAGCGCGATATCCCCAAAGATTATTACAATCTTGTCCTTCTAAAGTTGGTACTCTTTTCCCCCAGTTGCTTTCTTTTTTGGCAATAGCGATCAGATAGGTAGCGACTTTGCGGTCTTTGGCAAAGATATAAGGAAGCATCTCCTCGATAGGATATCCCTTGACCATTTTGCGTACTTCCTGCTCAAATTTGTCCTGATCGTTTATTTCATCAAATTGACTAAGCACTTTTTCCGCCTCCGTCATATTACTATAATCAGCGCTTGCCAAATCGGAATTATCCGTTTGTATTTGCTGATGCGTTGCAGGTTCCGTTGCGATGTTTCCAGCAGCAGCACCCTGACCAAGATAACGATAAATCATAGTCATGGAAAACATTCCCAGCAATATCGCGCCAACAATCGAAAGATTCCACAAGCGCACCAATGACAACTGTTGAACAAAACCTCTCATAGCGCCATCGACAGCTTCAGCGCTTTGTCTGGAGATAGCATCAATTCTGCGCTCAAGAGAGCGAGCTAATATACCGACTGAAGATGGCTGGTATGATTTATATTCACGCACGATACGGCTGCTAAGACTATCCCATTTTTTAATATCGCGATCCAGTTTAATGCCCTTGCTGATCCATTGGTATTCGCGTGGAGTAATATAGCGGCGAGAATCCTCTGTTATAAACTTTCCCGTACGATACTTGTTTGATAAAAGTTGAGAAAAATTAATTTGTCTGTCTTTTTTTTCACGCAAATTCTCGTAAATTGCCAAGTCAAAATAAGGATCAACCCTTCGCGGCACCCTGCCGAAATCGATATTTATTTTTGTCTTTGTATTAAAATTCATTTCTGACTATTTGAACTATTTTTTTACCATACCCCGCTGTCTGATTTGGGGTTTATTTTCTTGAATGCTTATGCTGCATTAAGAATTTCAGCCCTTGGTGATTATAGCCCTGCTTCCTTTTTGAAGAAATCAATCACTTCAACGTCACCTACATAGCACTTGCCATTTGCAGCTACAAAAGGCACACCAAGATCTTCTTTTTTGATATCACATTCCTCAGCTCGTTGCTGCCACTCTGATGCGGCATCTTTGTCCCCGGAATTGATAACTTCTTTCTTTGTATAGGCAACTTTATTGGCAACATTATTTTCATCTAAGAATGTTTGGACTTTTTTACAGTGAGAGCATTGCTGACCATAATAATAAACAACATCATTATTTGTTGATATCTGATTTGATTGCGAAGCGACACCCCAAGCTATAAAACAGCCTGCGGCTATGGCAGTTAAAACCAGTACGATAATCATCGTTTTCTTGGACATAAGGTATATTTACATGCTTAATGTTTATATTATAGCATATCTTTTTCGACAAAGATGGAAAAAGAATACGACAACAATAATCGCCACCAAAGAAAACAACTGCCCTTCCGTAAGTTTCATGCCGGCAAAAAATGCATAAGCTTTTTCCTCGCGGAAAAATTCCATCATAAAACGAATTATCGCATATCCGAAAATATATATCAATAATAATTGTCCTGGAAATTTATTTTTATTGCGCAGCGACCAAAGAACCACAAACAAAACCACTCCTTCAAAAAAAGCTTCGTACAATTGGGATGGATGGCGCAAAATGTTGCTTGTGTCCGCCGGAAAATACATTCCCCAGGGCATCTGAGTAACACGCCCGTATAATTCACCGTTGATAAAATTGCCTAAGCGCCCAAAAAAATATCCCAAGGGCACGGCCGGAATAATAAAATCCGCCCAAGCTAAAAAAGACTGCTTTTGTGATTTTAGATAAAAATAAGAAATTATGATAGCGCCAATAAGTCCGCCAAAATAGCTCATGCCATATATTCCGGTATAACTACCTTCCTTGTCAAAAGGAGATATGATCGCCAAGGGATTATGTAAATAATGCGCCGGCTCGTAAAAAAGGACATACCCTAATCGCCCTCCTATAATTATTCCGACAAAAATATAAACTAGGAGCTGAATCAACGTTTCATCTGAAAATCCAGATTCCTTTTTTTTGATCCTGTAAGTCAGCAATCCAAAAACTACGACAAAACCCGCAATATACATCAATGCGTACCAGCGGACAGCAAAAGAGCCGATCGAAAAAACGACTGGATTTATATGGTATAGGAAGTGCTGATACAGAAAACTCACTAATTTGAGCAAATATAAGCTAATTCGAACGAAGTTGCTCCCTATTCGCTATTATTAGCTCCTTATCCGTGAATTATTGATTATATTCTTTAAGTTGTTGTTTGAACTCAACAGCATATATTTCCCAAAGTGCCAAGAAAATTGTCATTATGATTGGTCCAATAATAAAACCTGGGAGGCCAAACAAGCTTATGCCACCCAAGGTGGCAAAAAATATCAATAAAGGATGCATTTGGGTATCCTTACCCACAAGCTTGGGACGCAAGAAATTGTCAATTAAAGAAATAACCAAACCTCCAAAAAGGAGCACTGTTATTCCTTGCCAAATATTGCCAGTAAGCAGCAAGATCGCTCCTGCAGGAAACCACACGACGCTTGAACCAACCATCGGAATTAGCGAAAGTATAGCCATTATTATGCCCCAGACAACAGCTGAAGGTATCCCTACTATCGCAAACAAGATTCCTCCTAATGATCCTTGCACAATTCCAACCACTAGAGTTCCCTTAACCGTAGCTGTAATCATGGACACGAATTTATCAATAAGCATCCTCTCATGGTTATTCTTGAGCGGACTGAGATACATGATGCGTTTTATTAAATCCTTTCCACCAACCAACAGGTAGTACAAAGTAAAAAAGACAACAAAAGACAAGAAAATAAAATGAGCTATGCCCTGATAAGCCTTTTGAACAAGCAGAAGCAAAGCATTGGCTGTTGAGCTTACTATTTTGGATATCGTTTGGGCATCAATGTTTTTTTCTATTCCTAAATAACGACCCGCCGACACTATTTGGGAGGATTCTAATATGCCATCGATATTTTTCATAAATGATTCCTCTCCGGACACTCTTTGGTAAAAATCCGCAGCCTCGTTAACTACCAACCCTAAAATTGTAACAAATACAGCCACAAAAAGGGATATTGCTAACAAAGAAGTGCACAACGCCGCCAGGTGACGCTTGCCGCCAGTCAGACGTTCAAAAAATCTCTGCGGCCTTTGAAAAATTATTGCCAGAATTGCCGCTATACAAAGCGCGAGCAGAAACGGCTGCAAAACAAAATAAGCGGCTATCGTAACACAAAACAACAAAATACCAAAAAAATAAACATTTAAATTATTGAGCTTCATATAATATTTTTAAAAATTAGTCACGCCAGTTGATTTCTTGCGTTTTTTCTATCTTCTTTTGGCATCATTCACTACCCCATATATTATGTCAGAAATATCTCTGATTGTGCTTGATAATTCACCGAAACTATCTCCCCTTGTCATCACGCAAAGTAAATAAGGGTTGCCCGGATAATAAATAATTCCGCAATCATGCAATTGTTTTGTTTTTGCTCCCGAAATATCAATTTCTCTTTCCCCAAATTTGTGAGCGATTTTCATATCTGCTGGTATGCCTGCAACAAGACCGTCTTTATATTCCACATTGGAAAGTAATTCCAAGGCCTTTTCCGAGTTTGCCCTATTTAAATATGATGCGTTATAAAGTATCCTGAAAAAAGATGCGTACTGCTTAACAGACATGAAATCTTCAGGCTTGCGAATATCTGGCACACTCATACCTAAATCCAAATAAATCTTATCCAGACTTTCCTGATCCATATTGTCCAAAAGAATCCTCATGGCATCATTGTCAGAATACACTATCATGAACCACAAAAGCTTTTCTATCGTATATTCTTGACCCTCTTGTATACTATATTTTGGTTTTAAATTTTGTTTTAAATTTTTATTTATCTCATCCTTTCCGAAAATAAGCTTCTCTTCCAATAAATTCGGGTAAGTTTCCGATTTTTTCAAATATGCCATCAGGAGCGGTACTTTCAAGAGAGATGCCGGAGAAAAGTTTTCACCTTCATTGATGCCGAACCAGGGTCCATTATTAAGATCTCTGTAATAAACAGAAACCTCTTTAGCCCTTTTAATATCTATGATATTTTTTTGAATCTTGTTTTTCGCCTCTTCTTCAAAAGGAATATATTCATTATTCAAAATTTGACCTTCCATTTCACACTCCAGGAGAGGATTTATGAAAGAAAAGCCATTCTGACGTAATTCTGTTTTAACTGAGGATGTCCCCCCGACTTCTTCTTTCTTATGATCTCCTGTTGAAAATAAGACGATGCACAACCCAAATCCCGCAAAAAATGACAGGATGTGCAAACGATACTTTATAAGAAAATCCAAAGATGTCCTGAAAAAAACCATATATTTTCCAATTATATGTTCTTAATTATAGCATAGCGAAGGACGATTTGAAATATGTTATATTTTCATACTTAATCCTACGCCAATCTTGACCGCTATTACAGACTGGCTTCTACGATAGTCCATCTTCCAATTTCTCAGAATACTTGCTAGAATTAATTTGTTAACATAGAACTAACATGATAAAGGGATCCATATCCGTCGTTATTCCCTGTTTTAACGAGGAAACAACTATTTTTGGAAATCTTATCAAGATAAACAGATATCTGGAATCAACCTTCCAGAGTTTTGAGATTATCGCCGTAAACGATGGTAGCAATGATGACACCATGGGAGAATTATTAAAAGTCAAAGAGCTGTTTCCACTCAAGGTAATTTCCCTGCAAAAAAATGAAGGCAAGGGTGGGGCTGTTAAAAAAGGTTTCCTAGAAAGCAAAAATGATATCGTAATGTTTTTGGATGCTGACCTTGCCATACCTATTGAAGAATTGGACAAATTCGTTGCCACAACAAAAAATGGTTTTGACATCGCAATAGCTTCTCGATTTGTCCCTGGACTCAAGATAAAAAAACGGGTTGTCTGGTATCGTAAGTTTATGGAACATATATTTCGCTTGATGCGGATGGCGATTATTAATAATTACGACATTCGCGATACCCAATGCGGCTTTAAAGTTTTTTCACGTCACGCAGCTATGGCTATTTTCCCACAACTTACGATCAGTCGCTTCGCTTTTGACAGTGAAATAATATTCATAGCCCGCAAGATGGGCTTAAAAATAAAAGAATTGCCAATTACCCTGCAAAATCCGAGGGAGAGTCATGTAAGACTTCTGCGAGATCCTCTAAATATGACCAAGGATTTGCTAAAAATAAGATTCAATCAATTAAAAGGAAAATATAACTTCAAGATAAACTGAAATGGAAACTTCCTTTGCCGATCGAAGAAAAATAATACTTTCCGCCGATGATTTCGGCATGAGCGCCAAAGCCAATGACCGTATTTTGGAATTGGCAAGTTTGGGAAAAATAGACCGCGTGGCTGTTATGATTGGCATTGACAGAAATTTCACTCAAAATGAGGTAGCATCTCTAATGCGCTCGGGCATAAAAATGGATATTCATTTGGACCTTCCTGGCTTTAACGACGATGGAAAACATACTGGCATACTTTCGCGTACCATAATTTTTGTTTATTTACGTTTAACAGGCAAAATAGCAAAAGAAGAAATTAATTTATCATGGAAAAAACAAGTTGAGCTTTTTAAATCACGCTTTGGAAGATATCCCGATGGCATCAACTCCCATGAACATGTGCACTTTTTTCCTTCCTACTTTAAAATTGCACGAGATTTACAGAATGAATTTAATATCCCCTTCATTCGCTTAGGCAAGAAAGATGTTTTACACTTTCGCGATTCCCGCCACTTAATCCTTCGCTTTATGCGCCACCTAATATCCAGAAATACTGACTTGCAAAATATTATATCTTCAGATCATATGGTCAGCCTGGATTGGATAAGCGATATCGAAAAATTTGCCAATAATTTACCCGAAGGAACGACGGAAATTATTTGCCATCCGGAAAGGGATGATGAATACAAGGCTATATTGAAATGGTTCTAAATACATTGCTCAATTTGAGCAAAAGCGACATATCAATCCGTTTTTTTAAGGTATTTATCCCCCACTACTTTAGCAATTAGGATACCAAAGAGGGTGGCCGAAAAGAAAAAAAGCGCATGTCTTATTACTTCAACCTGAGTAACCAATGCCAAAAAGCTTCTGTGAAAATAATAGCCTAAACTGATAAAAAACAATGCGTGCAGGATCGAGGCGGCGGCATTGATGAAAAAAAACTTACGCCATTTGATTTTTAACATGCCAGCCAATACTGGTCCGAAAAAACGTAGTCCCACAATGAAACGGATAAAGAAAATCGTCTTGCCGATATGCTCTTGCATCACATGTTCATAGTGTATCAATTTGTTCTTGCGTAACTTATTCTTCAGTCGCTCTATATACTTGCTACCGTGAAGACTCAATAAGAATAGAATGTTGTCGCCAATAATCACGCCAACAGCAGCGGTAATTACCGCCCAGTAAAACTTTATCAGACCGACTCCAGCGATATAGCCAACAATTAAAAGAGCGATTTCTTCGGGAATAGGAATAAGATATCCTACTAACATAGAAAAACCGACTATGCCTAAATAGGAAAAACTTTGAATTACTTGAATGACACCATCCGTGTATAAATAATGAGGATTAATCATAAATAATCAACTTAAGAAAGTTTTACACAGACTATTATAACATATGCTAACTATCTTTGCGTCGAAGCACCGGCAACTTGCTCGGCAAGTGGCATTGGCGAGGATTGCAACGCCTGTTCCCAGCGAATTGCCATGGGGTCCTTAAGGTCAGGAGCCAAATTGGAAAGAGGATTATCTTTGTTTACATAATAAAGGATGCTATGTCTTATTGTAGGGATATCTCTAACCTCTATTTTTGATGCTTCCGTTTTGGCTAGTTTTTTCTCATTTAGTTGCTTGCCTGTTTTTTTGTTGTAGTATGACTTCTCTGTCGCAATCGCACCGGCAAGCAAGGAATTTTTAGTGTTAACTCTTTCATAATCAGCAAAATATTCGCGCTGTTTTCCATCCAGCGCACGCGCCATTAATTTGTTCCAAATAGGAGCAGCAACGAATACTCCGTCGCTGCCCGGTTTCATTATTCGGCTGTCGTTATTGCCTGTCCATACTCCAATAGCAATGGTCGGGGTGAATCCAACAGTCCATGCGTCTTTAAAATCCTGCGTGGTACCTGTCTTAGCGGCCACTGTTTTGTCTGGCAAAATCAAAGGGCTATTGGGACCGAAGATAGGCGTACGTGCAGCATTATCAGACAGGATCGAATCAATTTTACGAGCCACTTGGGAATCAATGACTTGCTGATTAACATTTTCATGTTTATATAATTCTTTTCCAGGTGAATCCTTTATCGACAGGATCGGATCGGGAGGATTTCGTTTGCCATCATTGGCATAAACGGAAAAGGCACTTGTAAGTTCAAGTAATTTGACATCTCCTCCGCCAAGAGCCAGCGATAACCCATAGCGCTGCCGATCGTTAAGCGTTGTAATGCCTAGACGCCTGGCAAACTCCAACATGTTGTCGATACCTCCCAGATATAGCGTTTGTACTGCAGGGACATTAAGAGACATCGCCAGGGTTTGTCGCATAGAAAGCATACCATGAAATTTGCCATCGTAATTTTGAGGAATATATTCACGCCCCGATCCATCCGGCCCGAAATTGGTCGGCACATCAAACAAGATTGTTTCTGGTTGATATCCCCTTTCAAAAGCATTTCCATAAACAATGGGTTTGAAAGATGAGCCTGGTTGACGAGGGCGAAGAGTTACATTTACCTGACCATCTATCGAAGAATCAAAATAGTTACGACTGCCAACCATTGCCAAAATCTCTCCGCTGCGCGGATCGATGGCGACCATGGCGGCATTCTCCCCATTAAATTTTTGCTGATTATAAGCAGCACCTTCTGCAATTATTTTTTCAGCATCTTTCTGAAGAGGGATATCCAAGGAGGTTTTTACGATCAATCCGCCACTTTCCACTGTCGCTACACCATATTGTTTTTCCAACTGCTCCTTCACATACATAACAAAATGTGGCGCAATTATCTTTTCTTTGAAAGGGACCACCTTCTCAAAAGTATTCTCTTCCTTGGCTTTCGCAATCTCATATTTATCAATGAGCTCAAGTTCCTCCAAGCGGGAAAGAATGTATTGCTGCCTGGCAGAAAGCTCCTTGCGATGATTGCCATAAGGAGAAAAATAGGTGGGAGCTTTTGGCAACGCGGCTAACAATGCAGCTTCATCCAAAGAAAGTTGGGATGCATCCTTTCCAAAAAAAGTTTGTGCTGCCGACTGAATGCCATAGCTATTTGAACCATAAGGTACTTCATTAAGATAATAATCCAAAATTTGTTCTTTCGAATAGCGTTGCTCCACTTTGACAGCCAGCAGGGCTTCTTTTATTTTTCGTTCAAAAGTTCGATCGCGATTAAGAAAAATATTGCGCACCAGCTGCTGAGTGATTGTTGAACCGCCCTGAACAACACCTCCATTTTGAATATTAGCCTTCGCCGCACGTACAATAGAAGACGGATCGATTCCGAAGTGGTGGTAAAAGGAATCGTCTTCAGCAGCAATAGTCGCAATGCGTATGTTGTTAGGAATTTTTTCGTGAGAAATTATGGTCCTATTTTCTTCCCCATGTATTTCATAAAGCAATGTGTTGCCGGTACGATCATATATCTTGGTTGTTTCTGGACGAACGCTGCCGTGTTCAATATCACCATCACCCACATTTCGATACATCAAAAAAACAATCAAGGAAAAAACGATGCCGAGAACCAGAACAGCATCGAAAACACCAAGCACAATCTGCGCAAAAGCCTTTAAAAATGGGTGCTTTATGATTCTGTCCTTTTTTGACATAAGCTTTTTTTATTTACACTTTATATTACAAAAGATCTTTTCTTTATAGTACAAAAAAATCCGCTTTACGAGAAGCGGGAAATGTCAAACCACAAGAAAACTTAATTCAACGCTATTCGTAGCGCAAGGCGTCCAAAGCGTGGATTTGGGCGGCACGACGGGCCGGCAAAAGACCGGTAACCATACCGAGAAAAATAATAAAAGCACCTATGGCGATCATGAATGTCGGCGGAATATACACAAAATGGATGGCTGATAAGCCCTGTTTGGCAGCAAAAATATTAAAGATAAAGTTTATCAAAACAGCAAAGCCATAACCAAGAGCAAAACCAACCAAGCCACCGGTAAAACTTATAATTGCCGCTTCAAACACGAACATATAAAAAATATCCTTGCGTTTGGCTCCCAAAGCTTTCATGATTCCTACTTCGCGCGTTCGTTGAAGAAGTGAAACGCTAAGAGTATTGAGCATGCCCATAGCGGAAATGGACATGATAATCGTACCCAAGACTACTAATACAATGCGGATAATCACGAAAAAACTGTTGATATCCGTGACCAGATCAACTACGCTTTCCGTAACCAATCCCATTTGTTCGATCTGGGAACGAATATTCCCGATATTACCAGCATCTATTCTTAATTTTGCTGATTGAGCCGCAGTTACTCCCAAATCTCGCTTGAGCAAGCCAAATGGCACATAAATAAAAGTATTCTGGTTATCACTTATAACACCCACAATGGTGCTAGTATCTTCCTTTTCTTCTCCTGATTTCTCAACGTTTTCACTGATATCACGCGAGAGGGCCAGATTAAATTTGATTTCCTTGCCTAAGGCTTCTTCATTATTTGCAAAACCAAGAAGACCTGCCAAACGAGAGGAAATGATCACAGTATTTCCTTCGTCTTCATATTTACTCAACTCTCCCGCAGTAAGCGACATATTGGCCAAGGGGAAATAACCCCTATACGCACCATAGATAACCACGTCTGTTTGGGAATTTTCAAAATAGGCCTGCCCGCCTCCATTCATCAAAACTTCTATCTCCTTCACGCCTGAAATTTCGGAAAGTTTTTTGACCATATCATCATTCATCAACACAAAACTTTCCAGATTGGCATTACTGACATCGAGCACATCGATAGAGTTATTTTTAGTAACCTCATTTACAATAACCCGCTGCACTCCGAAGCCTAAACAAATTAAAAAGGTAATAATGGCAATACCGATAGCTACACCACCGATAGTAAGCATGGAGCGCATCCTTCCTACCTTTAAATTACGATATCCGATGAATATCGTCGTCGATAATTTCATGCGCGAAGCCTTGCCCCCATCGCAACTGGCTTCTGACAGAAATTTGTTTTTTATCCAATTTAATAACGCCATATACAAGTGAAATATAAAATTCCTACACTTAGTTCAAATATGCATCATTGTAATCGATAACCTTAAACATTTTTAATCTTTAGTGATTCTATTTATCGACAACTAGTCCATCCAGCATATGAATGACTTGATCAGCATATTGATACTGTTCAGGATTATGCGTAACCATCAAAATAGTAATATTGAATTGCTTATTGAAATCTTTTAGCAATTCCATTAATTCCTGTCCGGCTTTCATATCCAGATTTCCAGTAGGCTCATCCGCAATCAAAAAACGCGGATTAAGCAAGAGCGCCCTAGCCAAGGCAACGCGTTGCTGCTGGCCTCCGGAAAGGTCATATGGCCTATTGTGCATCCATTTGCCCATGCCCACCATCTCAATCAATTGCGCTGCACGTTCCAGCGATTGCGCGAAGGTATCTCCTTTTATTAAGGATGGGATGGAAACATTTTCCAGAACAGAAAGTGATTTTATCCAGAATGTCTGCTGGGGAATAAAGCCAACAAATTTGTTGCGAAAATCAGCTCGCCAATCCTTGGTTTTTTCCCAAATGCTGCATCCATCTATATATATCTTGCCCGTCGAAGGACCTTCCAGCCCATAAATAATATGAAGCAATGTTGATTTTCCACAACCGGAAGGTCCTGCCAAAATTGCAAAATCGCCCTCGTTTATGGAAGCGCTCACACCTTTGAGTACATTTACCGTGGTTGCACCCAAAATGAAATCTTTGGTTACATCTTCCACTCTGATGATTTCTTTTTTTGTTTTTTTTGTTTTTTCTATTTGCTCCATAATTTCGAGATCCAACCGAATCTGCTGGCGAATGTATCCACCACCACCTCCGTTGCGTTTTGTTTTTTGCCTTCCGTTACAATTGTCTGGGGTTGGGTCAAGGTTAAGTTTCCAGCATCATCATATGCTTCGACTTGATAACTGTATACTTGTCCAGCCTCTGCCGGAATCGTAACCATATGGTAGGTATTCAAATTGTCTTCCGGTGTGTTCTGTTCAAAATTAGATACAATAACTCCTTTGCCAAAGCGTACCTTGGTACGAGTCAATTCATTTGTTTCTATTTTTATATATATATTCGCTTGAGCATCCTTGCCACGCCCGTTTACTTTACCAACAGCTCGGTTGGTAACAATTTCCGGAGGCCTGCTGTCAGATTTGGTCGTAATTTTCTGCTCTACGGGAGTAGCCTCTACGCCAGCTTCACTAACACCACTTATGGAAAGCGTGTATTCCTTGGCAGGATCCATTCCGGCTATTTCAGCGACATGTTCAGTTGTTGGCTGACTTTCCAAAAAATTATGGAAATTAGCCTCATCGGCAGTCTTGAATCTGACCAATGTGGTCGTATTTACATCTGTCTTATATCTTACCACAACAGTCGGCACATCCACATTCTCCTTATTTTCGACTTGAACTTCCGATACTACCGGCAATTTAAGTGTAGTGAAAGTATATTCATCTGAAGAGAATTGGTTATTGTCAGCATCCAATGCATCGACCATTACTTTGTATGTTGAGGCACTGTCCAGTCCTTCCAGCTTCATCACATGGGAAGTCGAACCGGACGTTTCCTCTGAAGATCCAGTAAAAGCTCCTTTGCCGAATTTCAAGGTACAAGTTGCACTGACATTAGTTTTCCAAGAAACCGTTGCTGTGTTAAGACCGACGTCATTGATAACCATATCGGAAATAGTAGGAGGAGGAAGGGTTGTGAAAGTTAGAATCTCAGAGGTACCAATGTTACCGTCAGGATCAATATATTTAACACGATAGAAATATTTAGTATCAGCAGCAAGACCTTTCACTTGCACGGCGTGATCCGTGACCGAGTCAACTTGCCCGGTTGTTTCCCCGAGTTCCGTAGTTTTGCCATATTCAATGAAAGAACTAGCCGTACGATTTGTTGCCCACGTGAAATCAGCAGCAAATGATTGTGCTTCAACAGCTGGCTGTTTAACTATGGCCGGTGGCCTTGTGTATTTACCAGTCGGCGTAAGCTGCACTGTAGCGGAAGCCGGAGAATAGTTATTGGTCTTATCTTTGGCTTTAACGTAGTAATAATATAATCTACTTTCCAATTCCGTATCCACATAAGCGCTACCAGTAGTTGAAGCTATCTCCGTGAAATCGACATTGTCATCCGAACGATAGATAGTATATCCGGCAAAATTACCCGAATCGTACGTTACAGGCGGTGACCATTTCACTGCCACGCTATATTCAGCATTTTCACGATCAGAGGTATCGAAGGCTTGTGCGTTGAGCGGCTGACTTGGCGCGCTGGTCTCGGCATAGAAATTTACCGCTGCCGGATTATTCCAATCGGCGTTGTTCAAAAGATCGGTTTCACCTCCTTCGTTCAAGGCAACAATATAAAAAGTATTCTTTCCATATTGCGTAGCAAATGGTCCTGGTCCTGCCGCAAGTGCCGTGGTTACAGTCGTGTTGTACGGGGTTGGCAAAACATTTATTGAATAATAATATTTGAGCTTAGTAGGATCTCCTCCGTATACTGATGGAGTTTCCCAAGTGAAAGTGAATGAATTTGTCGTATTGTTTATATCCGACGGAGTAACTTGCAGATTATTCGGTGGTGAAGCCGGACCTCCGGTATAGTAGTAATCCTGAGAAATTGGCGAGGAAGTGTTTCCTGCGGCATCTACTGTGCGAAGATAGAAAGTATTTTTATTGTTCTGATAATGTGTTTCTGTTTGGGTAACTGTTGCAGGATCAGGAATATCATGCCAGACCCCAGGTGTATCACCACCAGTTCGATATTGAAACATAGCCACGCCAGAATTAGCATCTGATGCATCCGGAGTCCAGGAGAAAGTATATGAAATAGCAGATGAATACCCTGTCGGATTCACGGAAATATCACTCGGATTGCTTGGTGCAGTTGCATCATAGCGATAAACAAATGCATCATAACTTGTTGAGCTTATAAAACCGGCATTATCAATGGTCTTGATTTTTAGATAATAGTCAGAACCGGAACTTGATGGCGATCCAGCAAAACTGTTTCCGGCTTGAAAAGAGCCGTCTACAAAAGGATCAGCCGAAGCATTAGTGCCGAAATAGACATAATATCCTGCCACACCCGAACCTCCGGTGTTATCCTGAGCACCACCCCCTGCTCCCGCCAGAGGCCATTCAAAATATGGTGCTGCATGATTATACCAATTGTTAGTAGTTATACTACTTCCCGTAGAGCTGCTTTTGGCTGTAATTGAGGAGGGATTTGTCGGAGGATCAATATCTTGATAATAATTGATCGTAAAATCATCAAGCCGCGGTGAAAAAATACGATCATTTGAAGTGAATCTGGCACGAACCTGAATGAATTCTGCGGGAGCAGAAACAATACTCATCACATGTGTGTTACCAAATACATGATCATTTGCCGTCGGACTCCAAGATGACCAATCCGTACCGTTGCTAGAAGTTCGTGTTTCAAAAGTCAATGTCGTATTATTGGGCTGCACATAATTTACGGTAAGATTTGCCCAGCGATAAACGGAAACAAGGTCCATTGCTTCAGATTCATATGTTCCAGTCTTTGCAAAACCGGTACCATTTGTTTCACTACCGATTACATAATTATACAAACCATCGCCAAAAGAATTTGTGCCAGCACCCGAAATCAACCAATTGCGATTAGCAAGATAAACAGAAAATCCTCCGGTAGTTACATTGGCTGGAATATTGGCGGAAGTTAAAGATTCCCACGTTCCAGGCGTCGCCTGCGCAGTATTGTAACGATAATAGGTGTTGGTATTGATACCACGAGATACGTAGAGATAACCATCATGACCATCAATCATATTGGCGCCAGCTCCTGCAGTTGCGGGCAATGCTCCGAGCACAGTCCAAGTAGTGTTGGAAATTTGATAACGACAAGTAGTCGCATTTGTGGCACCTCGTAAAAGATAGATATAACCGTCTTTATATACAATCTTTCCGCCATCACCCGTAAGACATGAAGCATTGACGGGAAGTGCCGCAGACCAACGAGAACCTGCTGCCGCAGTCGTATCATAACGCCACCAGGTGTTAGCACCGTTTCCGGCGGTTAAATATATATATTGAGATCCGTCATAAGTCATTGAGGAGCCAACCAGTGTTTTAGCCGGCGGACGGTCCGTGATTATTTCTTCCCAAGTATTGGTATTAGTGAGGTATCTGAAAAAATATGGGGCTTTGGAATCTCCGGTACGTGCGGTCCTAATATTTCCTGGTATATAATAAACGGCATTTTCATCTTCATTGAAAACCATACTACTTCCTTGATATAAACCTACCGGCAATTTCGAGAGTTCCGTAAATGTTCCCGAATCCGTATCATAACGCCCAAAAACATTATCATATGAACCACGTGCCATATAAATCGAATCACTTTTGTCCGCAGCTATAACCGATCCATTACCATAGAGGAAATAACTGGTTCCGGCAGTTGTCGACGGTCCAAAAAATGCTCGCTGCGGCAATTCCCAAGTATTTTCAGCAATATTAAAGCGATAAAAATTCGTTGTCGTGCCACCGCGCGTTGCATAGATGTAACCATTGTAAACAACCATGGATGCACCATAGGATATGGAAGCAGGAACATCAGGCATCACATACCAGGTAGCAGACTCAATATCGTAGCGATAAAATTTTTGCCTACCTTTTCCCGCAAACACATAGATGGAATTGGCAGTGTTGTCAAAAACGATAGTGCCACCATCATAGATTCCTTCGGGAGCCATAGGCAGCGAAGTCCAAGAGTTGGCATGCTCACCCCGAGATAAATCGTCCCCGATGGAATACTTGGCAAAATAGGGATACAAGTTTCCCTGAATCACATAAATATTATTGCGCTCATCATAGATAGCATCACCACCAATATATGTCCTTTGTCCATCTGCCGTATTTGGGTTTCCAAACTCCGCATTCGGGAGCTGCGTCCAAGAGGGTGTACATGATGTTTGATTATTGCACGTGTCATATTTGTAGAAAGCATCGTCATTTCCAGGCATCGCATAAATATAGCGCGAACCATCATAGGAAAGATTCGAGCCATAATCGAAATTCTTCGGCGCGCTGTCTATTGTGCTCCAAACATTATTCTCTATGTCATACATCCAAAAAGTTGAAGTTGCTACACCTCGAGCAGCATATAGATAACCGGCAGGACCTGCCACCAAAAATCCGCCATTATTGACTGCCAAAGGAGCGGCAGCAACGGTTGCGGGAGATGTGGTCCATGTATCAGTTTCTATTTCATACCTATGAAACGTGGTTCCGTTAGCGCCACCGAAAGTATAGAGACAATGATTACTATTGCCCCTACATGAACTTAATGCCAATTCTCCCCCAGCAGCAATATTTCCCAGAGCAAGTGAGAGCCGTGCTTGATTCCAAAAACCATTTGATGAATTCAGTCTTACGGAATCAGTTACACTAGTGGCATTAACATCAGTAAGCGTGCCTGCGGCAAAATCTGCAGTTGAAGTTTTTTGCTCATCAAGATAAGGGGAGACACCGCTATAGACATAAGTAAATGCATCCCAGGTAGAAGAAGAAACATTGCCGTTTACATCTTTGGTTTTAACGCGCAGATAGTATGTTCCTGTTTGCAGGGCCAAATTTACCACATAAGAACTGGCGGTTTGGTATGATCCTTGCGTTACTGGGTCTGCGCCATCGTCAGTACCAAAATACACATAATAACCATCAATACCACTGCCGGAGTCGGCAGCACCACTCCAAGAAAAATAAGGATGTTCATGCGGATATGATTGCCCTGAGGTCAGCGCTTGTCCACCTACTTGCTGCGATCTTGCATCAACCGCGGTCGGATTTGTAGGCGCATCGTCCTCACTGTTATAAGAAATTGTGTAATCAGATACTGTAGGCGTGTAAAGGCCATCAGACGTGTTAAGCGTAACCTTTACTTGCACATATCTGTTGACTGGCGAAGCGATTGTCGTTCCGGAAATAACTTGCCAAGAAGACCAGTTTTCGTTATCAGAACTAGTACGGGTTTCATAGGTAATGCTGGTATTGGTCGGCGTATTGTCCGCTTTATTGAAAGAAACCCAGCTTTGCACATTGGATAAGTCTAGTGATTGACTGACATAAGTACCACTAGCAACAAAATTGGTAGCGCCGGAAGTGTAACTCCACACGTCAGCAAGACCTTGCCCTGTTGTGGCAAAAAATGAAGTGCCACCGGCATATTCTATAGATGCTCCATTATATGGTCCGCGGCCGAAGGTATATTGTTGATTATTCGGCAGCTTGCGCCAAGTGTCCGTGGCAATGGTATATTCCCAAGTGTCATCTTTATAAAGTCCCGCCAGAGCATATACTTTGCCATTGGCATAAGTCATATCAGTACCATAATATTGTGCAAAAGGCGTTGAAGCAATCTTACTCCAAACACCTCCACTATATTTCAAGAAGGTTGTTTCTCCATCTCCCAACATCACATACACATCAGTTCCATCAGTAACAATACGTGCTCCAATACTAGCATAATAGGTAACACCACTCACCACCATGTTGGCAAGGGCGGTCCAACCGCCAGCATCAGTGTAACGATAAAAATTGGCAGTACCATTACCGCGAATGGCATAAATTGAATTATCGGATGCGCAAGCAAGCCCTGCACCATTACTTGCCGTAGCCGGGAAAGGCTGTGTGGTCAATGTCGTCCAAGCGTTTTCAGCGTAACGATAGAATGTTGTCGTATTGCCGCCTAGAAGAGCATACACATAACCGTTGCAATAAGTGGCCTTTACATCCGTTGTAATTGAAGCAGGCGTGGTAGCTTTATTGGTCCAGATATTTGTAGCGACATCGTAACGATAGAAAGCATTACTGTTGCCTCTTATAGCATAGACGTAATTAGTTGCACCGGATTGCCCATTCCAAATCAAATCACCACCAGTATTTACGGTTCCGGTTCCATCCAGCATCTGTTTTGGTCCCTCCCACTCGCCATTTGCTCCCAAAGAAGGATCAAATTTCCAAATATCCGTCGTACCGTTACCACGAACGCCATACAATTTATTATCATCGGTATTAAGAATCAGTGAACCATAATTCACTGTTGCAGGAGCGACTTCATTCGTTCCCGAAAGCACGGTCCAGGAGTTACCCGCAACATTAAAACGAAGAAAGCTAGTTGTCGAGCCACTACGAAAATAATAAATATTTCCATTGTAATATGCACCTCTTTGATCCGAAGTGAAAGTATAACCTGTAGTAGCATTTGCTCTGGCTTCCCAGGTATTTGCCCCCGTACCAGATATCTTGTAACGATAGAATGTTAGAGTGCTAGCACCCCGAGTAAGATAGAAATATCCGTCCTGACCATTTACCAAATCACCTCCCGCACCGACAGTTGCAGGAACTGGAGCTAGATTACTCCAATCATTTGTCGCCACATTGTAACGCCAAAAATCAGTACTGCCATTACCCCTGACCACGAAAATATTCGTACCATCAGTTTCCACTGCAGCGCCTTGCCAAGGGGTGTCCAAAAGATCTGCAAGCTGGGTCCAAACACCCGTGGCAATCGTATATTTGTAAAATTTTTGCGAATATCCTCCAAAAATCGCATATATAGCTCCATTGCCATCATAGATCATGTCCGCACCATAATATGCAGGCACCGGCAGATCAGCCAATGTATCCCATTTGTTTTCTGCAACATCATAACGCCAGAAAGCTTTGTCTGAATACCCCCTAAAAACATACATATAGCCACCGGTTATCACACCAGAATGTCCATATGCAATGGTATCTTGCGGTGGCGCCCAAACGCGCGCGCCCCAAGTTCCTGTGGGTTTCAATTGAATCGCATCTTGAGAACTTTCAGTACTGACGCTGGCAAGCGTACCTTTGTCCCAATCATTTTTGAAAGTAATTGTTGTTGATTGTGGGGCGCTGAGCGCAAAAGGATTTGCTGCATAAACCATGGCAATTGCCACTGCGATCACCATGCTTCGATACGTTGTCTTAATACCGAAAATCGCTGTTTTTTTAGTAAATTTTTTGAAAAGTGCACTTAACTTCTCTACCAACTTGAGCCTAACATAAGCCTTTCCCAAAACATGTGCTTCATGCTTTTTTGCAACCAAAGCAACTTCCAAATCATCAATTTTACCCCAACGCAAAACACGCTTGCGAGAAATTTTCTCTCCGCGCTGACAGCTTTTCCAATTCCCGTTTTTATTATCCATACAACGGGTCTTATCTGTAGTATTCTTTTTTGTTTTTCCTTTTGTCTTTTCTGTCATTTTATATTGTAAAAACAAAGGCCCAGGCCGGCACAAACGCTTTTGGCGTTTTATGTCGACTCGGGCCGGTTTTGCCATTCAACTCCCTGCACGCACATGGGCAATCCTTATATCTTCAACAAAAGTAAAGGCTTCGTGCAGATCAATGTTTCCTGAGTTTTTGATTCCTCCGAAAGGTGAAAAAAATCCCTGACAGAGCGAAAAAAATATTCTTTTTGTATGTTTTAATTTTAACATATTTTGTTTTTTAAATCGAGAAGTTATCCACAGCAAATCCACATGTGTTTAATCAACAAAAAACGAGGCTGCTAAGCCTCGCCTTCGAAAAATATTCTAATATGATTCTATTGTTTCTTCCTGGCCGCTTTCACTCGATCCGTTTCCTTGAGGAATTGTTTGCGAAGACGCACGGATTGTGGCGTAACTTCCAAATATTCATCCTCATTCATAATTTCCAAACCGCGTTCAATGGATAGTTCCCATGGCGGTGTCAGCTGAATTGCATCATCACTGCCTGAAGCACGCATGTTGGTCAGCTGCTTACCCTTCAATGGATTGACGGTCATTTCTTCTCCCTTGGCCACATTACCGATAACCTGACCCTCATATACTTCCGTAGCCGCCGGAATATACAGCACACCACGTTCCTGCAAATTCGCCAAAGAAAATCCAAGTGCTTTGCCGGTGCCATTGGAAATCATCGAGCCCACTTCGCGACGCTTGATTTCTCCTACATACGGCCTAAAACCGATCACACGTGAAGACAAAATTCCTTCACCTTTTGTATCAACAACAAACTGGCCACGATAACCAAGCAGACCGCGTGTCGGCGCTTCAAACAAAAGACGTGTCTGAGAGCCGTGAATTTGCATGTCTGTCATGATTCCCTTGCGTTTGCCCAACGTTTCAATAACCGTTCCTGAAAGTTCGCTTGGTACATCCACAGTCACCTCTTCAAACGGCTCGGATTTTACTCCGTCAATTTCTTTGATAATTACTTGCGGCTGCGAAACTTGAATTTCATATCCTTCGCGACGCATGTTTTCCAAAAGTACGGCAATATGCAATTCGCCGCGACCGAAGACCATGTAATACTCACTGGAAGAAAAATCAATTTTGAGTCCGACGTTTACTTCCAATTCTTTTTCCAATCTTTCCCTGATTTGTTTGTTGGTGACAAATTTTCCTTCCTTTCCGGCAAACGGTGAGTCGTTAACCAAAAATCGCAAGGAGATTGTCGGCTCATCAATCGTAATCGCTGGAAGCGCTTCTTGCTCGGCATTTTCACAAATAGTCTCCCCGATATCGATTTTAGGAAAACCGGCTATCATCACAATATCGCCAGCATAAGCTTCTGCAACCTCTTCGCGTTCGGTGCCTTTGAAAGTATATAACTTGGTTACACGTGAAGTTTCCACGCCTCCATCCATTTTTTTCAAAGTAAGCGTTTGTCCTGATTTTATGGTACCTTCGTGAATTCTGCCTACCGCCAAGCGTCCCAAAAAGTTATCATAACCCAAGTTGAAAGGCTGCATCCGCAGCGGCGCGTCTTTATTAGCCTTGGCCGGATGCACTTTAAACAAAATCATATCAAGCAAAGGAGTGAGGTCCTTGGAATCATCGTCCATATGTTCTTTAGCAATTCCTTCGCGACCGATTGCATACAAAGTTGTAAAATCAAGCTGTTCATCGTTTGCACCCAAGTCTAAGAATAATTCATATACTTGTTCTTGCACCACATCAGGCTGCGCCGCCGGTTTATCGATTTTGTTGATCACCACGATCGGTTTAAGCCCAAGTTCCAATGATTTTTTAAGCACGAAACGCGTCTGCGGCATCGGACCTTCTTGCGCGTCAACAACCAAAATCACGCTGTCGATCGAGCGCAAGACACGTTCTACTTCGGAGCCGAAGTCCGCATGACCGGGCGTGTCCACGATGTTGATTTTGGTATCGCGATAGAAAATCGAAGTGTTTTTGGCATAAATCGTAATGCCGCGCTCCTGCTCGAGCGCGTTGTTGTCCATGCTGACGCCTTCGCCCACCATGCCAGTTTGGCGCATGATAGCGTCGGTAAGTGTTGTTTTCCCATGATCCACATGGGCGATAATCGCAATGTTTCTAATCTCCATATCCCTACGAATTACGAATTTATACGAATGTACGAATCATTTTTCATGCATTTGTAATCAATTCATAACTAAGCTTAAATTTTTTATCATCTCACAACTTAATTTGAAACATTTATTCTTTTTGTCTTCCTTTCGTACATTCGTATTTTGTTCGTAATTCGTAGAGAAAACAAAAGACTGCCTTGTGGGCAGCAAATGTCCTAAGCCCTTGAAATATAGCAGGAAAAATACTATATGTCAATATTTTAAAAGCCGCTCCTTTATTAAAGCAGAGCGGCATATAAAACTTTTGGGAAAGCTTGAAGCACATTATGACACGATTATGCTATTTTTAGAACTTCTTCTCTTGAGATCACTTCTCCGATGTTGCGGACGGACCATTCGTATTGAGTATTAGCAAATTTTGCTTTTGCGTAAGCAAGCACATCTTGCTTACGCGTAAAGTAATAAACATTTGCCCATGGCACAGGATTTAAAGACATACCACCATTGATTATTTCCCAATTGCCCTGAGGTTTAACCGAAAAGAAGCTAAGGGCGCTTAAAAGATCAACGACTTCAGGATAGGTATTGTTCCATTCATCATGCTTATTTTCAATATGTACGAAATATTCCCAGTCTATATGCTCGCCAAAATGCGTACCATTTTTGAAAATCTTAAGTTTATACTTTTGCAAAAGATTTGAATAATATTCTTGCACGCAGTAGATACACTGGCTACCTCTTTTGAAAGCGGTGCAAATAAAACCGCCAATTCCAAAAGAGACAATTCCCGCCGACCCCGCCTCCGGAGTGTTACAAAAACATTTTTCTTTCATGGCCATTCCTCCTTTTGTATGTATTAGACACCGTTTTAAACTTATTCAACTGTTAAAAATCTTTTTCAAGCTAAGCATGAAAACACAAAAAAATCAAGCTTCTCGCCTGATTTTGCATAATATAAAGATGGGGTCTTTTTGCCAGTGTACAATGCGATATGACTCAAAAATCCTCTAAGAATTATCCTGCAAAGATTTTCTGCAGCAGTTCTTCTTTGCCCTTGCCTGTTTTAGCTGAATAATAAACGATGTTTTCCGTATTAAGATTCTCCGCAATATTTCTTTGCTTTTTTATTAGTTCGCTGTTTTTCACTTTGTCCATTTTATTGGCAACAACGATAGCGTCATATTCATTTTCTTGCAAAAGCTCCATCATTTCTAAATCGTGTTTTGTCGGTCCGACATTACCATCAATAATCAGCACAACTTTTTCAGGCCTTTTTTCGTTGTGCTCCAAATACCACATGATCATCTTGCGCATTTTCTCCGCCTGTTTGAGAGAAATTTTGGAATAACCATACCCCGGGAGGTCGACAAAATAAACACCTTCATCAATCAAGAAGAAGTTTAGCTGCAGTGTGCGCCCAGGCGTGGATGAAGAAATCGCCAAATCTTTTTTGCCGGTAAGTGAATTAATGAGGCTGGATTTGCCCACGTTTGAACGCCCCACGAAAGCGATTTGGGGAAGATTGTCATCAGGTAGCCCTTCACTGCCGACGACGCCTTTCAAAAATTGTGCGCTGAAAATTTTCGTTTGCATATAAAGAGATCATACTATTAATAAGCTTTAAAAGCAATAATAAAGGCCGGTTTTCATTGCCGGCCTCTAAGCTCACGAGAAATCTGGTTTCAGATCTTCCAAACAACTTGGCACGCCGGACATCTGTCCGGCAAAGGATCACTCAATTTTTCAAAACGCGCTCCGCAATTTTTGCAGACATGTTCTGCATCATTAATTTCTTTTTTTGATACTTTCCTCATTTTTCCCTCCTTTGGGTTGAAAGTGTTACCTGAAAATTTAATCATACGCCAAACACTTTGGCAATGCTTCATGATTGACAAGTCGGACGATTCATGCATAATAAAACTCTGTTGGCCATTTTACAACTGGGAGGCTCTATGCCAAATTCAGCAAAAATCATCAGTTTTTCCAAAATGAAAACAATGTTGCGTAGGCCCGTTTTTTCAATCTCTTCCAGTGACGAACGAAGTCGTTATCTATGGACAATCAGAGATGATGGCAGACCTATGATGGTCGGTTATTCAAAACAAGGGATTGAATCAATCCGGGAAACAATGACCTTGGATGATGAATTGATGCAGGTTCACTTCGGGAAAAAAGATGTCTTCTCTGATAACGAACCTGTTGTTTTTATCGGATGGTTCAAAGATGAAACCTTGAGTCCGCTCTTGCAAACGTGAGAGCGGTTTTTTTATATACAAAAACACCCCGATAAATCGGAGTGTTTTCAAGTCGACTAGAGACTAGTGCTTCGATAAACTCGGCATTAGTAGCGTGAGCCACCGTCGAAGTCGCGGCGAGGAGGACGAGCCTCCATTGGGCGAGCTTCGTTCACGGTAAGCGTACGACCATCGAATTCCTTCTTGTCAAACATTTCGATAGCTTTTTGAGCTTCTTCGTCTGAAGACATTTCTACGAATCCGAATCCTTTCGAACGACCAGTCATTTTGTCAGTAATAATTGCTACGGAAGCAACGGTTCCTGCTTGAGAAAAATATTCCTTCACAGAATCTTCGGTGCTTGAGTATGGCAATCCACCAACGTACAATTTTGTAGCCATTTTCGTCTTATATGAACCTGTTAACGTTTGTAAGCCGACCTTCTTTTTGTTTGCACGCGTCACACAAGACGAAACGAAACAAAACCAAGAATCTTACAAAACTGCTTCAATTATACACGTTTGGCGTATTTTGTCAACTATTTAAGTTGTTTTCTACCCCCAAGTTCAGTTGGCAAGCCCACCAACTTTCCTTGCTTATAAAACAGCTCCACTAAAATTAAAAGTTTGGTGTGTTTCTTATTACTTGAGATATTTTCTCCCTCGAAGTTCGGCGGGTAAATACTCCTGTTCACTGGAATCTTCAATTGGCGTGTATTTGTAAGCTTTTCCGTAGCCAAGTTGTTCCATAAGTTTCGTGGGGGCATTGCGAAGATGCATGGGCACGGGCAAGTTGCCATATTGCTCCACGTCTTTTCTTGCCGCGCCATAGGCGAAATATGCCGCCACATTTTTCTTGGCGCGGGCAAGATAAATCACCAATTGCGCCAGGTGCACATTACATTCGGGCATTCCCAATTTGTGACAAGCTTCGAAAACATTATTAGCCAGCACTAAAGCGAAATTATCCGCTACACCTACATCTTCCGCCGCAAAGCGAAGCAAACGTCGTGCGACATAAATCGGGTCCTCCCCACCTTCCAGCATACGCGCCAGCCAATAAAGTGAAGCATCCGCATCGCCACCGCGCATCGATTTGTGCAGTGCAGAAATTATATTGTAGTGTTCTTCACCTGTTTTGTCGTAGTAGAGATGTGATTTTTGCAGCACCTGCCTGATCAATTCGTGCGTTATGTTTGTATCTTGATCAGTTGCCGCTTCCAGAGTGTTAAGCGCCATGCGCGCATCGCCATTTGCCAACATGGAAATTTCCTTGATAACTTTGTCTTCTATTTTTATTTTCCTGTCACCAAGTCCTTTTTCTTTGTCGCTCAGCGCATGCCTAAGAATTTTTTCAATATTTTCCGCTTCTAATTTTTTCAACACAAAGACTCGCGTCCTGGAAACCAAGGCGCTGTTCACTTCAAAGCTGGGGTTTTCCGTGGTTGCCCCGATCAAAGTAACCAAGCCGTGTTCCACATGCGGCAAAAAAGCGTCTTGCTGCGCCTTGTTCCAGCGATGGATCTCATCAATAAACAAAATGGTTTTCTTTTTCTGCCATTCGTTTTCTTGCGCCTCAGCGATAATCTTACGCAGTTCTTTGATGCCGCTGGTTACTGCGCTTATTTGCAAAAACTCCGCTTTTGTTTCTTTGGCGATGATGTGAGCCAGCGTTGTTTTGCCGCTTCCTGGAGGCCCCCAAAGAATCATCGAAGGCACATTATCCTGTTCGATCGCTTTTCGCAAAAACGAAACTTCCCCGACCAAATCATCTTGCCCAAAAAAATCTTCCAGCCTCTCCGGCCGCATCCGATCGGCAAGGGGAATATTAGCGTTTGTTTTATTATCCTTATCCATATTATTATTTAAAAACGATCTAGATGCCGAAACCAGTCTGCCGACGAGGCAGGTAAATTAAGCATGGCAAGGGAGTATTCGCACATTCGTATAAATTCGTATTTCGTAGGCATGTTATAATACAACCATATTAACAATTACTACGCAAACAAAATCATGAAGAAATTCATAATCATAGTCATGGTTCTGATAGGCATCATTGCTGCCTGGAAATATTTCAAAAAACCAATCGAACAGAGCGCGCCAGCACAGGCCGTAAAAGAAAATGTTGATCCGGTCGTCAACTACGTACCCAACATGATCGACACCAAAAACCAAGCAGAGCAAAACATCAAGGACACGACAAATAAAGAAAACCAATACCGCACCGACAGCTTGAATAATATCCAACAATAACGGAGCTCGACTCCGTTTTTGCGTACCCTTCCCTTTCTGCCAATCATGTGCTATGCTATGTTTTCAATCGATAACATTGAAATATTCGCGTAAATTCGTTTTTAATTCGAGAAAATTAGCATCATGCTCATAGATGACATCACAATCAAAATATCCGCAGGACACGGCGGCACAGGCTGCGTAGCGTTCAACAAGAACCTCATGAGCTTGGGACCAGCTGGAGGTAGCGGTGGCGAAGGCGGCAGCGTCTATTTTGAAGCTATTTCAGATTTGGGAGCGCTTCGCCAATTTCGTTTCAAAAAAGAAATTTCTGCCCCCAATGGCCGCGATGGCAAAGGGCATTTTTGTGATGGCCCGGACGGTAAAGATTTGGTAATTAAATTGCCGGTTGGCACAGTGATTCATAATTTGGATACGCAAACAGACAGCGAACTTACGAAGGTTGGTCAAAAAATATTGGTCGCTAAAGGCGGCCGCGGTGGCCGTGGCAACTTTTTGTTTCGCTCAGCGACAAACACCACGCCAAAACAATTTGAGGAAGGCAAGCCAGGGGAAGAATTTAACCTAAGGTTGGAATTAAAAATGATCGCCGATGTCGGTTTCATCGGTCTTCCTAACGTTGGTAAATCAAGTTTGCTCAATGAGCTTACCAATGCCAATGCCAAAACAGCAAACTATCAGTTCACCACTTTGGAGCCTAACTTGGGCGTATATTATGGCCTTATTCTTGCCGATATTCCCGGACTTATTGAAGGAGCGTCTGAGGGCAAGGGATTGGGACACAAATTTTTGAAACACATTGAGCGCACGAAAATTTTGTTTCACTTTCTGGCAGCAGACAGTGATGATATTGCCAAAGATTATAAAGCTATCCGCAAAGAGCTGAAACAATTTAATCCTGAATTATTGGAAAAGCCTGAATATATCGTCATTTCCAGAAGCGATACCGTCACGCCAGAAGAACTCAAGAAAAAACTTGCCAAGGCAAAAAAAATCAGCAAGAATGCAATTGCGATATCAATTCATGATTGGGATAGCGTGGAAAAAATAAAGGAAATATTGAATAACATCGAGAACAAAAAATAAGGCCTATCGAAGTTCTTTGTCACCAACCAAAAAGAGGAGGGCACCATGGAAAATGTCGGCTATTGCAGAAATTCGGCTCGCACCAAAAAGAGTGATTTCGACAGCATTATGAATAACATTGTCTCTGATCTTCAGCAATGTGAAGATTCAGTAAGCACCTGGATTGCCGCAATGCTTCCTCTTAAGCTATACTTTCTTTTTGTAAAAGAGCTTTCCAAAAGAAACGTTGCCACAAAAATACAAAAAGCGATTAGCTATGCAATCGAGGAAACATTGTTGCTGAACATCCCCTGTTCACTCAAAAAAATCACCGGACCCAATGGACTCCTACTGCTCTTCCCAAACGGCAAGGAAAAAAATCTCCTGGATTACATCTGTAAGTTGCCCCAGAAAACATCCTCTAATCCTTTGTTTTTTGCAAGCAAAAACAGTGTCGACATTTACTTAGAAAGGATTGAGGAGCTTATGGATATGCTCGAGAAAGAAGCCGGGCACATTTCCTGGTTTGATCGCCTGGAAAACTTGGTTGCTCCCGAAAAAAAAGTTGCCTAGTAAACCTGGGCTGCGCAAAACAAAAAACGGTTACGCATCAGCGCAGCCGTTTTTTATTTTCCCGAATTTATTATTCTCTCCACTTCTCCCGCACTTCCCGCTTCCATCAATTTCATCCGCAATTCCCTTGCGCCGTCAAAACCCCGCACATACATGGCAATGTGTTTTTTCATATCATGGAATTTCGCTTCGGGAAAATATTTTGAGTTCAAGTTGAGATATTCCACAAGTGCCGCAAGTCTCTCCTTAACAGTTATTTTTTCGATATCTTTTTCACCAAAAAACCAAGGGTTGCCAAAAAGCGCGCGGCCAACCATTGCGCCATCGAGTCCATATTTGCTGGCTTTTTCCATCGCTTCTTCTTTGCTTTTCACATCACCATTGCCAACAACTACTGTGCCTGCTTTTTTAGCAATCTTAGCAACTTCGTTGATCGCTTCCCAATCAGCTGCTCCCGCAAAAGCTTGCTTGCGCGTACGACCATGGATGATCAATGCGTCCGGTTTTTCTTTTAATATTTCCGGAATCCAAGTTTCGATTTCATTTTGCGAATACCCGATGCGTGTTTTTACAGATACTGCAATTTTATTATCCGCACCTTCTTTAGCCGCCCTGATAAGTTCTCGCGCCAGCTCGGGATTCTTAATCAGCGCACATCCCGCCCCTTGCTTGATCACCGCGCGATCCGGACAGCCCATGTTTACTTCCATGCCGTCAAAACCAAGTTCCACCGCAAGCTTGGCACACTCGCGCATCTTCTCGGGATTAGCACCAAAAAACTGCGCCACAATCGGGCGCTGGTTTTCCTCAAACTTAAGGCGTCCGATCAGCGCCTCCCTGCCCTCGCTGCAAAGCCCGTCCGCCGAAACGAATTCCGTATAAATCAAATCCGGCTTGCCATATTTAACCAGCATCTGCCGAAAAGCCACATCCGTAATCTCCGCCATCGGCGCCTGCGCGATAAAAGGCCTGCCCGCAATGCTACGCATAGCGTTGCAGGCGGGTTTATTTAGTTTTTTCCAAAAATTATTGTTCATAATTTGATATCATACTCATAAATCACGCTTTAGGCAAGATAAGTCTTTCCCAAATGAAGAACAAAGAAAAAAAGCCCGCGGTTTCCCGCGAGCTTATGTAAGAAAGTTGCCCGTTGTCTGTTGGAAGTTACTCCGTAGTTTTCCCATAATCCGCCTTCTTGAATTTCACCGAATATTGCGGCTCGTAGGAATTTTGATATTCATCAGTAACAACAACCGTTTCTCCCTTCATCAATGTTGAAATCGCGATGTCATTCATCATTTCTTTTTCGGATTCCATCTCATTCTTCAGGTCTTCAAGTTTCTCATAGGCTTTCCCCATCTCCGCCTGGATACGCCCCTCTATCTGCTTTTTTTGCTCGCGCAGTTCTTTGATTTGTTCAGTTATCTCCTCATATTTATCCGCTTGCACCAGAGCATCCTTATACATTTCCTTCAATTCTTTCTGTTCTTTTCTGATTTCACGAATCCGATTAAATGTCTCTTGTATATTTTTCATGTTACTCTTTGTATCTAGGGCTTACGCGTTTGCCCGAAATAAGAAATGGGTATTTGCGCTTCCTTTAAGAAAAATATCAAAGCGCATAGGGGCCCATTTCGACTTGAGGGTAAATGCGTAAGTCCTAACATTATTTTGTTACCAATATATAATATCATAAATCCGCAAACGAAAAAAGGCTACCTTGATACAGATAGCCTTCGAGCATTATTCACTTTTATTCATCGGCAAGCTGACTATAGTAATAATCCACGTCTTGTTCCCATTTTTTTACGCTTGCTGTCGGATGAGTACAATTATATCCACACTTCCACACAACCATTTTTTTGGGAGTATCCAAATTTTCTTCATTAACCATTTTGTCTATACGGCTGGCAATTGCATCAACAGCTTCTTTGGGATTATCAAAACAAGTGTGTCCACCACTACCCATTTTTTCCGATTTCATGCGAAAGCCCCAATAATTATAACAGTCTTCTCCGGCAAGCACCGGCTTTCTTTTGCCCCAATTGCTTTCTTTTTTGGCAATGCCCACAATAAAAGCAGCGACTTCACGGTCATAGGAAGCAATATATGGAGTCATTTGTTCAATCGGATATCCCTTAACCATTTCCTTAATTTCCTTTTCTAGAGCAGCATTCTTTTGGGGAGCTTCCTGCACGATTAGTGTCGGCATATTTATTTCACGCCTAGCATGCTGAGAAACAACCAAAAACGTCTCCAAAAAGACAATGGCGATGATAAGCCCCAAAATGCGGGCACGGGACGGACTGATATTTCCCAAATCAAGTCCCAAATATATATTTTTTTTGCTTTTTTTAGCCATTTTTTTGTTTTTTGCAGAAAAATAAGAAAAAACGGGAGTTCACCCGTTTTTCGCTTGTTTTCCACATTCCTATACCCATTATACACCATTTTTTGGCAAAAAGCAAGCCCCCCCATAAAATATCCGCACTATTTTGAAGCCCTTGACATAAGTTTAGTTAATGCATAAACTATTTATGGATTAACAATTAAATAATTTTATTTTTATATATGGAAACAATTTCAGAATCAATAATCCATGCTGCTATGCGCCTTGAAAATATAGCGAACAAGCACATCTTTAGCCACTTAGGAATGACTTCGGCAAGCATTAAAATCATGTTCGTATTAAAAAAGTGCCCCGCCTATAACACACCCACCAAAATATTGGAAGCGATCGGCGGCACCAGGTCAAACATCAGTCAGCGCCTGGATTTCTTGGAAAAAAAAGGCTTCATCACAAGAAAACACCAGGAGCTTGATTCGGACAAGCGTAAGGTAAACATCATGCTTACCTCTCAAGGAAAAGCTAAGCTTATGGAGGCTGAAAAATGGCTCGAAAAAGCCAATATGTATTTAGAAAAATATTTTACCCAAGAAGAATTAGCTTCTCACTTTGCTTTTTTTCAAAAACTTAACGAGGCTTTAGACGCCGAAGAAGAAAACAAGAGTTGTCGTATAATTTCTTAAATAGCTTATTTAATCCCAGATAAACCTTATGAAAAAAAATATCTTTTTCATCATCCTGCCAATTGCAATTTTTGCAGGCTTATTGATTTTTAGAAACACAGTACAAAAAACAGAGGGCGAAGTTTCTCCTGAAGTTGACAAAATAATGCCAGCAAAAATACAATTTGCCTCCGAAAGTAAAAGTATTGTTATTAAAAATGAATATCCTGCGACCATAGGTGCAGACCAAGAGGCTACCATAACTGCAAAAACTTCCGGCACAGTTACCGCCGTCAATTTTGATTTAGGCAAATATGTTGGAAGCGGCAGCTTGTTAGTGAGAATAGACGACACTAGCGCAAATCTTGCTACTGGAGATAACAATTTAAAAAGCGCGCAAGTTAAACAATTGGAGATAGCCGTGCAAGAAGCTGAGCGATCCTTAAAACTTGCCAAGAAGAATGAGTCTGAAGACAGCACTTCAGCTACCAGGGCAGCCGAAGATATCGCTAAGCTACAATTGGAAAACGCAAAGGTAGCATTAAGTAGCGCCCTTGACTCACATAATGTGATCGCCCCCATAAGCGGATCGGTAACATCAAAAAATGTTTCGGTTGGTGATTCTATTTCCCAGGGACAAACCCTGGCAACCATAAGCAAAACCGGTCAAATAAAGCTTACTTTTTTTGTCGAACAAGATAAAATAAATTCCTTAACAATTGGCGATAAAATCTTGGCGACGACCCCCGATAACATCTCTTTCGAAGCTGTTGTGAGTAATATAGCTCCGCAAGCCGACAGTGTTACAAAAAGATTTCAAGTTGATGCTAAGTTTACAGAAAAAATAAATCTAAAGCCAGGAACTATTATTTCGGTAAAAATAACCCGGGAAGAGAATGTCAGCGAAAACAAAAACGTCATATTGCCACTTTCGGCGATTACAATAGCCCAAAATGAAAACTATCTTTTTGTGGTTGAGAACGATTTGGCCAAAAAAATTAACTTCGAGATTGTCCGCATTTTTGGGGAAAATGCCGAATTAAAAGCAGACATTGCCGATAACGCGCAAATAGTCATCGAAGGAAACAAGCTTCTGAAAGATGGTAGCAAAATAAAAATTCTGAATTAGGACTTTAGGATATTACGGACTTGCCTGAAACAAAGAGATGTCCTTCACACTTCACTGATAAATACTTAGGGATCAGAAAACATAGCAACCCATTGGAACTTGAGGGCAAATGCATAATGTCTAACTATTACCACTTAACTATGGACAAACAACAATCATCGGATTCCAGATATTTGGAAAAACTAGAATTCAAGCCGGAACTACGCAAGACTTGGTTAAATTTTTTTGTTACCAATTTTCGCGTAGTCGTTCTTTTAATTGTGCTACTCAGCGCCTGGGGCATATATTCATTCGTTAGCCTTCCTCGAGAATCGGATCCTGAAGTGAAAATCCCCTATGCAATGGTAATTACGACCTTCCCGGGCGCTTCACCTTCAGACATTGAAGAATTGGTTACCAAAAAGATTGAGACTGTGATTTCCAGCGTGAAAGGCGTGAAGAAAATAACTTCCGATTCTTCCAATTCAATATCCTCGATAACCGTAGAATTCGATAGCAGCGAAGATCAAGACGAAGCCTTGCGCAATTTACGTGACAAAGTCTCCACTGTAGACGATCTTCCGGATGATGCAAGCGAGCCATCCGTAAATGAAATATCCTTGGATGACACTCCTATTTTTACTTTTTCCATTTCCGGACCATATGATGGATTAACATTGCGAGAATATGCCGAAAAAATTCAAGACGAGTTGGAAAAAATTCCCGGTGTTCGTGAAGTGAATGTTTCTGGTGGAGACCAGAAAGAATTCGAGGTTGCCTATGATCCACAAAAACTTTCTTTGTATGAAATTACCGCCAATCAAGCAAATTTGGCAATCAGCGCAACGAATGTCGCCATAGCCGGAGGAAACTACGAGGGCGCTTCTTTCAATTATCCTGTGCGGACAGACGCGCGTTTCTTCGATGAAAAATCATTAGGTGAAGCTCCGATAAAACATAACGGTAGCGCCATTGTACAGTTAAAGGACATAGCCTCAGTCAAAGAAAAAGCGATCCAGCGCAATGTATATTCCCGTCTCTCCGTGGAAGGAGACGCGCCTCAAGAAGCGGTGACGATTAGCGTCATCAAAAAAACGGGAGGCTCAATCATCAAAACCACTGATGAATGCAAAAAAAGAATCGAGACGATGATGAAAACTTTTCCCGAAGGAGTTTCCTATGACACCACCTCGGACACTTCCAAGTTCATTCGTCGCGATTTCGACCAACTGACACATGATTTCATCCTTACCCTTATATTGGTGATGACTATATTGTTTCTGATCGTTGGATTTAAAGAAGCTATAGTTGCCGGACTGGCCATCCCCTTGGTGTTTTTTGCAACATTCGGCATAATGTTGCTCACAGGCATAACGCTTAATTTCCTTTCATTGTTCTCCTTGCTTCTTTCCTTGGGGCTCTTGGTTGATGATGCCATTGTGGTAGTCAGCGCGACAAAACAATATATGCGTACGGGTAAATTCACGCCTGAAGAAGCTGTACTGCTTGTGCTTAATGATTTCAAAGTGGTGCTTACTTCCACCACACTGGCTACGACTTGGGCGTTTTTACCGCTTCTTTTCTCAACAGGTATCATGGGTTCGTATATTAAATCTATTCCCATAACTGTTTCCGTGACACTTATTTCATCATTGATCATTGCTTTGATTGTAAATCATCCCCTCGCCGCAATCCTGGAGCGCATCCGCCTTACTCGAAACATTTTCCGCATAGACATCGCATTACTTTTGATTTTGGCAATCGTCGGTTTCTTAAGCAAGTCCACTTTCGGCAGCGCACTCTTCGCAATTTCCCTGACAATGATCGTGTGGCTTGTTTGGTGGTATCGCAAAAAGGGCAAAAGGCAGCTAATCGCTAATGAGGCTTTGGCAAAAGAAGAATGGAAAAATGACGAGCTGATCAAGAAAAAACTGGCCTCCCAGGGAAGCACCGAGGATACTTCTTTTTCCAGCAAGCTTATTCACGGCATCATCCACTTCGATAAAGTAATACCCGTCTACGAGAAATATCTCAAGCTGGTTATTTCCACCAAAAAATCACGCTGGATTACTTTACTTGCTACACTTGTTTTATTTATCGGTGCCATAATCCTGCCTATAACAGGCGTTGTTCCTTCGGAATTTTTTCCTGCTTCAGACCAAGATAATATCTATGTAAATATCGAAGCTCCATCTGGATTGAATCTCGACAAGACAGATTACATCACCAGAAAAGTCGAGGAAAAACTTCTGGCTTTTCCTCAGGTAGCCAATTTTTCCACAGTAATAGGAAAAAGCGGTTCTTCAGGTCATCGTATCAGCGGCTCCATGAGCGGCTCGACCCATTTGGCTTCCATAACGATAACCTTGGTTGAGAAAGAACTTCGCGAGGAAACTTCCTATGAGCTTGAAAAAGATATCAGAAATGCTATTTCAGGCGTTGAAGGAGCAAAAATAACCGTGGAATCACAACGTGGCGGACCGCCATCAGGCAGCGCCTTCGAAGCGCAAATTCGCGGAGATGATTTGCAAGCTTTAGACACTATAGTACAAGATTTGCAAATAAAACTATCCGAAATTAAAGGTGTTGTAAATATAGACTCTTCTCTCAAAGAAGCGCCGGCTCAATACACTTTTGCACTCAACCCCGTGAAAATGGAGCTATATGGCCTCAATGCTTCTTACGTAGGTTCATCTATCCGCATGGCAATTTCCGGAGTAGACGTCTCCACAATCATCAAAAACAACAAGGAATTCGATGTTATTGCGCGTTTCGACAAAAGCAAGCTTCCAGATCTTGAATCAGTCCAGAATATCCAACTCACAAACTTGCAAGGAAATCCCGTGTATATCAAAGATGTTGCAACAGTAAAGTTGGAGCCATCTATTGAAACTATAAGCAGAATAGATCAAAAACGCGTAGCAATTCTGAGTGCGGGAGTTGAAGGAACAACCAGACCCAATGACGTACTAGCCCAATTCCAAAAGAAAGTCTCGGAAGAATACTCTCTGCCCGAGGGATATGAAATAACCTATGGCGGCGAAAATGAACAAAATCAAGAATCAGTCATGTCGATTATCCGCGCAATGGCGATTGCCGCAGTTTTGATAATTTCAACACTGATCATCCAATTCAATTCCTTCAGAAAATCTATGATCGTTTTGGTTACTTTGCCTCTGGCCTTGATCGGTGTCTTTATCGGCATGGCAGCATTCGGAGTATCTTTGAGTTTCCCTGGTCTTATCGGGGTGCTGGCGCTGTTTGGTATTGTGGTAAAAAACGCAATCATTCTGATTGATAAAATAAACCTAAATCTTAAAAGCGACATCGCTTTTGATGATTCAATCATCGATGCCGGTAAATCGCGTCTAGAAGCTATATTTATCACTTCCATATGCACAATTGCCGGCATTATCCCAATAACTCTTTCCAATGAGATGTGGACCGCCTTGGGCAGCGCCGTGATTTTCGGCCTCACAATTTCATCATTCTTCACACTCTTTATTATTCCGATACTGTTCAAGACATTCATTAAATCGGAAGATCATTAAACTAAAACGATTTGTTTGTTTCATATTTAAAAGGCGCCAATTTTGTTTTGGCGCCTTTTTGTTAGTTCATGCCTTAAGTCATAAAACGCTCAGATCTTCAGCAACAAATTGTCCTTTTGCCTTATCGAACTTTGCAGTTATTCTGACTTGCTTTTCATTATATCCGACATTCAGTCGATCCATGGGTGGCGGAATCTTTCCCGCATCAACAAATATACCTATCTGGCTCCCCACTCGCAAATTCTTTGTCATATCGCTTTGCAATAATAACTGCTGGGATAATTTCTCCAAGGAATCAACCTTGCCAGTTATAAGATATTCATTTTCGCTATCGCGATAAAAATCTACCGGTGAAATCAACGCAACGAAGGACAAATCCGCATCATCAGGCAACTCACCATATATACGTGACTCTATGGAAGATATGGCTCGCTGGTAAGCTTCAGCCGCTGCAGAATTCTTTGCTGTGATATCTTTGGCTACGAAATCAGCTTTTTCAGCTATGGCGTTGGCAAGTTTTTGGGTATTTTCATCTTGTTGAATAAAACTGAAAGCGGTTATGCTTTCTTCAAGCACGCTTCCCTGCCACATCGATCTGGTACCCTGAAAAATCAGAGCTACTGCGGTAGAATAGGAGTCTATAATTATTTCCTTGTCTTTATTTCCTGCAAGCGCATAAATCATTATTGGTTTTTCTGTTTCTTTTCCTTGAAAAACATTCAGGAAACTAGTTTTTTTCAAAGCAAAAACACAAAATTTTCCCTCGGCAGAAACCGGATATATTTCATTATCGGAAATTATGGAAAGAGGCACGGCCAAATCAAGCCATTGCGGTCTCACTACTGAGCCGCTTATTTGAACATATCCTTGCCTTGAACCGTCTTTGCAAGATTTTTCAGCCACGCGAAATTCATCAATTTTGGTTTTTTCTTGTCCTAAAACTTCCTGCTGTTCGTTCCTTCGGATATCAACAGGTTTTTCATCACGAAAAATGTAATATGAAATTACTGCTATGGAAACCAGCAAGACCGCAGCAAACAAAAATGCCATGGGTTTTTTCACAGCCCTTATTGCATATAAATTCTTGATAATAAAGTTTTTTGCTTTATTCATGTGCTTATTATAGCACATCTTCAGCAATTCATCAGCGGCAGATAAAATCGCACGGGTTCAGCCATTCAACCAATTTGTTCTCTTGCGATACATACCCTCGCATATCCATAACCTCCCCCTTGTGTATTCCCAGATGCAAATGTTTGCGCTCACCATCAGTTTCAGGGGAATATCCCGTGCCAAGATATGCCATAAAATCACCTGCCTTCAATCGATCACCCACCTTTGTATTCATGCTGGAAAGCCGCAGATGACCATACACTACCGTAACTGCATTATTGTCCAAAATACATTCCTCAACGACAACGCCGCCATATCCGCTGACAAAACGCTTCTCCAATAATTCTCCTTCGCATATCGCCTTTATGGGCACATCAATATTTTGTTCTTCGAGAGTAATTTCAAAATCCGTACCGACATGATATCCTTGAAATCTCTCGGGTTGCACTGGCGAAGTTTTGGGCGTGATATAAATACCGAACGGTTTTTTTGTCACCCTGCTTGCTGCTCCACTGATGGGCTCCAAAATTTCAACTGATTCTTGTTTGGGACCGTTTTCAATTCCAATATTACTTAAATCTCCTTGGGATTTTGATTTTAATTTATCCGCTTGCTGCAAACTATCGCTTGAAAACTGTTCGTTATATTTTAAAAATTCGGCTTTTTCAAGCAACAAAACAAGCACTAACGCAATAGCTGCCACAATCAATATATTCAAGAACAATTTCTTTTTCATAAATTTAACAAAAAAAATCCTAGACTTTCGACGCCTAGGATCTTATACAAATTTCAATATTATTTCTTTGCAGCTTCAACCCCCGCAACAAATCCTGTTGCCCAACACATTTGAAGATTATAACCGCCGGTCGGACCATCGACATCGATGATTTCTCCGGCAAAGAAAAGGTTTTTGATAATTTTTGAGCGCATGGTTTTGGAATCTATCTCTTTCGTAGACACGCCGCCACCAGTAACCATCGCCCGTTCAAAACCGAAAAGTTTTTCCACGGTAAGCTCCAAGCTCTTAAATAAATTTACCAGAGCGTGTCTTTCTTGCTTGCTTATCTTGGCAGCATGTTTTTCCAGATCAAGTCCGCTATGTTTCAACAAAAATTCCAAAAGTTTCGGCGAAAGCAAATCAGCAAGACAATTAGCTAGCTTTTTGGAAGCATTTTTTTCAAAATCCTTGCGCAAAATTTCATCCAATTGTTCAAATGCAAGATAAGGCTTAAAGTCTATCTTTATTTTTACCTCTCCGCTTTCCAATATAGGTCTTATGCTGCGGCTTAAATTAAGCACCAACGGACCGCTCACACCTAAATGAGTGAAAAGCATGTCACCTTCGGCAGCAGTTTGTTTTTTGCCACTCTGCCAAACGCTCATGGCGCAGCTATGCACACTTGTTCCTGCAAGTTCCTCCACCCATTTTTCTCTTGTCTCAATTGGCACCAGAAGAGGCTGCGGCTCAATGATGCTGTGGCCAAATTTTTTTGCCCATTCATATCCCTGCCCCGCGCTTCCCGTACTTGGATATGATTTACCACCAAAGGCGAATATATAATTATGTGCAGCTATTTCCCTTTTTTTGTTGAGAATAATTTTTTTGATTTCTCCACTTTCAAATTCTATTTCTTCCACTGTTGATTTTAGCAAAAAAGTAACATTATTTTCCTTGAGCATATTTTCCAGAACACCAAGCACGTCTTTGCCTTGATCACTCACCGGAAAAACGCGATTGTCTTTTTCGACTTTTGTTCTGATGCCGGCCTTTTCCAAAAAAGCGATCACTTTTTCAGGACCGAAGGCGGCAAGGGAGGAATATAAAAAGCGTCCATTTTTGCCATATTTTTTGACCAATTCGTTCAAATCTTTCTCATTTTGGGTGAAATTACAGCGACCGTTTCCTGCCATCAGTAACTTGATTCCCAAGCGATCGTTTTTTTCAATCAGCGCAACGCGCGCGCCTTTTTTGGCAGCGCAAATAGCGGCCATCATCCCCGATGGGCCGCCGCCAATCACTGCCACGTCAAATTGAATGTCTTTATCATACATAACGACTCATTCTAGCATCTATAAAAATAAAAATCAAGCCTACCATCCGAAAATTTAGCCTTCGAAGAAATTCCCTTCTGCCAATAAGCGCTATTCGTACTTTCGTATTTATTCGTAATTTGTAGAGATTTTCTCGAACACAAAATACCGCACATCGCGTTCTTTGTCTTCTTTGTCTTCGCGGAAATAACGCGTGATTATATATTTAGAAGTAGTATTATCACCCTCTGTATTTTCCATATCATCATTTTTAGCGACCAGAAGCTCTTGCATAACTTTTTTCATGCGTTCGAAATCGTTTTGCATGTCGAATTTGAGCACGAAAGATTCTTGTCCGAGCAAGGGCGCAATATCCTCATGCGTCCAACATTGATTCTTCAAATGTTCTTCGTCAATCGGCTCATCTTTGCCTTCATTGCGATAAGCATATTTTGGATTTTTCTCATTATCCAGACGAATCGTGAAAAGCGGCTCGCCTGATTCATGATAATCACTGATAAAACCATCGATTACATGTCCATAATCCTCAACATAGGAACAACCGACTGGTATTCTTACCGAAACCGCCGCAATCAATACATGCTCGCGCGCTTCTTCCAAAATCGCCCTTTTCATCAGTTCATTTCCAACGCCAATGCTGCGAGCATCCGCATCAACATTGAATGATCCCCAATAGTATGTGCTTTGATCAAGCTTTTTCAAACGTAGTTCTGCAACAATTCTTTTCTTATACCGTATAGAATAAAACTTGTGTTGTTTCGGATTTTTCAGACCATCGTCAAGTCCGGCCATCGCCGCATCTTTCAATGGGTCGCCGGCATAATTTCTTTCAGGGATATCGCGGTGCTCTTTCATGTCTTCCTCATCCGGAAAATTCTCCCCGAAGTCCTTGATTGCAAAATCAACGTCTTTGATGTATTCCAAGTCTATTTTTACATCACTTTCTTTAGCAGCTTTCAACGCCGCCGCGAGCAGAATAATATCGGTTTTGGATTTTTCAAGGTCGGAAAGTAGCGCTTCAACCAATTGCTGCTTCTCTTTTTTATTATATTTCCCGATTACGCTCATCTTAAACGCTTTGGAAAAATTAACAATAATTGCACGTACTTTTTCCAATAACTGCCCACGTAAATTCAATTGCTCTCCCTCAATTCCTAGTGCTTTATTAAGTGTTTCATTTTCCTGATCAGCCAAACCAACGATTTCGGCAATTTTTTGAAAAACCAACTCGCCCTTTTCTTTTTGTAAATCTTCCTGAAAGCGCTCACCTATTTTTAAAATATTTTCACCAATTATTGCATCTATTTCCAAGACTAAAAAGGATTTAAGACCATTACCGCCAAATTGATGTGTAAATTTTTTGAGTTTTGTTATATTTTCCACGCTACGCGAGTTGAGAAAATCGAAGAAATTTTTACGGATATTTGGCGAGTAACCCTGAATATCAACACCAAAATCTTTTTTTAGCAAGTGTTGCATATAGGCATTATCAGCATCAAAAAACCAGTTCTCATTTTTCGGCACCAAAATCTCTTCCGCGTCTTCCTCATATTGGTCCGCAATGCCCTGCTGATATGGCGCATCCAATATTTCTTTGATGTGAAGTTGCACTAAATAATTCCCGAATCTGTTTTTTTCTTTTCTCAATGCATTGAATATTTCAACGCTTACATCATCGTCAAATTCATATTGATCATACTCGTCGGTTTCCGCATCTTCATATTCATGATGATAATTTTTCAATGGCACAAAAATATCTTTCCTGCCCTCCGCATCTTCATCGAGTTCAACAGTAAGATGGATGGGATTTTCCAACATATATCCGGATAATTTGTCCAAAATGACATGAATCTCCTCTTTTGATGGTGTGTAATATAAAACCTGTTCCAACAGATCTTCAGCATCCTCACTCGTGAGACTTTCTTTTTTGAGCAACTCGTAATATTCAGGATTTTGAGAATTTTCTATTGAATTGTTTGAGATTTCCTTTTTCATATATTTTGATTTACAGCCCCACAAATTCTTCAAAGTTTTCCTTGTTGACCAAGGTGACATCACTGCCAGGATAGGCTTCCAGAAATGCTTTGGGTTTTTTGAATTTGTCTTTTTTCCATTTAAACTCAAATCCCTCCATTTTTCCACCCTCTTCTTCAATATAATCAATTTCTTGTTTTTGCATCGTGCGCCAAAAATACGTCAATTTGTCATGCTCATTGTTGCCATTGAATTTCATGCGCTCACTAAGCATGAAGTTTTCCCAAAGCGCACCCGCATCGGTTCGCAGGTCAAGCGGATTAAAATTATTAATCAAGGCGTTGCGCACACCTGTGTCATAGAAATAAATCTTGCGCATTTTCTTGAGCTCGTTGCGCAAGTTTCGCGAAAGCGGCCGCAGGCGAAAAATAATAAAAGCCTGCTCCAAAATTCTAATGTAATTTTCAACTGTGTTTTTGCTGATTTTCAAAAGATTCGACAATTCATTGTATGAAACTTCATTGCCGACTTGCAAAGCCAAAGCTTGCAACAAATTGTCCAGCAAATCAGAATGCTTTATGCCTTGATATTCCAAAACATCCTTATATAGATAACTGTGAGTTATTTCTTTCAATCTGTTTTTGGCATCCTCCCCGGCATCAATAACTTCGGGATATGCTCCAAATATCATTTGTCTCTCCAAAATTCTGCGCATTTCAAGACGGTCATATTTTTGTGACAACTCTTCAAGAGAAAAAGGATGCAAAAAAAATTCATATTTTCTTCCCGTGAGCGGTTCTATAATTTTATTTGACAAATCAAATGATGATGATCCCGTCGCAATGATTTGTATTTCAGGATAATTATCAACCAAAAGCTTTAGCGTGAGTCCAATGTTTTCAATTCTTTGCGCTTCATCAATAACTACAAAATCTTTTTGACCAAGATATTCTTTGAGTGCCGTCGAAGTTTTGTTTGTGAGTGCCTGACGCACATCCAAATCATCACTACTCAGATACTTTGTGTCACGCTCTTTGGCATATTTTTCCAAAATTGTCTTTGCCAAAGTGGTTTTGCCAACCTGGCGTGGGCCATAGATTATGATTATTTTCCCTTTAAAAAGGCGTTTTTCAATGTTTTTTTGGATTGTTCTTTCAAAAATCATATGATTTTGGTCAATCAACTGACCTAATTTATATATATTTAGGTGACTTAACTGACCTAAATATATATCATTTTGGTGATTTTGTCAAGATTTTGGGCAAGAAAAAAGCGCCCGTCAACCACGACAGGCGCAAAACATTACTTCTCGAGGCGGATGTCAAGCCCACCGCCTCTGGACACCTTTACGGTGTCCCCCTTGTGGGCTCTTCGGCCCGAAAAATTTAGAGGGTAGTTACCCCACGGTGTTTCCACCGTGGCCAGTAACTTGTCCCCCATCTTTCCCCCGGGGGCAGGTTCCGTGAGTAACCTGCCCACCCCCTCTTCTACGGGGGAAAGGAACGGCCACAACAGCAGCGACAGTATCACTGCTGCTACCACCGCTACTGCCAAATCCCCTTTTTTCATACTTCCTCCTCGCCCCGCTTCTGCGGAGCTTTTTTGATTTTGACTACCCAATAATATTTTCAAATAAAAACATAAAGGGTAGTCAAAAATGGAAAAATTTATCAAAGAACAAAAACTTTCTGTCTGAATTTACATCTTGTGATATAAACTCGGAAAAAAGTGGGAGCGAGCGACCAAGCAACGCTCCCGAAACCATCATGCCTCTGCAGGCACCTCTCTCTGAATGTTCTTTGAGAAAGAGGGGGTGCATGTCGCCCCTACGTGCTGGGCGGCGACATACACCAACCCACCACTCTCGGGGAAATTCTCCCCGAGAAGGCGGTAAAGCTCCCTTGTCCGTTCGCCGATCAGGCGAGCGGGGAAAAGGCCTTTGTGTGGGCATGCCGAGAACGCCTCGGCGTAACCCTGCTCCTGCCATTCTTCCGGGGCAGGAGCAAGAAACACATTGTACTTCGCGTTGCCGATCAGCAACGCGCTGTGCAAAGTGTTCCAGGAGGTGAAGCCGAACTCCACCTCCTCTCTATGGTCAGTGTTCCGACCATAGAGATTCACCGCCACTCGGGTTTCCCCAAAAGTGGCGAAAATGTCAGTTGAGTCCTCGATGCTTCTCAGCATCGAGGAAAGAATTTCAAAATTTTTCCTTCTCATACTTCCTCCTCGCCCCGCTTCTGCGGAGCTTTTTTAATTTTGACTACCCAGCGATATTTTCAATATAAAAAATACTCAGGGTAGTCAAACTGGAAAATGAAATTTTTATCAAAGAACAAATTCTCTCAGAAACTTTCATCAAATAACTTCATGAAAATTTCAATTGAGAGGAGAAGAATAACCACATTCTTCTCCAAAAAACTTCAATCTGAGTTGACCTTTAGCCCGTCGAATGACTGGGCTCCGCTCTGATTAGTAAGGAGTGTTCTTTTTTAAGTCGAACACACAAACGACTTGAGAACTTCTATTTAACCTCCCTAATCTCGATAACTGTCCCACCAAAATAATTTTGGTAGGAATCTATAGAGCAGATTTCTTTGGGAGTACAGACGTACTGTCTGTACTCCCCCGTTAATCTTTTTTTCACAACTACTATAATTTTTTTTGCCACATTTCCTCCTCGCCCCATCTTGCGACGGGGCTGACGTCGGTCGTCACCCATTTTTTGCACCGCTCACAAAAACATCTTTGTTGCTTGAAAATATTTTTGCGAGCAGTACAGTTTGAGGAAAACGAAATTTGGAATTTTTAAATCAAAGAACTTCTGTGGACTTGTCGAGCACTTTTGAAAATAGTGCTTAATTCCCTCCACAATTCTGTATGTGACAGGTATCTGGCTTTTTGGGTTCCGATTACTCGGAAAGAGAGAGATAACCCAAGATGCAAGACAGATGCCAACGTATCACATACAGGATTGCGGAGACAATTTTGTTTTTCGGTAAAGGTTACGATGCCTGTTTGGTTTAGCGGTTATGTTTTTCGGCATGCGAACCTAACCTTAACCTTTTGACGATACGGGCTTCATTACCTTTACCGTTTTACAATACTGGGCGCGACACTCTCTCTTCATCGCGCCTGTTTTATATAAATTGCTTTAATTTGCTATCCTTGTGTTCGACTCCGTACTTTGTACTTAATGAGTTCACAAGGAGTGTAGTGGATACATGCTATCTTTTGATTCATGTGTCCACCTTCACTCATTGCGAAGATGTGGAAGTATTAGCGAACCTCACCGTAGGAATGTCTCCCTCTTTAGGTTATTCCTACAACTTGGTTACGACTTGCTCAGGTCATGGTTAGCGACCTGCCTTAATTCCAAATGAGTAATGGAATCAGATGCACATCTTTTGTAAATCGTTGCCTTGTCCAGCTTTGTGGAAAGGGGGATATGCAAGAAAGCCGCCTTCTTTTTTTGAGGAGGCGGCTTTGCTTTATTCAATGTCTGCGCCTCTCTCTTTGCGCATCCCTCTTTTCACAGAGGATATTTGATTGTTAATGGGGTGTTACGCTTTTTCGGATGTGCGCTTTCGGATACTTCATCGTAACACCGCATTATACACCCAGAAACACTTTTTGTCAATGGTTTTGGTGCAATATTTTGGCTAACTGTCGCTTTTTTCTTTACTATGGTGTTATTTTTGGCGTGTTTTTGAAAATATTTTGTCATTTTCGAATTGACATTTTTGAAATTGTTTGCTATAATGGGAGTAGAAATAACCAATAAATTTGTCATCCTGAACTTGTTTCAGGATCTACGTAATAGAAAGCGCAGCGAAATAAAGCTCGGGATTCCGGATCAAGTCCGGAATGACAAAGTAAAAAAATGTATACCCAACTACTAATAAACGCCGGGCTCAGCGAAATCCAAGCCAAAACATTGGACTTTTTGATCCGGTCCGGCGAATCCAAAGCGGCCGATATCGCCAAAAACACCGCTCTCGCCCGGGGAGTGGCATATAAAGCGCTGGATGAATTGATTTTGTTAGGCTTAATAGAAAAACAAGAAAAAGGCTCCAAAGTCGCCCGTTTTCGCGCCGAGCATCCAAGTAAAATCGAAGAATTTTTTGAGGAAAAAGAAAGGCAAAGCCACAAACAAAAACGGGAATTTATTCAATCCCTGCCTGATATCATTTCTTCCTACAATCTGGCTAGCAACAAACCCGGCGTGAAATTTCTCGAAGGCGAAGACGGCATCCGCATTGCCCTTTTCGACACTCTCAAATCAACCACGGAAATATATACGTTTGCCGACATCAAAGCTACCAACGAAAATCTCAAAGAAATCAACGACGAATACGCCCGAAAACGTGAAAGACTTGGCATTAAGAAAAAAATCATCGTTTCTGACAGTGAAGAAAACAGAAAATTCTTTGAAGGATTCGACAATGAAATCACGCAAGTAAAATTCATCAAGAAAGAATATTATCCTTTCAAAACAGGCATGCAAATATATAACAATAAAGTTTCCTATCAGACCTTGGAAAAGGAAAACAATATCGCGGTCATCATCGAAGACCGCAATATCTACCAAATGCACAAACTGTTTTTCGAGTATATGTGGGAGACATTATAAAAATTTTCCGAAGGTTTAGCCTTCGGAAATTATTTGCCACTTAGAATTTTGTTAATCACATCTTCATCTTTGCAAGAATAGGCGTTGTCCGCTGAGTAGAAGCGTTTTTTGGGGCCGTAGCAACCGCCGTTAGTCTTATCTAACACGCCGAAAAGCGGCATCAAAAAGCCCATGTTTTGGGAGGTGAATTTATTATACAGATTTCGCAAAGTCTCGGCCCGTTTTTGCTGATCCATGCGGGCAAAGACATCCAGATCATCGCTTTTGATTCCCGTCCAATCCAAATGAAGCAACACGTTTTTTGATCTGGAGGCATAATTATCATGCCAAAGCAGCGCCCAGCAACCGCCGCGCCAAGAAAGACATGCCCCTTCTTCGACGCTCCCGTTAGAGCTCAGACCTACCCCTCCTTCGATATAATCGAAAAGCGAAAGGTATTCTTGGTCGGTGATGGCGCCGGTTTGTGCGCCAATCACGATATCAACACCCTTTTTCTTGGCATAAGAGCGCATGTCTTGAATGATTTTTTTCGCGTAATCGTTGTCTCCCCCTTCCTGCATGTAAATTTGCCCGAACATGAAACTCTGGATGCCCAGATCAATCGCTTTGTGAGTGATGTATGCCAAATATTCACGGTAAGCCGCGCTGCCGAATGTCGGCTTGCAAGAATGCTCGCCCCAGACATTCTTCGAACCTTCGCGACACATTGTCTTGAAATCAAAATTCTCTTTTGTATATTCATTGAAATAATCAGCGTTTGTATCAAGCGCCTCCGCAATAAACATGCCATACACCACGTCTTTCTTTTTGACATTATTCATCACATAATCAATGGCCTGAAAATCTGGCGGCGTGAGCCATGTTTCAACCGCGCGATGCAGATAATAGCAATTGGAGCGATTGACCATCTCGACGTATTTTCCCGTGTCTGGGTTATATTCTGAAAGCAGCCCGTCTGCCACACACCCTTGCTTTTTTAGACGAGCCATGGAAACTGCGGCAGGTTTTGGCCGTTCAACTTTGCCGAATTTTTCCGGTATTTTATATTTCTTTTTCGGCACTGTTGTTACGACAGGATCTGGAAATTTCAATTCATGTGCTTGCCGCAAAGCAAAAAAGCCTGCAGCAAAAGAAGCGGCAAAAATTATAGCTATTGCAAGATAAGTATTAATAGTTCTTCCCATAATTCACTACCAACTTAGTACGCCCAAGGAGCTTCCATATTGCAAAGCGGGCAATCCGCCAACGCGAACGGCCCGCCGAAAAGAAATTGCGACAAAAAATTACAACCGATCGCTTCCCAAAATGATCAGAACATCCCCTTCCGGAGCAGTCTCCCCATCCGGCAAGATATCTACTTCGGCGGAAATTTTTTCCGCAATTGTTTTGGCCAAATCAGCATTGTTTCCCTTGAGATCAATAATGATTGTTTTGGCATAATCTTGCTTGGCAGCCGATTCTTTGATGCCAACGGCAACACCAGGAATTTCTTTGGTCAGATATTGCTCAAAAACGAAAGTGATGCCTTTTTTGCTGGTGCCATTATACAAGGCCACAGTTTTCCCTTGCTGCTCGGAAGTAGTTTCCTCACCCGCCACTTGCGGCTGGGCGGACTGTCCGCTGGCTGCTTCTTCTTGCGGCATAACCGCTTGTTGCTGTTGAACTTGGCTGTTTTGATCGCCCAAAGTCGCCTGCGCCACGTTGATTATTTTACCCGAAGACGGACGATAGAGGATTGCCTGTCCAGCCTTGTTGTAAATCAAAATTTTGTCCCCATTTTCCGCTTTGGCGAAAAAAGTTTGATTGCCCAATTTACTTTTGTCGGAAACAGTTGCCAAAACAGGTGCTTCACCTTGCGGCAATTCCAAAAACTGGGAAATTTTCGCCGTCAATTGATCCAACTCACTTTGTTCTTGCGCTGGCACATTCTTGGTCAGCTTTACATTGCGATATTGGTAATAGAAATAGCCCGCTGCGGCAAGTGAACTGACAATCACAACAATCATTGTTGTGCCAAGCACCGTGTTTTTCGAAGGTTTTTTCAGTTTAAATTTTGATTTTGCCTTGACCGATTCTTCCTGCGGCATTTCAACCGCAGTAGCCTTCCTTCCCTCATTTTCACTTTCTAATTTTTCCCAGAAACCCATATGTTTTTGTAATTTTATTTTATAAGTATATTATACAACTTACATAATAAAATCGCCAACAAAAAAACTGCCGCGCATCTGGCAGTTTTTGTTTTGGTTTTGTTTTTGTTTTGCTTAATTATTAATCACTTCACTATTTGAGGCTTGATTTTCATTGTTTATAGCTTCCGAATTTTCCGTAGCAGGAAAAATATCATTATAATCCTGCGCTGTAGCTGTTGAATCGTTAGCCGTTTCTGCCTGAGCTGTTTCGCTCTGCTGACTGTCCGCGGAAAACAGCATGTCACTTATTTTTCCCACCAATTTGTCGATGCCATCCAATGCGCCATCAATGCCACTTTTCGCCCAAGAAGGATATTTTGTCTCGGCAAGCCAAGTGCGCATATCCAGAATTGATTGTTGAAAAACAGCAAACGCATCGAGAAACCTAAGCTCAGCACTTTCTTTTTCCTGCGTTTTATTTTCGACTTCATTATCCAAAAAATTTTTGGATTTTATACCACCTTTTTTGACAATCGAAACCAAGTTTTGACTCTTTTCTCCACCAACAGCAACTATGTAATTACCAGTTGGAATTTCAGATTCCGAAAAATCTTTCGAAAGGAAGAATTTTCCATCCTCACAATCTGCAATTATTGTTTTCAACGAATCTTTACTTTCCCCATTTTTAAACAGCTCAATTTTTGTTTGTTTTTCATTGCATTCTCCTTGAATATTAACCATGCTCCCCTCCTGATTAAGCGCCCAACTTGTCTGAGCCAGAGCTTCTGGCGAAACAATGCAAAAAAGTCCTAAGAATAAAGCGGCTTTTAAAATCATGGGTTTGTTTTTATTCATAATGTTTGTTATCATTTACCTGTCCTGCAATTATCTTTTTTATAATTATGACAAAAAAATTATTTATTGCCTTTTTTGTAGTTGTTTTTTTTCTTGTTGGAATATATTTTTTTCGTTTTGAGCATCTGGCAAAAAAGTCTGACGGCATTTTTGTCCGATGCAATGAAAAATATACTTTTCTCAATAATAACCTTGATTGTAGCTCCATCGACCAAGATATTGACCAGTTGAGCAGTCTTCACCAAAATATCAAATTCTTCTTGGAGCAAAGTAAGAGCAACGGGGAAATTACAGAGGCTGGTGTATTTTTCAGAGACTTAAACTCTACTCGTTGGTTTGGCATCAACGAAAATGTGAATTTTTACCCTGCCAGTTTATCCAAGCTTCCCTTTTCAATGATGATGTACAAAGCTGCAGAAATTGACAAGGAAATATTGAACGAGCCAATACAAATTGATGACATCGATTTAAACCTCAATGAAGGTCAACATTATCAGCCATCGCAATTATTAACTCCCGGAACATACTCAGTCCGCGAACTTCTTCGCAGACTTCTCGTTTTTTCCGACAACGCACCGACAAATAAACTAATGGAACTTTCCGCTCCCCTCAGCCAACCAATTTTGAATGATCTAGGAGTTTTATTTCCTCCCGATACTCAATCCGGGGAAGCAAAATGGAATATAACGCCAAAAATTTACGCCAATTTTTTCCGAATATTATACAATTCTTCTTACTTGCGCCCGGAATATTCAAACGACATCCTTGAACAACTTTCTCAAGCTAAGTTTAAGAATGGGTTGTCTGCCGGCTTGCCTGAGGAAATAGCAACAGCGCATAAATTTGGAGAAGCATCAATGATTGATGCAAAAACCGGTGGGCATATTTCCGTGCTAAGTGATTGCGGCATTATTTATAAAAGGAACAGCCCTTACATTCTTTGCATCATGACACAGGGTGGAGATTATCAAAAACTGGAACAGGTAATTCAAAACATTTCTAAAGCAATATATCAGTATTCCCTAGAATAATGTTTTTTCTTTCTTTTAATAATCAGTCTCAATATATAGAGACGCTATATCCAATCCTACTACCGATGCCGCCGTATTGTTAGTTTTCCAAAATCTGCTAGCTAGCAAAGTTGTCGCAGCTGGCAATTGAGTTCCGGGGGTAGCAGCTGTAAGGGTCCCGGAAGCCTGATAGGCAGTGCCTAAACGTGTCACGCGATAATTGACAACGTTGTTAACATTGGTTGGAGCGAACAGTACCAACTCATACATATCTGCAGAAGACGTGTTGGCAGGAAAATTTGCCCCAAGATCAATAGGGGTCTGTGCGGCACTCCCCCCATAACATATCTGCCAATTATTGCTTGTAGAAAGTTGACACATACCAATGGCATTCGTCAAAGTACTTGGTTCAACATTGGTCGGAACAGCCGTCGAAGATGTGAATCCGACAAATGCTCTTGCTGCAGAAATAGCATCTGTTGATCCGAATCGTGCAACATATGTGAATCCTCCCAAGCCAGATCCATTGCCAACAGTAAATTGTGCAGTACCGTTTCGCATGCTTGCTATATATCCTGCAGTTGTAGTCGAAACAATTCCGGCTCTTTTCATACGTGTAAAGAGATTGGTAGTTGCGACACTTCTTGAAGTTAAGGCTGTCCCCCCATTGGAAACTATCGTTTGCGCCGCCATCCCAAGCACGCCTGGGGCTGTCGTTGCATTTCCAGGCGGATTCCACCAAGCAACTTTATTCATAGCCACCATAGGTTGCACGATCGAATCTAGACCCGACGGACCTATCCATTTTGGCATCATTCTTCCAGCTATAGATTTGGCATAAAAATCCATCGTCCCAGCCGCTGGTGCGGTAGGTTCTGTGGTAATCCCAGTCATGTTGATTGCAGCATCCGTACCGTTGAGTCCCAAGGTTTGAGTCGAACTATCGAAAGTAAGTCCCGCATTGGCACCAAATGACCCGCTACTGTTGTATTGTATTTGGGTGTTGGAACCGGCAGGAGATCCGCCTGTGACACTGCCGATACAATCAGTCCAGGATGTGTTTTGATAACAACGAAACTTATTTAGCGCAGTCGAATAATACATAGCTCCAACAGTTCCTGTCGGTTCGGCACTGCCCGTGTCTAAGACGAGTAAGTCTGGTGTAGCGGAAGATGTTCCACCATCGCCAATCTGCACATTGCCTGTGCCTGTTCCTGCCGGTTGAATGTTAATATTTCCGGAAGCGTTAGTAATTGTTACACCTGCGCCCAAAGTAAGCGTAGTGACTCCAGAAGCAGTCAATGCCGTGTCAGATGAATCGATAGTAGTGGTATTGCTGCCTGAATCGAAAGTTAATCCGGAGCTCGTGGAAGCAATGGTTAGAGCACCGGCCGCCGTCAAATTGGTGCCCAATCCAGTAATGTTGTTGGAATTGAAAGCCAAGCCAGTAGAAGAAAAATTATATTCATCTGTTCCATTTACGGCTATATTTAGCGTCTTCCCGGTCAAAACATTTCCAGTCAAATCTCCGGAATTATCACGATAAAATCCCACATCCGTGCCTGTTGGAGTTCCGGTGGTTTCTTGAAACAACAAATTGGAAAGGCTACCCAAGTCATATCCTGCTGCATTGATATCACCTGTCCAAGGAGTTTGTGATCCGCCACCTGGAGCTGTCCAGTATGGCGTATTGGTCGCCGTGTTATATGCCAAAACCCAACCGTTTGTTCCTGATCCTGCAAGTTTAGTGGGAGATCCAGAGGTGCCACCGTAAATCAAATCCCCAGGAGCGGTCATCGGGTTAGCCATCAAGGTCACTGTGCCGCTTGGCAAAGTCGCGTTGGTAGTTCCAGTGGAAGTAAGAGTGACTGAATTTCCACCTGAAGTTGCCAAAGTCGATCCACTGGCCAAAGTCAAAGTTCCGGTAGTTGAGCTTACGGTCAAGCCGTTATATGTACCTCCTGTCACCGCGCCGTTAGCGTCTATCTTAAACTGCGAAACGCTGTTTTTTTGCAAATCAACAAAATTTCCCGTGAAAGAACCTGTACTGTTGGCAAAATTCATGAGCAAACCGGTTCCGGAAAAAGCACTGGTGGCCTGATTAAAAACAGAAAGGTTCGAGCTGGTGATTGTTGTTGATTCCGCCTTGAGGGCATTTCCGGCACTCGTACCTGTTGTCTTTCCATAAACTCCCACGCCTGTGCCATATGCTGAGTTATCTCCATAAACACCATAGGTTCCTCCTTGACCATAGATGGCATTGTTCACCGCATATGCATATATTCCATGCCTGGCTCCGGCAGCTCCACTTGAGTTAGTCACATGAATTCCATAGGTAGTGTCAGTTCCCCAAGAAAGAGTGTTGTTGAGAACCATTTTGTAACCATAATTGGTATAACCTGCGACAGATTGAGTAATGGTAGGATTATGATAAATACTGCTTGTTCCATTGGAATCAGTCATTGAACCTGCAATGTCCAGAGTTGCGGAGGGAGCATTTGTGCCGATTCCAATTCTGTTGTTCAAAGCATCTATCGTCAGAGTATCACTATCAAAATTAAGCGCATTAGCAACATTAGCCAAAGTTACTGTGGAAGCTGCTGCTGAAGAAAGATTTAACGCTCCCGCCGAATTCAAAGCAAGCGTACCGGAAGTTGCCGTTGAAATCGTAAGCCCACCAGAAGTATTCGTCCAAGCAGAAGTACCGCCGGAATTCATGGTTACTGCGCCGGTCGTGTTACCAATACTCAAGGTGGAGCCGGCATTAGTGCCGATGCTAGCGCTGCCATTGTTGTTGAGTGTTTTGGCAGTAAATGCCGCCGGCAATGCGCCAATCATTTTGCGAGGACTCATTTCAGGATCATTTCCTACGGTCACTCCCAGATAGAGAGTTTGGTTGAAATCAATAGCAGAAAAACTGGAAACAGTACCCATCATTACCGAAAAGAGTCCGCTTTTGACATAAACACGGTTAGTAAGATCATCGCTGTTTGCCCAGGAAGAATATGGGTTAGAAACACAAAGTGTGTTGGTTCCAGTAGTGATGCCAGTTACGACTGCCGATTCTTTGAGGGTCGTGTTCCAAATTGTTTGCCCGACGGCGATCGAATTTTCATTAGTGCCGGTCGCATAGACGATGCTCGTAAAACCACTGCCGCCGCATCCTGCAGCATTACGTGTTACGGTCGTGCTGGCTGTTTCGGTCCAAAGATTGGCATTGTTCAAAGATTCCGTCCAAACTGTCGATCCACCAGCCGCTGCATCATATAGTCTGAAAACAATGTCATAAGCCCCATCAGACACAGGAATGGCGCTGCCGTCAGTTAACTTACCTTGATAGTTGATGTTTTCATTGAAAGCTGCGCTCGCTGCTGGAGATCCAACAAACAAAAACATAAAAATAGCCACAAAAAAGAGTAGCTCTCCTACTCGTAGCCCCCTAGTTACGGATTTTTTGTTTGTGTTAATTTTGATGCGCATGCTGACAATTTTTGGCCTGAAATAGATAAAAAACGGGCGTTCACCCGTTTTTTTCTCTACCTCTATATATGTTAATTATAGCAGGTTTTTGGCCCGAAGTCAACTGTTCTTTTTAGCTAAGATAAGGCAATTTTAATAATTACAGCTCCCAGGAGGTTCAACCTCCCAAATGGAGGTTGAACCTCCACGAAGATCTTCCGAAAAATAAAACTCCCACAAAGGGAGTTTAAATGATGTTGACAAAAATTTGATACGTTTTTAGAGGAAGTTCGGCAAAAAATTTTAGCGGCCACTTCTTGCTTTTTTGATGATCCAGCGATTATACGTTCTAAACAGAAGAATCAAAACAGCCAGACCAACAAAAGCGATGAGCAACAATTGCCAAGGAATAATCCAAAAGTTTAAAACCATAGGTGCGGCTTGACCTTGAGGCAAAACTACTGTCGCAATCGCTGCGTATCTACCAAAATGAAAATGTTTGAATTCATATTGCGCTTTCTGCCAAAAACTTTGAGGGCCATCTTTGTTTTCTTGCGCTTCCCAAATAAGGTCATAACGACGCGTACTATTGGGCAAAACATTACCGCCTTCTTCTTCGGAATTAGTCACTTTTAGCTCAGCTGCTTTTTTATTAAAAATATTTTTGATTTCAATTGTGCCGCCCGGCTTGAAGTGAACATTGCCTGTGTTTTCCACGCGCAGTTCCATATTCACCGGCACGTATTCAAAGAATGATTTGTTATTCTTAAGTGAAAAACTTTTTATATTACCACCCTGTTTGGCTTCGCCGGTAACAGTGAGTAAAACCAAGGAACCGGTTTTGTAGTCAACGCTGACTCCATCCGGACCAGCCTGTTCATTCTTGCTAGGCGCGAAGAATGCAGCCGCATAATGACCTCCTGGTTCGGCATCTTTGGGGATTTCAATATTAATTATTACCGTTTGCCAATCCAGTGGGTTTATGGTGATGTTTCCCTCTGGCAAAGACATCCAGGAAGCCAGATCATGTGTAGATTCCTTTTCCGTACCTAAATCGGCAAATTCAGGCTCTCCGGCTCCGTTTTCTTTGGCTGTGAAATTGGTTGCGGTTGCTTTTACGGTTACTGCGTCTTTGGTTTCGTTATATAGTTTGACGATATATTGCACCGTTTCTCCAGGATTTCCTGCCAATTCTTTAACCGGCGGAGAAACAGTAAGAGCGTGCGCATCGCGCACGCCTAAGAGCAAACTGGCAAAGGCAAACAGAGTTGCAATAGATACGGAATATTTTTTCATATGGCTATTTGGCCCCCAAATAATCAGAATTTACCTGTCGCTACCAGTGTTAAGGTGTCCGCATAATCTCCAGGAGCGGTTGAAGCGGCTACCGCAGCTATGGTAGAAACATCAAAAGACGCTGACGATACGGCTGCGGTTGTGCTTGCTATGGTTTGAAATGAAGTGCTTATCGCTAAGTCGGAAGAAGAATCATGATCGAATGCCTCATCCAAAGTTATGTTTGAAGCGTTTTTCGCATATACTCCGAACCCTATGGTTCCTGCAGAAACTGCGGTACTCGCTCTGGATGTCAAAGTTGTCGCAGGACTCGAATTATACATACCACTGCCGGCTGCTGCGTTAGTGTCTTTCACTTCTATAACCAATCCGGACTGAGCATTAGTGGAAGCGGAGACAGTTGTTGGCGCACCATTACCTGGAACAGAGGCTGCGCCTACTTCATCGGCGGTAGCATAGCGAAGCGCCGCGGAAGTGATTGTCCCAAAACCGATTTGCGTATCAGTGATACTAAAAGTTAAAGTCGGATCAACTTTTCCAGTAATTGAAATCTGATCACTCGCCACAGTTACAAGAGCAATGTTTCTGGTATCAACATCGCTTCCATTGTTTGTTTTCACGGTAACAATAGATGCAGTGGCAGAATTGGCTGTGCCCAACACTCCGGTATTGCCAGATATTCTCACACCATAAGTCGTGCTGTTTGAAATGGCGCTGGAAAAAGTAACCGTTATCGTATCATAGCTAGAAGAACCAGATCCCTGAGTACAACTTGCGGAAAGTGTCCCAGGAAGAGCCGTAGCACTGTCATGCAAACTAGTTGTTGCTGCTGTCAACGTTCCCGCAGTTCGACACCACTGCCCATCATTCGCATCTGGAAAAACTATTATCAAGCTTCCGCTGGACATGCCGCCAGTTGATGAAGTAGTAAAGATTATTTCATGAGTTGCTCCAGTTGCCAAACTTGCCACATTACGATTCATATAGTCCCTTGCTTGCATTGATGCAGCCTCGGCATTAAAAACTGGTGTCACGATACTTGCAATCAAGATAAGTGCCAGTACATCCCTTCCGAGAAGTAATAGGTATTTTAATTTAAATCCGATTTTTTGCATATATTTATATTTTTATTTTACTTTCAGAGAACATCTTTTCTCTTGTGAATATGATAGCATGTTTTTGTCAAACCGACCACACGGCTGTTAATAACTTTCAGAATTTTCCGGTCATCACAACTGTCAAATTTGCCGAATAATCTCCCGCATCACTGATACCGCTAATATTGCCGATGAAAGAAGCGGTGTAATTGGTGTATGTGGATTGATTGGCTGATTCAGCAATAGTGTCTCCGGAAACGAATTTGTAGGCATCCGTTGTGCCATAGCCTGTTGCCGCTTGTCCGTTCCCCCCGCTGGGGTCATTGCCAATCGTAGGATTATTATTCTGCCTTAGGTTGAAACCGAATTGTTCATTGCCTGTGGATGGACCGGTTGGGCTTGATAGCGGGGTGATGGTGTGTGATGTCGAAGAAAGAGAGTTACCGTACACGGAAATGGCATAGCCGCTTTTTGCCGTGGTGGCCGCCCGAAACGTAGCCGTGTCGGCTTTTACCAAATTATTTACCAATGTCCCCAGGTCTGCCGAATCTTTGGTTATTTCAAAAGTAAGCACCGACTCATTGCCAATCATTGCCAAAAAACCGGCGTCCATAATGTATGATGAACTGCGCAGCGCACCCGTTCCTACTTCGCCCAGCATGTTTTGCTCGACATATTCATTGGAAATCTGCCTACCTCCCCCAATACTGATTGCATCCGCGCTAATTAAATAATTTGAACTGTTCATGTCTGCGTGCACGCCAAAAGCCGCGCCCATGCACGCTATTATCAACAATACAATGAAAATATTTTTTGTTTTACAAATCATTTTTATTTTTCATCCTTTTCCCCGTCCAGCTTGCGCACGATATCGCGCATCAAAAGCGTACCCACTAAAAAACAGACAGCGAAAAGTGCGCGCAAAATTTTTATTGTCAGTGCGATAATAATTTGCTTGTCGATTGCATAATAAAGATCCGCTATTTCTGCGATAAGCAATAGCACCACGCCGGCGAGAAAAAACTTATACGACGCATCCAATTCTTTTTCTGTGCGCCAAACAATGCCGGCAGTAAACGCAACAGCCAAAAGCAAAGCAGCGATAGTAATGGCATTGGTAAGATAAAAATAAGTTTCCATAAAACCTACAAAATTACAAAAGATTACAAAAATACAAAAGGTCTTTCGGTTAAGGTTAGGATGCCCGTTTGGTTTAGAGGTTATGGTTATGGTTTAAAGACCAGTTACGTAACCCCAAAAAAACGGCTCAGGCTACTTTATCTAACACGCAAACTTATTCCATCTTCTCCACAATTAATTATAACATGTTATCTTTTCTTCCTGTGCATCGGCACCATGCCCCAATTTTCCAAATTCTTTTCAGTAATATGGCGCAATGCGTGAGCTGAGAGCCAATATTCGCGCGAAAGAATTCCCAGCCAAATCAGCAGCGCAATCAAAAGCCAAATGGAAACGGTGCCCATATCACTCAATAAATCCTGATAGCTAATGACAAATCCCCCGCCAAGTTTAACTACCGGCAATGCCAATACTGAAAAATTAATACCTTGGCTAACATTATAATCACTGAAAATTATTTCCGTGTGCAGTTTATATTTATCAGCGAGCACCGATTTGGCAATCGACAAGGATTTATCTATTCTTTTTCCTTTTTCCAAAATTGTGCTGGCATAATCTTCCCTGATTAACTTATCTTGTTTATCCACAATGGAATATCTGATGATTGCTTCACGTCCCACAAATTTTTCAGCCACTTCTTCTATAATTATAGAAGTATCAATATTTCTGCCTTGCAGCACTTCATTGTTTCCCAATGATAAACTGTATGTCAGCGGAATCACTGGTTTTTCCTGCTCGCCTGTTTGCTGATTGTCGTTTCCCGTTTGCGGATATGTCTGTGATATGGGCAAGATAATTTTTTGTTTTTCTTTTTTCTTATCGCCACTTTCTTTTTCTTTGGTTACAATGAACTCAAAAATATTGTTTGCCGTAATCGTTGGGTCTTCAGGAGATGTGGCTGTAATATGAAGAACATGTCTTCCTTCGCTTATATCCACCGGCGGACGCCAACTCCAATAGCCATTTTTGTTCGCTTCCACCGTAGCATATAGATGCGTCTTGCTTTCCAACATTAATGAGACATGCGCAAACGAAATATTGGTGCTGCCGAAAAAAGTCGGGCGAGTATCGGTAATTTTAGGTATCGAATTAACGTTTTTATCCGGACTTATCGAATTAACCTGCACTGTGGGCACAAAGACCACTTTACATTCTGTTGGCGTCGTCACCTCAATCGGATCGGAAACAGCAAATCCCGACCCCATGGATCCCCTTGCTGTTACTAAATATGTATAGGTGCTTGCAACTGCTATGTTGCTGTCATTATGTTGTGAAGAAGTTATGCCGATTACTAAAGGACTGCCATCCCTTTCGATATCGAAGCTGTCCGAGCCGCTGTCATCAGCCCAATCCAAGCTGGTATATAACACGCCATTGTTGCAAACAGCATTGGCCGAAACCACGGGTTTTTGCGGCGGCCCAACGACATGAGCTGAAATATTAACGATTTCGTCGGCCAGCGCTTGAAATTTGCCGCGTATGTCGGAAAACAAAAACTCCGGCGACCAGATCAGCGAAAAGATAATATAACAAGCAAAAAAGATTCCCGTGATTGTGAGATGAATATGAAAAATTTTTGGAAATTTTATTTTATTTTTCTGAACTCTTTTTTTGCCCATACTTATTTTTGGCTACTAGCGCATGGCGCGAATTCGCAATGCGGTCCCGAGCGTGCAACATATGAGCCATCGGGACAAAGTTTTGCCTCTTGCGTGCAAACAATTACATCCTCGCCTTTGTTAGGTTTGGCCTGATATTGCGAAAGATCGGCAGTAACCACATTGAATTGCGAAAAGTTCCACACAAAATATCCTGTGGCAAAAGCGCAGGACAATAATAGCAATACTCCGAGTACGGTGTTTACTTTGGGATTCATTTTCTCTGCTTAATTTTTATTCTTGCTTAAGTAATTATACCATATTCCAATAATGATTCTTCGAGGATATGTTTTTATTATTACTCTTGCCAAAACTAGAAGTATTTGATATATTGTTTTTGTTGCTTGAAAAGGCAATTTTTTACAATTACATATTCCGCGATAGCTCAATGGTAGAGCAGTTGGCTGTAGATTAATGCAGCTCCATTCGGAAACGTTTGGATGACCCTTCGGGATAACGGTGAAGGCTAAGTCGAAAGATATGCTAATACCGTGGGAACCTCGATTCAAATCGGGGGCGCCGTAGAGACTAGATACCGAAGTGCCTACGTCAGCAATGATATGGCAAAGATATAGTCCATGCCGTGTGGAAACACAGGGATTACATGTAACCAATTGGTTCCAGGTTCGAGTCCTGGTCGCGGAGCTAGAAATTTAAAACACCCTTCAGGGTGTTTTAAATTTTTTTGTTTTGCGTTAGCCAGGACGAGAACGGGAAAGGGGTCGGGAAAACGGGAGTTTTCCCGTTAAGGAAAGTATTGAAAACCGTGGGTTTTCAAAGAGCGCGAAGCGCGCGTGAGATTGTCCTGGTCGCGGAGCCTCGAAAAACTAAAAAAATACTATCCTTAAGGGTAGTATTTTTTGCATCTCTCAGTGGGCTCAATGCAAAAAGATGCCTGACCCCAATTATCAATTATGACCTTGCAAGAAGGATTTATTGATCTGGGAAGCTGCAGCACTGATCCCGAGATCTTTAACAGGCTTCTGACCGAGTGGCTGATTGAATACAATTTTCTAAGACCACATGAAGCCCTCGGATACCAGGCACCCATGAAAGTCAGTCACTTGTCACCTATGTACTCATCCTGTACATAGATTTGACTTTATTTAATTTTTGTAATAACCTGCAATATCACTGTTCATTAATAAAATTACGAACTGATAATCAGGTAATTATTTTTTAATTACTCGATTATCAGTTCGTATAAAGTTTTTAAATCCAACACAACCAAAGGCAAGGAGGGCGGTTATGAGACAGGAAGTAATGACAATAGCGTGTAAGAAATGTCTTGGAAAATTGCTCGATTCAGGTAATACGGAAATCTATTTTTATGAGGGGACTCCAATTGTTGATATTGAAAGGGTGGCTAGAATATTTGGTTGGTATGCCAAGTCGGGAAAACATCTGTGTTCGCGACACTCAGGTGGCGAGAAAATACATCTGGTGCGCCAGAGTGTTTCCTGGCAGGATATTTCATGGGAAAGTGTTAGTAAGAGAAATGACCCTGACAGATTTGTGAAACTGAGCAAATATGTCATTCTTGATCGATGTGAAAGATTGCCCAATGAAAAAAACTATCTCAAAACAAGAGAATTTGTGTGGGCAAATGACGCTTTCGGGCCTTTTGCTGATATGCGTTTTGGTGAAGATAGAGCCATAAACAAGACAACGCTTTTAAGAAAGCAGCTCTTCGGGGGCTTTAGCTCCTGGATCATGCCATCTGAAAACATGGTGCGCAGCGTGTTAGAAGCTGGAGATGATTTGGTGGAAAAGTTTTTTCCTCTTATTAAGTATAGTCCCTGGCTTTGGGTGAATGCGACAGGACGCTTCGGCGATCAGCACATACTGAACTTAAACACTGGTGAGTGCAAAAAACCGACATACAGCTTCCGGGACGTTCCGCATGAGAATCCATTCATATGGCCAGTGTCTGGCATTGAAAGCACCAATAGAGCCTGCCGTATGAAGCCAATTAGGTGTCATGGTTGTTACTATCCACTTATGGATGCCGTAGGTAATGTGATCAATTTCAATCACTCCATTTCCCCTGGTCATATGGGATTCGTTGCTACTGTTATGGGATGGCAATTCGAAGGAGAAAAAAATCTCTGCCCCAATTGCAAGGAAAAAATGGGCGGCAAATTGAACAGTAGTGGGGTTGTAATTGACTTCGCAAACACTCGCGATACAAGTTTGTAAGAAAGCAGCAGGCAAGAGCTGCGTGATGATATCAAATGTGCCGCCCAAGGGGAATCCCGAAGGCGGCATTTATTTATGTCAAAGAATGTTTACAACCAATAATCAACTTTTGGATAGGAACTTGCAAGATCGGCAGTTCCAAAATTGCACCATTTATTGAGCTGCTATGCAAAAAAGCACCCCTCTCGGAGCGCCTCTTATGTTTACCAATCGTTATAAACATTACGAACGTTTAAACGTTATGAACTTTTAATAGTGCTTCAACTTGTTGATCATCTGATGTTGGCGGATTTTTTCCAATGCTTTTGCTTCGATTTGACGAATACGTTCGCGCGTTACCCCGAATTCCTTGCCCACTTCTTCCAAGGTGTGCGTGACGCCGTCTTCCAAACCGAAGCGAATTTTGAGAATCTTCTGTTCGCGAGGCGAAAGTTCATTAAGCACTTCTCCCACATGGCTTTTGAGCAACTTGCGCGACGCAACTTGATGCGGCATGACCGTTTCCGTGTCTTCAATGAAATCTCCCAGCACACTATCATCATCACTGTCACCCACCGAGGTTTCCAACGACACAGTTTCCTGGGAAATTTTTTGAATATGGCGGATTTTTTCCACTTCCATATTCATTTCCGCTGCAATTTCTTCCGGCAAAGGTTCGCGTCCAAGTTCCTGAACCAAGCGACGGGTAATTTGAGTATATTTGTTGATCGTTTCCACCATGTGAACCGGAATACGAATCGTGCGGGACTGATCAGCCAAGGCGCGCGTGATCGCCTGTCTGATCCACCAAGTAGCGTAGGTCGAAAATTTGAATCCTTTGCGATAATCGAATTTTTCCACCGCACGAAAAAGACCAATGTTTCCTTCTTGGATCAGATCCAACAGAGACAGATTGTGCGAACGACCGACATATTTTTTGGCGATACTGACCACTAAACGCAAGTTGGCTTCCGTGAGTTTTTGCTTGGCAATCAGATCTCCCTTCTCACTAGCTTTAGCAAGTTTGACTTCTTCATCGGCACTGAGCAAAGACACGCGACCGATTTCACGCAAATACATCTGCACCAGATCGGCGCTGCCATCTTCAATGCCATCAGCCAAGAAAACATCAACATTTTTATCTTTCTTGCTTTTTTCATAGGCCTCCACTTCTTTTTCAGTATCAATTTTGAGCATTTCATCAGATTGCACAATCTTGATACCGGCAGTTTCCAACTTCTCATATAAGTTTTCCAATTCAGCCACTTCTTCTTCGACATCTGGAATTAGATGGATAATCTCATCTTCCGTAACGAAACCGCGTTGCTTGCCGCGCTCAATAATACCCGCAATCAATTCAGCAGTACTCACTACCTCTACCTCCTGTTCTTCAATAGTTTCTGTAATTGGCTTCTCTTTTTGGGAAGATTTCTTGGTTGGAGTGACGATTTTTTTTGCAACAGTTTTGGAAGTTTTTTGGGGAGCGGTTTTTTTGACCACAACCTTTTTCTTTTGAATTTTAGCTTTTGCAGCAGAAGCGGTCTTGCCTTTCGCGCTTTTTATAATTTTTTTAATCTGCTTCTTCGGAGCAGCTTTTTTGGCGCGTAAAACTTTAGCACCCTTTTTGGGTTGCACTTTCTTTTTCGGCGCGACTTTCTTCGCAACCGGCTTCTTAGCGACTTTCTTTTTTGTCACCTTTTTCATAGTGGACGCATGCAACAGCCAAAAACTGGGATATTCCCAGTCTCCAGCTTAAGTTAATTCTTGAGAAAGTTTTGTAAACTCGCTCATTAATTCTCCGAGCAGCCCCTTATCGCCTGACTGTTCGGCTTTTTTGATATCTCTAATGATACTACGCAATTTACGTTTTTGCAATTCTTTGATGAATTGCGCCATATATTGCCTCACTTGCTCCCTGATTTCCTCACTGCTGCTCTCTGTCGCCAGTTCACCATTTTCAAACTGATATTTGCCCTCAAAAGCCAATTTGGCGAGTTTGCTGCGAAGCGCTTCTTCTTCGATAGAAAAAAGGAGTTGTTCCAGATCATAATTATTTTTGCCACCTGCCGCAAAAAGCATCTTCAAAAAAGGATCTTCTGCAACATACGACTCCTCAGCATATTCCTGGGCGCACCACTGCCAAATTTCTTTATCACCGATAATCAATCCGACCAACTTATCCCTAACTATATCACTGCGCTGGGCAAATGAATTATCCGCGGTAGCAACTTCGTTTTTTTCCTCGTGACGATAAGGGTTGCGCTCTTTTAATGAAGTGATTATTTCCAACACAGTCTCTTCTGTGGAATCTATTTCATGGGCTATTTTTTTTACCCAGTGCATTTTTTCAATCTGATTTTCCATGTTTGACACATGCTGTCCCAACTCCCGTACGAACTGTTTTTTTTGTTGTGGGTCTTTCAAATCATATTCCGAAACAGCCGCTTGAAAAAAATATTCCATTGCTGGCATTGCTGCCTCTACGGCCGAAACCAATTTGGAAGCATCTTTTTGCACCACATCAGCCGCATCCTTTCCTTCACCCAAACGCACCACCGATACTTCCACATCTTTAGCGAACGCCAGATCAGCGCTGCGCTTTAAAGCCTGATTTCCAGCACTATCCATGTCAAAAAGCATCTGAATGTTTTTGGCATATCTTTTGAGAATATCGATTTGCTGCGAAGTTAAAGCAGTTCCGGAAACTGCTACCGTATTATTGAGTCCTGCTTGATGTGAAGCAATTACATCCATGTTACCTTCCACCAGCAGCACAGCATCCTTATGTTTGATAGACTGTTTGGCCAGATGCAAACCATAGAGCACATCGCTTTTGTGATAAACGCTAGTTTCCGGTGTATTGATATATTTTGCTTGTGATTCATCGTCTCCCGGCGCTACGCGGGCACTATAGCCGATCACCTTGCCCATCCCGTCACAAATCGGGAACATGATGCGATTCCTAAAACGATCATAAAAACTGTTTTCTGACTTATGGCTGTTAGTTTCGTTGGTTTTACGTATTATAAGACCAGCCCTTTCAATATCTTCCGTCTCATATCCTCGTTCAACAAGAAAATTAAGCACATTGCGCCAACCACCTGGTGCAAACCCCAGACGAAAATTGCGAATGCTTTCTTCATTAAGGCCCCGCTCGCGCAGATAACCCATGACCTTTTCTTTGCCGGAACCCTTCCAAAGCTGTACTTCATAAAATTTGGTAGCCAGTTCAAGTATTTCCAGGATTTTCTTTTTGTCGTCAGTTTTTTGCTGCGGCACATGACTGCTAAGTTGCACACCAGCCCTTTCAGCAAGCGTTTTGAGCGCTTCGCGAAATTCCAAGCCTTCTATTTCCATAATGAAAGAAAGAACATCGCCGCCTTTTTGGCAACCGAAACAATGAAATATCTGTTTTTCCTCGTGCACCATAAAAGAAGGGCTCTTTTCATGATGAAAAGGACAGAGGCCTTTCCAGTTTGCCCCTGCCTTCGTAAGGCGCACATATTCGCCGACCACATCGACGATATTAAGTCTTGATTTTACTTCTTCGACATCCGATCGCATTATTCCCGTATTGTTATTGCATTTTATTACTCTTCAAAAACAAGAAAATTTCAACCAACCTCATAATGAAGCATTTTTTCTGATATGGCAATACTAAAAAATAAGCGGAACTACGCTGTTCCGCTTTTCGGCATGTTTCATGACCTTTTTTTGGATGATGGACTGATATAGTGGCAACTTGGGCATTCACCATCATCATTAACAGGATTGGCACATCTCGGGCAAAGAGGGACTCTTTCAACAAATTCGTATTCTGTCGACATGGTATTCTCCTTTCTTTTTGCTTGATAGTAAGAGCATCCTTGCAAGTCCATGCACATCGTTGTGCGCCAAATGCGGAGGAGAGAGGATTTGCCCGATCATCCGATCGGGCGTCAGGTCGAATGACCTAACGAACATGCGTTAAATTAACAGCGGTGTTTTTTGAACGAAGTTCGAACATTTTTTGAGCAAAACCCCCAATAAGGAAGCCAGCCCCACCGTCGCTCGGAAACCTCGCCACCCCGCAAAAAAGTTTTCTTCACATTTTTTAATTTGCGCGCGCCGATTTTTTTCTTCTAAAAGGAAAAGAAAACTTTTGTGCGGGGTTCTGCTCTTAACGAGCAGGACGGCGGGGCTGTCCACAATTTGATTTCGCTCGGGCGTGGCGGAATTCCCCCCAAACCCCCCTTCCGCCACGCCCTCGCTTGGACGATTCTTTTTTTCGGCGGAATTTGAGGCTGTGCCAATTTCATTGGCGCGCCACCTGAAAATTAGTTAGAAAACATTCTAAACATCCAACCAAACAAGCTAAATCCTTTTTGCGCTGTTCCCAAAGAATTTTCAATTTCCAAATTAGCTTGTTCCAATGTTTGGATTTGCTGGGTCAAGTTTTGCGCGTCGCCTTGATTGGCGAGTTGATTTTTAATTTGATTCAACTGTTTGATCTTCTCTTTGTTTTGTTCCAATATTTTTTTAGCATTATTTATCTCGCCATAATTCGGTCCGACAAAAAACTTGGCAAAACCGCTTCGACTTTGGACTTTTTGCAAACTGGCTTCCAGTTTTTCCTGATTTTGCGTTTGAGTCTGGGCGATAGTTTTCACCTGCTGGCCGATACCGCCGTTTCTATCCGCCACTTGCAACATTTCCTGCACAGCGTTGGCAACTTTGCTTCTTCTCTGCTCCGCCACAGCCGAACCCGTTTTATTTCCGTTTTGCGTTCCGCTTTGTTCGTTAGTTTGAATTTGATTTGCTTCGCCTTGATTTTTTACTTGGTTCTGATTTTGGACTTGGTTGCCCGTTTCTGTTCCGTCCTGCAACTTTTGTTGCGTTTGCTGTTGAGTTTGCGTTCCCGCGCCTGTTCCTGTCTGGCTGGCGGTTCCGCTTTGCGTTTGCTCGCTGTTTTGTGTTTGAATTTGATTTGCTTCGCCTTGATTGGCGGTTTGTGTCTGTTGCTGGACTTGATTGCCGGTTCCAGCCGTTCCGGTGTTGCTGTTTTGACCCACAGCGTAGGCATTGCCGGCAAGGGCGAATGTTATCGCCAACACGCCAGCCATTAAAATTTTGTTTTTCATATTTTTATTTTTTAATAAATTATTAATAATTTGAGCTTGTTAAAATACTCGACCTGTTTATTTTAACATATTTAAGCGAAAATCATCTCTGCCGTCTGTTTTTGCGCCTCGGCGATTACGGTTTCGGCTTCTTGGCGCAAATTCCTTGCTTTATTATAAATCGTTTTCACCCCCGCGACAATTTTTTCTTGCGTTTTCAATTCTGGCACAACGATTTTAATTTTCCTCAAATCTTCCGTTGTTATGGCGGGATAATTTCCGCCAGTCGTTCGTTGCTCCATTTGTCGTAATGACAAACTCGTCCGCAAGGCGACAAACAAATAATCTTTCAAAACTTTGCTATTTTTCAAATCTCGCAAAATCGCAAAACCCGTTGAAGCAATAAATCCGTCCTGTTCCTTTGAAATTGGCGTTATCGCGCCTCTGTTCGGTCTGGTGGTGGAAACGATTATGTCGCCCTCTCTCACGACCATTTTTGCCCTACTGGGAGCTTCTGCGACTGGCACAAAATCAGTTTTTGCGATTTCGCCGTTTGATGTATCAATGTTGCTAATTTCAATATACGGAAATTGATCGTCAAAAATACTTTTTTGATCCCATGTTTCTTTTGCAAATTCTACCAACTCGCCAAGCTCGGAATAATTCTTACTTTCAATCGCTCTCTGCAAAGTTTTGAAATATGGTTTGTAGAAAAATGGATCAATTCTGCCTTCAATTTCGTCGCTTGTTATCGCGAACGCGACTTCCTCTCTCTCTCTCTCTCTCGATTTCGATTCCCAACTCGCCAAGCACAAATTTATCTATTGAAGCAAGAATTGTTTTTGCCTTTTCAAGCAAGCCCTTTGCTTCTTCTCTGCTTTCAATCGCTTTCAACGCGACTTTCTTTTGTTCGGCAATACTTGGTTTGATAATCAAGATTTTGAAAAAATCATCTAATCGCAAATTTTTAATTCCCGTTGTTTGATTTTGGATAAAATCCATATATCCCGCCTTATAAAGGGCTTGCAAATAAACAAAAATGTATTCGGGCAAAAACAATTCTTTATTGATCTCCATTTTTTGTAAAAAATTGCTAAACACAACAGGTTTATCAAAAGGCAAGTCATCAACTAAGGCAACACGTCCGACTGGTTGAATTGGACTACCGCCTGATTTTTCGATCAAAATGTCGCCTTTTTTGAGAGCAATTTTTTCCGCCTTTGATTTTTTAATGTAGCGTTGCGCAACATCTGAAAAATCAAGATTAAAATCATTATGAAAGTTTGTATTTCTCACTACATAACAAAGCTCGTAATCTGGATTTGGTTCAAAATCAATCGGGTCTTCGCCCCATTCTCCAGCAAAGGAACTTGTTATTGCTTCTTTGAGTGTAATTTTTGCCGTTTTGTTATTCGCTATTACTTCAAGCAATTTCTTGAAAACAGGACGATAAAAGAAAGGGTCAAAACGATCCTGCAATTCGTCGCTCCCGACGAAAAATATTTCTGGCACATCTACGCCATTATTTTTATTTGATTTTTTCATATTCTTCATGGATTTTAAGTAAATCATTTTGCGGGTCGCGTTTTCCCGTGGCTTCATAACCCACATGATCAGCGATTGCCATAAATATTTTGTATTTCCCCAACTTTTCTTTTTCTCCTTTTCTACGGACAAACATAATTGACGACTTTACTCCCGCGCCGAAATGCGCAAAAGCGAATTGCGGAAGCGAAACAACCGCCAAAATTTGCGTTCGTTCCATTATAAAATCACGGACATACTGAAGCGACGAGTTGGTCAAAACTCCGTCTGGCAAAACGATTGCCATTTGGCCCGTTCCGGGCTTTAGAAATTCAATACAGCGCTCAATAAACAAAATCTCGGTCTTTTGATTATCGCGGGTTTTCTTACCGTTTTGCCCAAGCACAAATTTTTCAAGATACGAGTGTTCGCTTCGCTTCACATTCGCACCAAACGGCGGATTGGTAACAATTACATCAAAATGATTTTTTTCAAAACCGCGATTTTTCTCGGTCATTTTGCCCACATCTTCCAATGCGTCAAAACCTATGACATTTGTGTGTCCGTCATCGTGAATAATCATGTTCATTTTGGCGACGCGAGCGATTGAATCATTTATCTCAATGCCGAAAAGATTATTTTGGGCGAAGTCGTGCCAAAAGCGATATTTTTCCGCCTCATCATTTTCATTAAATTTTTCCGATTGATTTCTTACTTCATCAAGGGCGTGCAAAAGAAATCCACCACTACCGCAAGCGGGGTCAAGTACAAGGTCATCATTATTTATATTCATCATTCTAACGGCGAAGCTCACAATTTCGCGCGGAGTAAAATATTGTCCGCTTATACCTTTGAAAAATCCTTCCATGAATTGTTCAAAAGCAACGCCTTTGACATCAAGATCGGTTTTATTTAGAGAAATACTTTGCAAGTGTCCAACGACGGTATAAAGTTCTTCGGGTTCAATTTTCAAACTTTCCTTAAAAACTTCGGGGTCTTTTTGTTTCGCTTCTTGATAAATAGCGTCTAATCTTTTATAAACGCTTTCGGCTTTTTCGTGTGTTTTAATTTGAAAATCGTAATAGTCGCCAGTTTTTCGTCCGCGCTTTTCATCGCGAATTTTTACGAAAATAATTTTGCAAAGTTCATCAAAAGCGACGGTTGGATTTCTCTTGCCACCCGCCCAAAGCGTATTTTGTGATTTTTCCAACGCTCGCTTTAGTTCTGATTTATCAAGTGTTTTCAAATCCCAATCGGGATCGCCTTTTTTGAAACGATATTCTTCAATTTTTCCATAGGAAATAGGAATGTCTGTAATAGTCGCTTTTTCTGGCTCTTTGTCGTTCCATTCGGCGGTTTCCATTGCTCGGCGGGTATTACCCGCAACACAAATCGCAAACGGAGCGTGTAGCACGCGAGCGTTTCCGATTGCTTGCTTGGTTGCTTGTTCAAATTCTGCGTCAGAAATGCCGTCTTTTTTACACTCAACAACGATATAAGGTTTCTTTTTTGCGTCGTCCTCATAAATAACAATGTCCGCAAAAAAACGAGGCACGCGAGCAGGCATTTCTGTTTCAAGTTCTATTCGTTCGGCGGGGTAGTGATATTTTTCAAGCAGATCAAAAAAGTATTCGGCGCGAACCTTTTCTTCGGGGTCATTTAGATTTTCTTTGTGTCCCGACGGCAGATATTCAATTTTTGCGCCGTCGTTCAAAACGCGAAAATATCCCTTTCGCTCGCCGTCTTTCAATATTTTTTCAAAAGTATTTTCCATAGTTTTATTTGTTCAAATCATAACTTTGTTTGATAAGCGCAAAAACAGCTTCAAGCTCGTCTTCTTTTTCAAGTTTCACCTCATAATCGCCATTACCCCAATGCCCAATCCTTTTTGGTTTCGTTAAATCACGAGCCAAACTTTTCGGGTCATTAAGTTGCCCGCTTTTTACATTCAGAAAAATTTTAAGTCCGTATTGTTTAACAACAATATCGGTAAAATTTGTTGATGTTTTATAAGCGATATATTTTGCCTTCGCTTCTTCAATAATATTCTCGTCTAACGACAATATTTTTTCCCGTAAAGTTTGGAATAGCTCGATAGTTTGCTTATCAATTCCAGCAAGGTGATCGTCAATAGAATATGTTTTTTGCAATCGTTCGGTTTTTTCTTTGTCTTGCTTTGCTTTTCTAACTATGCCCGATGTAGAAATTCTAACTTTTTGATAATTCTCTGGCTCAACATATAAAATATCCTCGTCATAAATTCGGTATCGCAAAAGCTCAACATTGATCGGAAGAATGTCTGCTGTATCAAGGTCAAATTTGTTGTAACTTTCAGCAATACAAATAACGCGAGGAGAATCCCAGTCAATCTCAATATCTATTTTTTTGTTTTGGCACAAAATTTCAAAATCAGCTTTGTGATCAAGAAGCCAGCGCAAATATGAAAGCCCTTGATTGATAACATTGTCGTTCTGATTTTTCTTGTACTCGATAATGCAAGGCGAGCCGTTTTTATCTATGCCGAGCGTATCAATCCTGCCGCCAAAACTTGTTGAGTATTCGTGGGCAAGAAAAATAATATTCAAAATCTCTTCCAAGTTTGCTTCAAAAATAACTTGAAGATTACGCTCTAGATCGAGGTCGCGAGCAACTAATTTTTTGACTGTTGAATTGTTGATTTTGAATAGTGCCATATTTTTATTTCATTAAAACATCAAGCGAAACGCCAAGTGCGTCCGCAATTTTTTTAACTGTATCAATGGTCGGGTTGGGGGTAGAGCCAGCTTCAATTTTGGCAATCGTATGAAAAGCCAAATCCGCTTTCTTTGAAAGCTGATCTTGCGAAATGCCGAGCTTGTTTCGGTATTTCTTTATGTTGTCGCCAATTGTGGATTTTTCGTTTGACATATTCGTATAGTTTTACTATGATAGTTGTATAGTATCAAAATTATCACTTATCAATAGTTAGTATATGAAATTTTTAGGATTTAGTCAAACAAAATTAGGGAGTTCCTTAGCGTTGCCCGCGAATGGGTTGGGTGGGTCAAGGGCAACAACTCTTTTGGTGGCGCATTTTGCTTTGCAAAATACAGCCTCAAATTCCGCCGAAAAAAAGAATCGTCCAAGCGAGGGCGTGGCGGAAGGGGGGTTTGGGGGGAATTCCGCCACGCCCGAGCGAAATCAAATTGTGGACAGCCCCGCCGTCCTGCTCGTTAAGAGCAGAACCCCGCACAAAAGTTTTCTTTTCCTTTTAGAAGAAAAAAATCGGCGCGCGCAAATTAAAAAATGTGAAGAAAACTTTTTTGCGGGGTGGCGAGGTTTCCGAGCGACGGTGGGGCTGGCTTCCTTATTGGGGGTTTTGCTCAAAAAATGTTCGAACTTCGTTCAAAAAACACCGCCAAGTTTTACATTCAGCGAAATTGAAAGATGTTGCCTCGGCGCAAAGCGCCTCGGCATGGTATTTTTCCGCAATTTTGAAGGCATTTTTGAAATCCAAAAACAAAGTGCGGTCGGCAATGCGGAAGTTCGCCGTGCGAAGCACGGGCAAAATGAAATTTTGCAAACCAATCTTTTTTCTTTCGCTTTCAGCGAAAGGTTGAGCGTATTTTTCTTTGATTACCCAAAAACTAATTTAAAAACAATATGGACAATATAAATTTACAAACCAAAAAGATTTTTCTCTATGCCCGTAAATCCACGGACGAGCCAGAGCGACAAGTGCTTTCCATAGAGGCACAAATGTTTGAGTTGCGGGAATATGCCAAAAAAGAGGGATTGAATATCGTCCGTGAATTTGTGGAAAGCAAAACCGCCAAAGAGCCGGGTCGTGAGATTTTTAACGAAATGGTGGCGAGCATAGAGAAAAATGAAGCCGAGGGAATTTTAGCGTGGCACCCTGACCGCTTGGCTCGCAATTCCATAGACGGCGGGCGAATAATTTACTTGGTAGATACTGGCAAAATTACCACGCTAAAATTTCCAACTTTTTGGTTTGATCCGACACCGCAGGGAAAATTTATGTTGTCTATCGCTTTTGGGCAATCAAAATACTATGTGGATAATCTTTCGGAAAATATAAAGAGGGGTATTCGCCAGAAATTGCGAAATGGAATATGGCCCGCTTGGGCGCCACTTGGCTATCTGAACGATAAAAACGCCCACTGTATCGCTGTTGATAAGGAAAAGGCAAAGTATATCAAGCGGGCTTTTGAAATGTACTCAACTGGCGAATATCCCCTCGCTCAAATCCGAAAGATTATCAATTCCTTGGGCTTGGTTGGCAAGAAAGGCAAAATGCTTTCCGTCTCAAATTATCAGTATATGCTGAAAAATAAAATCTATTATGGAATGATTGAATATAACGGCGAATTGTACGACGGAAAGCATGAACCGATTATCACAAAGAAACTTTTTGATTTATGCCAAGAAGTGATGGCGAACAAGAGTAAACCGAAATCGCCAAAATTGAAACCTTATGTGTATAGAGGATTTTTCCGTTGCGGAGAGTGTGGTTGCTTTATCACCACCGAAACGCAAAAGGGACATAATTATTTGCGATGCACGAAACGAAAAAATCCTTGTGAGCAAAAATATGTTCGTGAAGAAATCATCACTTCTCAAATAAAAGAAGAAATCAAAAAAGTTTCTTTGTCTTCCGCTTGGGCAAACGCTTCAATCAATTATTTTGAAAACGAAAAAATGAAAATTGCCCAAGCGGAAAGCTCTTTCGCCCAAAAAGCGAGAAATGAGCTTGTGGAGATAGAAACAAAACTTGATCGTTTGCTTGATTTACAACTGGACGGCAATTTGTCGCAAGCGGAATATACCGCTAAAAAGCACAAGCTCATTCTCGCTAAAAAAGATTTGGAAGAAAAAATCACTGCTTTTGGGCGAAAGAGCAATAATCGGTTCGAACTTGCCATTGCCTTTCTAAAAGACGCCAACCAAGCCGAAAAATACGCTCAACAAGAAAATCCCGAAAGGATTCGGGATTTTCTCAAAAAGATTGGTTCGAACTTCCGCATTGCCGACCGCACTTTGTTTTTGGATTTCAAAAATGCCTTCAAAATTGCGGAAAAATACCATGCCGAGGCGCTTTGCGCCGAGGCAACATCTTTCAATTTCGCTGAATGTAAAACTTGGCGGAGGAGAGAGGATTCGAACCTCCGATACCCTTTCGGATATGCCACCTTTCCAAGGTGGTGCACTAAACCGCTATGCGACTCCTCCTTCACACTTTCTTTACACCCACCAATTGCATTCTTTCGCCCCCGGGAACACTGCCGAGTATGATAACAGCATTCTGGCCATCTTTCAAGAGGCCGCTTGTTTTGCTCGTTTGGGTAAGAAATTCAATTGCGGATAGAAGATTTTCTTCTTCGGTCATGAAAGGTTTCACACCCCAAACCAAAGCTAATTGCCTATAAGTAAGTATGTTGTTGGTCACGACCAGCATTTGTTGTTCTGGACGAAAATGGGACATGAGACGAGCAGTATATCCACTAACACTAGCTAGCATAATCGCCGAAGCGGTGCTGCTTTTGGCAAGCTCATAGGCTCCTTTTACCAAGCAAGCAAAATCTGATTTACACTCCAAAGAAAGCGGCTTTACCACGTCATCAAACGGTGATTCTTCCGTATTGCGAATAATTTTAGCCATAGCATCAACGCTTTCCACCGGATATTTGCCGCTGGCAGATTCACCTGAGAGCATCACTGCGTCCGCATGATCAATAACCGCATTGGTAACATCGGAAACTTCCGCACGTGTCGGACGCGGATTCTCAATCATGGAATTGAGCATTTGAGTTGCCACAATAACCGGTTTCATGTTGCTCAAACATTTCCTGATAATCTCCTTTTGCAAGACCGCTACTTTAGTACCATCCATTTCGATACCCAAATCGCCGCGCGCCACCATGACTGCATCAGTATGTTCAATGATATCATCCAAATTCTTGATTGCCTCTTTTCTTTCGATTTTGGCAATTATTTGAGGTAAATTATCCTCTCTCCCCAAAACTTTTTTCATGCGATTACGCAAATTTTCAATATCCTTACCATCGCTCACGAAAGAAAGCGCCACAAAATCAACACCGGCCTTGAGCGCGAATTCCAAATCATTTTCATCTTTTTCCGTCACTGGATCGATATGCAGCATCGCATCGGGAATATTCACCCCTTTGTGATTTTTAACTGTTCCACCATCAATAACCTCACAAAGCAACACACCTTCATTCTTTTCTTTTACAACAACTTTGATAGTCCCGTCCTCGATCAGTATTTCATGTCCAACTTCTATGTCATCCGTTATGTTTGCGACGTCTAATAATATTTTTTGATCATTTGAAATTTTGTCATTGGAAATTGTTTGAAAATTGAAAATTGGTAGTTGAAAATTTGGCGACTTGGCAACATCACTAACCAACACAAGCTCGCCAGACGCAATTTCAACATCGGACTCTACTGCCGTCCTGATACGCGGTCCTTGCAAGTCCGCCAGGATTCCGATCGGTTGTCCAGTTTCCTCTGATAGCTCTCGCAAAACCTTGATGATATTGCCATGCCATTCATACGACCCGTGCGAAAAATTTAACCTTCCCACATTCATCCCCGAATCGATCATTTTCCTCAATACTTCTTCGGTGTCAGAAACTAAACCAAGTGTTGCAACGATCTTTGTTTTCTTATCCATAATTATTCGGCTCATTAATGCCGCATGTCCATTCGAGTCATTCGAGTGTCCATTCGAGTCATTCGAGTCGCTTTATTCTCATAATATATTTCCATAATAAACCAAAACGGGCAACCATTAAAGGCCACCCGCTAAAACAATCTGAAAAATAATAAGCTAAACTCTTCGATTTTCCGCATTATTCTGCGTCAATTCCGTAAAAGTCCGCGCGCAAATAAATCTGAAAGATTTTTTTGCGACTATTTGATCAATTCGAATCCTCCGATAATCGGGAGTTTTTTCATTTCGCCCTTTGCTCCATTGATGATTCCCATAATAGCCAAAACAATCAAAATAATCGTACCGATAGGCAAGATAATAAACCAGCCGAGAAAAGGAATTATGGTTCCAACTACGTTTACTGCAATGCAAGCCAACAACAAATTGAGTTGCTGATTTGCATGAAACTTGGCAAATACGCTGTTTTTAGCATCCGTTACCAACGGGATGAAAAACAGGATCGGGATGATATATCCCACGATAGCCATTGCCTTGTTCTTTTCCGCATCCGCCTTGTCCACGGTTGGAGCTGCTTGTTGCCCCTGGTTTGTCTCTTCCATAGTTTTTGTACTATTTATTATTTAACATTTACTACATTCCCCCATAGCTATTAGTTCAATTATACAGGAAAATATCAATGTTGACAAATGCCGGTTTTGTAAGTATTATTTTATGATTTGCAATGATTATATTCCTAAGGAGGAACGCGCTATGCAAAGAGTTCTTTTCTATTGCCTATTAGTGGTATTGTTTTGGTCATCCCATGCAACCGCCGTTACCGAAATAAACGAGATTGGGCCGAAAAAAATAGCCCGGATCGAAGTTGGAGTTAAATCTCGCGAAGTTAGGGTTTTTGAAAATCAATCGGACGAAGAATATTGGCCATATCGAGCTGCAACAGCTTCTCCCAAAAACTCAACGAAACTGCCATTCGGCAGAAAAGGCGTGATTCACAAAATCGTTCTTAACCCGGAATATCGCCCAACGGCTGACACAAAAAAGGAGGCCTTGGAAAAAGGGCGGAAATTGAAAGATTATTATCCGCCAAATTCAAAAGGGAACCCCTTGGGAAAATTAAAGATGTTCATTGGCTTCCATAATGCACTCTCAGGACTATACAATTCAAGCTTGGGAATCCATACCACCACCAGCCCAAATTCCATAGGCAAAAGGGTTTCTCATGGCTGCACCAGACTCAGAGATACTAATGCTTTTGAAATCGCAAGGATTATCCTCAAACAGGACGGCAAGAGTGATGAGGAAATTTCAGCGTTGTTTAAAAAAGCTAAAGAGAACCCGAAAAAATCAATACCCCTAAAGGTGACCAACGGTCCGGAGGTAATATACCTCAACGACTAGTCAACAAAAAAGCCGACAGAACACCGTCGGCTTTCATCGTTTTTTATTCGTGAAAATTCGCCTTCAATTCGTGATTATTAGCGTATAGTTCTTCAATTTCTCGCCAAATTTCCGCCGGAATCGGATCTTTCTGGGGACTCACTCCCGGAAACCTCCACGCGGAAATAATCGTAATTTTTTTCTTGGAGTTTATTGAGGCTTGGAGCTTTTGTAATGCTTTATTTTTAGAGGTGAATTTGTTGTCAGTTGTAAGTTGTAAGTTGTTAGTTTTTATTTGGTACATCACCCAAATCTCCTGCTTCCAACTTTCTTTCTTGTTTTCGTTATCATATTTCATCATGCCTGCAGGTTGCATCACCGCCACCGTGTCCGGCGCGATTCCTGTTTCGATTCTCTTGGGACGACGAATCACCCCCAACACTTTCTGCTCGGATAATCCATAATGGTGCATCTTCCCCACCACATGCTGCGTCCAATAATATTTATCAGTGTTTTTTGGTATTTTCCATTGCATATGTCTCAGTAGTATATATCTTCCTCCGTCGCTTTTTGCGGTTTTGCTTTGTCTTTTTTATTTTCAATCTTCCCCACGAACGCATCCCAGGGATTTTCCACTTTTTCCGCAAAAGCAAATATGGTTTCAAACATTGTGTCGATCAGATGAAACAAGGCGCCGTGTTTGATTGTTATCGTTAGTTTGATATCGGGAAACAGAAAAGATATTTTGTCGTTATAAAGCACAAACAATCCTTTCATGGGAAGTTTTTCTTCTGGTAGTGTGCGGATATCCCACCTTCTGTTTTTCAATGTTTGATAATTGTCAGGAGTCATTCCTCTGTTGGTTTCAGCCAATAGTTCCTGAGTGAATATCGCCTTTGTCAAAATTCTGCGCTTGGACATCTGTGAGAAAAAATATGTCCAATATTCATTGTCCAGCAGCTTCAATTCAGCATTCGCTCCGACGCGGTCTTCCATGACTTTCCACGACGATCCGACAGGCATATTGGTCACTTCATCATATATTTTTTTGAATGCCGCATTTGATTCCATGATCTCGACCTGGGGAATTTCATTCTCTATTCTGCTTAGTGCCTCCATTTGAGGGATAAGTGTTTTGAAATCGCCGACTTCACGCTGCAAAATTTCTGCCAGCTCGGATGGTTCGATCGGCGAGATGATGATTTTCTTGCCTTTTTTCGCTTGTCTAAAGATCCCGCGTTTGATGAGGTTTTTGATGTGGAAATATGCCGCCGTCCTTCCCATACCAGCTTTTTCGGCTATTTGGGAAACAGTGGCTTTTTTCAGTTTCAAAGCGGCAGCATATAACTGCGCCTCTGCTTCGGAAAACGAGAAATTGCCCAATATTTTGTTTATTTTCTCCATACTTTGTCTCCATTTTATCACTATTTTGCCATATTGTCAACAATTTTTTTCATCATTTTATCATCATATTTTGCCTATTTTAAGCTTTTTTATTATTTTTATCTAAATTATTGTGCATTATTATTGACGTATTGTTCAAAATACTGTATAATACAGCGTTACGATGAATAAGCAAAAGACATCGCAACAAGTTCCTTCAGACTAAACAAACTCGCCTCCCTTTCCGAAACCGTTCAACTTATCGGTTAGCGGTTTCAGATTAGGAAAAAAGTTTGTTGTTCTTTATTAAGAGAATTATTTATGACTGCTGGTTAGCAGTTTGGACGCCAAGGAGGTTTATTGGGA